>NZ_BAAAIJ010000032.1:179532-269479 GCF_039526005.1 Arthrobacter flavus | reverse complement strand
CGGCGCCGGTGCGGTCCATCACGGACCGCACCGGCGCTGGCACCCAACCATTGGTGGTAGAGAGATGAGCTATTGACGATGAGCGCACAGCCCGTGCTGGCAGGTCCGCCCACATCCCCTGGACGCAAGCGCCGCAACCAAGATTCCGACGGCCTGCCCGCCGCCCTCCCCTGGATCGGACCCGTCCTCCTCCTGATCTTCGCGATCGTGATCTTTCCGGCCGGGTTCATGATCTACAACTCCACCCGGGAAATCAGCCAGAGCGGAATCGATCAAGGCTCAGCCGGGTTCGCCAACTTCGCCGAGGTGTTCTCGGACCCCAATCTGCCCCGTGTACTGCTCAATACTGTGGTCTGGGTAGTGGTGGTGGTGTCGTTGACAGTGCTCCTCTCGCTCATCCTGGCCCAGTTCCTGAACAAGCCCTTTCCTGGCCGCACCTTTGTCAGGATGGCGGTGGTGGTCCCCTGGGCTGCCAGTGTGGTGATGACCACCACCGTGTTCTACTACGGCCTGGACAGCAACTACGGCATCATGAACACCTTCCTGGTGGACATCGGCATTCTGGACTCGCCCTATGGGTTCACCAAAAATGTTCTTCCGGCCCTCGGAGTGGCCATCATCGTGGCGGTGTTCGTGTCCATCCCCTTTACCGCCTACACCCTGCTCGCTGGCTTGCAGTCGGTGCCTGAGGACGCCCTGGAGGCGGCCAAGATGGACGGTGCCGGGCCTGTTCGCACCTACTTCAGCATTGTGCTGCCGCAGCTTCGTGGGGCTCTCGCCGTCGCGGTCCTGATCAACATCATCAATGTGTTCAACAACCTCCCGATCCTCAGGATTATCACCGGATCGATCCCCGGGTACCAGGCGGATACCCTCATGACCTACATCTTCAAGGTGCTGCAGTTTGATCGGCGAGTGGACATTGCCAGTGCGCTCAGCGTGGTCAACTTCGCCATCGTGATCGTGATCGTTGCGGCGTACGTGAAAATCGTCAAGCCGATGAAGGAGGTCTAGGCATGTCGACAACCACGCTCAACGAGTCGGAACGCTCAGCGCTGCCCCCGGTGAAAGCACGGCAGAAGCGTTACGGCGCCGACCAGGTCTCCGGCCGCAGGATGGGCCTTCGGATGGCGATTGGCGCCGTCGTCGCACTCGTGTTCCTGCTGCCCTACGGCATCATGCTGGTGGGCTCGCTGAAGACCCGGTCAGAGATCCTCTCAGTGCCCCCCGCCTACTTCCCCACCGAGGGCCTGCAGTGGAGCAACTATGCAACGATGTGGGACACCCCTGAAACGCCGTTGCCCTACAATCTGATCTCCACGATCATCATTGCGGTGTTTGCGACCCTCCTCGTCCTTCTGGTGGCCACCCCCGCGGCGTACTACACAGCCAGGTTCCGGTTCCCCGGAAAGACGGTGTTCCTGTTCCTGGTCATCGTCACCCAGATGCTGCAACCAGCTGTACTGACCGCCGGTCTGTTTCGTGAAATGTTGCTGCTGGGGATCAACGACACCTGGCTGGCCATGATTCTGATCAACGCGGCGTTCAACCTCTCGTTCGCGCTGTGGATCATGCACAGCTTCTTCGCGGCGATTCCCAAAGAAATCGACGAAGCGGCCCAACTGGATGGCGCCGGGAAGCTGACCGTGATGTTCCGGGTCAACCTTCCCCTGGTCTGGCCGGGCATCGTCACCGCCGTCATCTTCACCTTTGTGTCCTCCTGGAACGAGTTCGCTGCTTCCCTGGTGATCATGTCGACCGCGGAGAATCAGCCGCTATCAGTCGCGCTGACCAAGTTCATTGGGCAATATGCCACCTCGTGGCAGTACGTGTTTGGGATTTCAATTGTCGCGATCATCCCGGTGATCATTTTGTTCGCTCTGATCGAGAAGCGCCTGATCGGTGGCCTCACCGCGGGTGCCGTGAAGTAACCCGGTCCGTGATCCGTCCGGGGCCGGGCGGGGTCACGGGCGGGGTCACGGGCGGGGTCACGGGTTCAGGAATAGCTGGGGAGCTCCTGCAGGGTCCACTCGTTGCCGTCTGGATCCGCGAAATACACGAACCGTCCCCACTCCAGCTCTTCGACGCCGCGGGCCTGGACACCCTGATCGGTGAGGTGCTGGAGCGCTTCATCAGCGTTGGGAACCACGATCATCACCCCCTTCTGAGATCCGGGCGGCATGTCGACCAGACCCGTTCCCATCACGATCGAGCAGGCCGAACCCGGCGGAGTCAGCTGCACGAAACGGAGGGTCTCATCGACCTGCTGGTCGTGGTCAGCGTTAAAGCCGACCTGGTCCACGTAAAAGGCCTTGGCCCGGTCCACATCCGTGACGGGAATCGGGACAACTTCAATCTTCCAGTTCATCATTTCCGGTCCTCTCGCTCCTTCGCGCAGATCCCGCCCGGCGGCGGATTCTGGCCCCAGCCTAGGACCCTTTGCGGTCAGCTGCTGTCCTAGACGATGAGTAATGATCTGCCATGCTCAGACGATCCTGCTGCCCTGCTTCCAGACGGCGTGCGTCAGCGGTACTCCCGGCCGATAAGCGAGATGGGTGACGGACGGCGCGTTCAGCAGCTGGACGTCGGCCCGGTGCCCGACGGCGAGCGACCCGACCGCGCGGGCACCGTCGGCGTCGACCCCTGTCTCCCGGCGCAGCGCCAGTGCTCCGCCGGCGGTAGCCGCCCGGACGGCTTCGTGAACACTCAGCCGCATCTGCAGGACGGCCGTGGTCACGCAGTAGGCCATCGAGGTGGTGTACGAGGTGCCCGGATTGCAGTTGGATGCCAAGGCTATCTGAACGCCGGCGTCCAGCAACTCACGGCCACGGGCCAATGGCTGGCGGGTGGATAGGTCGCAGGCCGGCAGACAGGTGGCCACCGTCCCGCGGGGCCCGGAGCCGTCGTCGTACCCGGACCAGGTGCTGGCGAGCGCGTCGAGGTCCGCCCCGGTCAGATGGTTCACATGGTCCACGCTGGCGGCGCCGAACTCGACGGCGAGCTGCACCCCGGCACCGGGGCCCAGCTGGTTCCCGTGCACCCGAAGCCCCAACCCCGCATCCCGGCAGGCGGCGAGGATCTCGCGGGACTGCTCGGCGGTGAAGGCACCACGTTCACAGAACACGTCGGCCCAGCTGACATAGGGGCGCACGGCGTCGAGCATTGGCCCGCAGACCAGGCGGACGTAGTCCTCCGGATCGAGCCCGGCCGGGACGAGGTGTGCACCCAGATAGGTCACCTCGTCGACGACGCCGGCGGCGATGCGGGCGCTGCGGGCTTCGTGGTCGACGTCGAGCCCGTACCCGGTCTTGGTCTCCAGGTAGGTGGTGCCGCCGGCGTTCGCTTCGGCCACCCGGCCGAGGAGAAGCCGGGTGAGGTCATAATCCGTGGCGGCCCGGGTGGCGTCGGTGGTGACCGCGATGCCGCCGGCGGCGTAGTCCTCGCCCGCCATCCGCGCCTCGAATTCGGCGGTCCGGTCTCCCGCAAAGACCAGGTGGGTGTGACTGTCTACCCAGCCCGGAAGCCCGGCGCGGCCGCCCGCGTCGATCCTTTCGTCGGCGGCTGGCGCATCGGCTGCCGCGCCGATCCAGCTGATCCGCTCCCCTTCGAACACCACTGCCGCATTTTTCAGAACCGCATGCTCGTGGTCTTGCGTCATCAGTTCACCGATGTTGGTGATCAGGGTACTCATGGGTGTCCCTCCAGGGTGCTGGCCTGCAGTGCGGTGGCCAGCAGGGCGGCCGGATCGCCAAGGTCGACGTGCTGCCCGTCCCGGGTAACCACACGACCGGCGACGACGATGGCGGTCACATCGGCGGCGGTGGCAGTGAGCGGGAGCTGGGCGGGATCGGATCCGGCGGTGCGCAGCGACGCCGGATTCACGCTGACCAGGTCGCAGGGCCGCCCGACCTCGATGGCGGCTGCGGGGGTGGCCATCGAGTGGGCGGCGCCGGTGGTGGCTGCGTCGAGCAGGTCTGCGGGGCTGAACCTGCCGCGCTGGCCCGAGCCGAGCCGTTCCCCGTGTTCGAGGGCCCGCATTTCCAGCCAGGGGTCGATCACCGCGTGCTGGTCGGTGCCGAGCGCAATCCGGGCCCCGGCGTCCCGCAAGGCCCGGGCGGGGCCGATCCCATCGGCCAGGTCCGCCTCTGTGGTGGGGCAGAGGACAGCCGTGGTCCCGGCGCCTCCCAGCAGTGCGATGTCGTCATCGGTGAGGTGGGTGGCGTGGACGACGCTCAGCCGTTCGGAAAGCAACCCATGCCGGTGGAGCAATCCGGTGGGTGTGGTGCCGTAGTGCTTTTCGCAGTCGGCGTTTTCTGCCGGCTGTTCCGACAGGTGGATGTGCAGGGGGAGGTCGGCGGGGAGGCCCGCAGCGATTGTCCGGAGGGCGTCCTCGGGGACAGCACGGACCGAGTGCAGGGCAGCACCGACCGTGACGAAGGCCGGGTCAAAGTGTGCGGCGACGCTCCGGCGGAGGTCAGCGAACCGGTGAAGCCAGGCACCGGCGTCGGCGTCGCCGAAGCGTTCCTGATCAGGGTTCAGCGGCTTCCCGATGCCCCCGGCGAGGTAGCAGGTGTCCAGCAGTGTCAGCCGGATCCCGGCTGCGACGGCGGCGCGGCACAGGGCCAACTCCATGGCATGCGGGCCTTCCCCGGTGGACTCGTAGGGTTCACCACCGGGCTGGTGGTGTACGTAGTGGAATTCGGCGACGCTGGTCCAGCCGGTGACCACCATCTCGGCGAACACCGCGGTGGCGAGCCGCTCGTAGCTGGCGGGGGTCAGCGTTCCGGCCGCGCGGTACATCTCCTCGCGCCAGACCCAGAAGTCGCCGCCGCCGTCGTGGGTGCGTCCCCGGAGCACCCGGTGGAACGCGTGCGAGTGGGCGTTCGCGGCGGCCGGGAACACCACCCCGGTGAGGTCCCTGCTGTCGTCAGGTGCGGCGTCAACGTTCCAGGTCACGCCGGTGATGGTGCCGGCGTCGTCGGCCTCGATGCGGACGCGGGGCTGGATGCCCTGCCCGGCAACCCAGGCCTGTTCACACCAGAACGTCCTCACAGCAGGTCTTCCAGCACGTCGGCGAGCGCTGTGGCTGCAAGGTCGGCGTCGTCGCGTTCAACGTACTCTTCCGGCGAGTGGCTGATGCCGGTCGGGTTACGGATGTAGACCATGGCTGAGGGGACGTAGCCGGCCAGCACCCCGGCGTCGTGCCCGGCCCCGGTGGGCAGGGCGGGTACTTGGTTCCCGGCGTTCGACCGGCGCAGCGAGTTCTGCAGTTGGCGTTGCAGGGGTGCATCGAAGTGGACGGTGCTGCTGAAGGATTCCTCGGTGAGGGTCACTGCACAGCCTTCGAATGCCGCTGCCTTCTGGGCCTGTCCGTGGATCGACTCCACGAGGGCTGCGGTGACGGCGTCGTCGGGGTGGCGGACGTCGAGCCACAGGTCCACGCGGGAAGCAATCACGTTGGTGCCGCCCGGGACGGGCTGCAGCCGGCCGACGGTGGCGCGGGCGTCATCCTGTGCTGCGGCGATCCGGCGGATGGCCAGGATGATCTGTGCGGCGACGACCATCGGGTCGGCGCGGTCTGCCATCAGGGTGGTGCCGGCGTGGTTGCCCTGGCCTTCGACGCTCAGCCGCCACCGTCCGTGCCCGAGGATGGAGGAGCCGACACCGACCGGCGCGTCCAGGTCGATCAGCGCCCGGCCCTGTTCAACGTGGAGTTCGACGAAGTCGCCGATGGTCCGGAGCGCCTCCTCGTCGCGGCCGAGGCGTGCCGGATCCAGTCCGTGCTTCCGGCTGACGTCGGCGAAGGTGTTGCCGACGGGGTCTTTGAGGTTCCGCACCTTATCGGCGTTGATGGCGCCGGTGAGGAGCCGCGATCCGAGGCAGGCCACCCCGAACCGGGAGCCTTCCTCCTCGGGAAAAACGGTGACAGCGAGCGAGCGGCGCGGCTCGACGCCGCGTTCCTTCAGGACGTCGACGGCGGCGAGCGCTGCGGCAACGCCGAGTGGCCCGTCGAATGCCCCGCCGCCGGGCACCGAGTCGAGGTGGCTGCCGGTGACCAGGGCGCCGGCGCGGTCCCCCGACGCAGCATCCCACCAGCCCCACATAATGCCGTTGCGGTCGGTGCTGACCTCGAGCCCGCGCCGCGATGCCTCGGCGGTGAACCAGTCGCGCAACTCGAGCTCGGCTGAGGAGAACACCGGCCGGGAATACCCACCCCGATGGGAGTCGAGTCCGACGCCGGAAATCGACTCAAGCATCTCACCAACGGTATTCATCGATTTCTCCACCATCTAATCTCCATGCCAACAGGATCGAGCAGGGGGCCGGAGGCCGCCAAGCGCCAGATGAGTCAGTCTGCCATGGGGATGCGGACTCCGCGCTCTGCCGCAACCTCGGACGCCCTGTCGTACCCGGCGTCGACGTGGCGGATCACGCCCATCCCGGGATCGTTGGTGAGCAGCCGTTCCAGTTTCTCGGCGGCGAGCGGTGTCCCGTCGGCCACGGATACCTGGCCAGCGTGGATGGACCGGCCAATGCCCACCCCTCCACCGTGATGGATGGACACCCAGGTGGCCCCCGAAGACGTGTTCAGGAGCGCGTTGAGCAGTGGCCAGTCCGCGACGGCGTCGGACCCGTCGGCCATGGCCTCGGTCTCCCGATACGGTGAGGCGACCGATCCGGAGTCGAGGTGGTCGCGGCCGATGACGATGGGCGCTGACACCTTGCCGTCGGCGACGAGCTGGTTGAACAGCAACCCGGCCTTGGCCCGGTCCCCGTAGCCGAGCCAGCAGATCCGCGCCGGGAGGCCCTCAAACTCGACCAGGTCGCCGGCGGCGTCGAGCCAGCGGTGCAGGTGGGCGTTCTCGGGGAACAGCTCCTTCAGCGCCGCGTCGGTGACGGCTATGTCGGCCGGGTCGCCGGAGAGTGCCACCCAGCGGAACGGACCCATACCTTCGCAGAACAGCGGGCGGATGTAGGCGGGGACAAAACCGGGAAAGGCGAAGGCTCGTGCATAACCGCCCTGGCGGGCCTCGTCGCGGATGGAGTTGCCGTAGTCGAAGACCTCGGCGCCCGCGTCCTGGAAGCCGACCATCGCCTCAACATGGTGGGCCATCGAGGTCTGCGCCTTTTTGGTGAACCCGTCGGGATCACCCTTCGCCTCCCGGTCCCACTCGTCGGTTGACATGCCCTCCGGCAGGTAGCTCAGCGGATCGTGCGCCGACGTCTGGTCGGTGACAATGTCGATGGTGAGCTCCCCGGCCAAATGGCGGCGCAGCAGCTCGGGGAAGACTTCAGCAGCATTGCCGACGACGCCGACCGACAGGGCGCGTTTCTCCGCCTTGGCCGCCAGCACCTGGCGCAGGCCGTCCTCAAGGTCGGTGGCGACGACGTCGAGGCAGCGTTTCGCGGAGCGGCGCTCCAGCCGGGACCGGTCGACGTCGACAATCAGCACGGCACCACCGTTCAGGGTGACGGCGAGCGGCTGGGCACCACCCATGCCACCGCACCCGGCGGTCAGGGTCAGCGTCCCGGCGAGCGTGGCGGTCGGGGACTTGAACAGTTTGCGGGCGATCGCCGCGAACGTCTCGTAGGTGCCCTGCAGGATGCCCTGGGTGCCAATGTAGATCCAGGAGCCGGCGGTCATCTGCCCGTACATCATCAGGCCCTCGGCCTCGAGCTTGCGGAACTCGGGCCAGGTGGCCCAGTCCCCCACCAGGTTGGAGTTGGCCAGCAGGACGCGCGGCGCCCACGTGTTGGTGCGGAAGATGCCGACGGGTTTCCCCGACTGCACCAGCAGGGTCTCGTCGTCTTCGAGGTCCTCCAAAGACCTGACGATCGCGTCGTAGGCTTCCCAGCTGCGCGCGGCACGGCCGGTACCGCCGTAGACCACCAGGTCCTCGGGGCGTTCGGCGACTTCGGGGTCGAGGTTGTTCATGAGCATGCGCAGGGGCGCCTCGGTCTGCCAGCTCTTGGCGGTGAGCGTGGTGCCCCGCGCCGCGCGGATGGAACGGGTGGGGTCGTGTTGAGTGAACGACTGACTCATGCGGATTCTCCCTGGATGTCGGTGTCTCCCGGATGCGTGCCGCCGGGAGCGGAGGTGGAAGTGTTCAGGATGCTGCGGGCTTCTGCAGCAACCAGTTGGCCGAGGGTCTCGGCCTGCTGCTCGCTGATGCGGTAACTGGGAACCACCACACTGAGCGAGGCGGCGATCCGGTCACCGATCATCACTGGGGCGGCGACAGCGGTGACGTCGGGTTCGATACCGTTGCGGACCACGACGTAGCCGCAGGACGGCGCCTCGCCGGCCAGCACACTGCCGGCGGCGGTGCCGGTCAGGGGAATGCGACGACCCACCCAGCTGCTGTGTCGGACCGAGTGGGTTCCCTCGCGCACGGCAATGTAGATGCCATGGCCGTCGTCGGCGGGGACGTTCAGGTAGGCGGACTCCCCCGTCCCGCCGACCAACCGGTCCAGGGCTGCCCCCGCCAGGGAGACCAGGGACTCGTGGCTGAGCGCCTGGGCGCCGAGCTGGACGATGCGCATCCCGGGTCGGTAGCCGTCGTCGTCCTTCCGGACGAATCCGGTGGATTCGAGGGTGCGCAGCAGCCGGAGTGCTGTGGAGGCTGAAAGCGTGGCGTCCCGGGCGGCGTCGGCCAGGCTGACCACACCTCGGTCACACACGGCGCCGAGGAGGAGTAACGCTCGTTCAACGGTGCGGGTGGATGCGTCGGCCATCTGGTGCCTCCTTTTCAACGGAGAGTCTTGCATTGCTGGTCGTAATGCATTTCACTTATTGAAACGCTCTTTTCATTCATTGGCAAGACTCTTAGGAAAGCGGGTCCCAGGTGGGCAGTACCCAGACCGTCAACGTGGGCGTCGGCGCACTACGGCCGGAGGACGTCGTCGCCGTGGCACGTCATGGCGCGAGGGTCGACATCCTCCAGGAGTCGATCACCGCGATGGAAGCCTCACGGCAGGTGATCGAGGACCTCGTCAACGACCCGATGCCCCACTACGGCGTGTCCACCGGCTTCGGTGCCCTGGCCACCACCCACATTCCGGTGGCCCAGCGCACCCAGCTGCAGCGGAGCCTGATCCGCAGTCACGCCGCGTCCTCGGGTGCCGAGGTGGACCGGGAGGTAGTTCGCGGGCTGATGCTCGGCCGGCTCTCCACCATGGCCACCGGACGCACCGGGGTCCGCCCGCTCGTTGCGCAGACCTACGCCGCGCTCCTCAACGCGGGCATCACCCCGGTCATCGGCGAATATGGCTCGCTGGGCTGCTCCGGAGATCTGGCCCCGCTGTCGCACATCGCGCTCGCGCTGATGGGTGAGGGGGACGTGCGCGACGACGACGGCGCCCTGCGGCCCGCCGCGCAGGCGTTGGCCGCCGCCGGGATCACCCCGGTGGAGCTGCGCGAAAAGGAAGGGCTCGCCCTGATCAACGGCACCGACGGGATGCTCGGCATGCTGATCATGGCCTCGGCGGACCTCCGCCGGCTTCTGCAAACCGCCGATCTCGCCGCGGCCATGAGCGTTGAGGGGCTCCTCGGAACGGACGGCGTGTTTGCCGCTGATATCCATGCGCTCCGCCCCCACCCGGGCCAGATCACTTCGGCCGCGAATATCCGCCGGCTCCTGTCGGGGTCGCCGTTGATCCAGCAGCATTCGGCCAGCGAACTCAGCGAACACCGCAGCACCCGGGTGCAGGACGCCTATTCGCTGCGCTGCGCCCCGCAGGTCCACGGCGCGGCGCGGTCAACGCTTGCCTACGTCGAATCGGTGGCCGCCATCGAGCTCGGATCGGCCATCGACAACCCGGTGGTCACCGTTGACGGTCGGGTGGAGTCCAACGGCAATTTCCATGGCGCACCCGTAGGTTACGCACTCGATTTCCTGGCCATCGCCGTCGCCGATGTGGCCTCCATGAGCGAACGCCGCACCGACCGTTTCCTGGACAAGGCCCGCAACCACGGACTGAACCCGTTCCTTGCGCATGATCCGGGCGTCGACTCAGGCCACATGATTGCCCAGTACACACAGGCCGGAATTGTGTCCGAACTGAAGCGGCTCGCGAACCCCGCCTCAGTGGATTCGATCCCCTCCTCGGCGATGCAGGAGGACCACGTGTCGATGGGCTGGTCAGCTGGCCTCAAACTCCGCCGCGCACTGGACGGGTTGACCCGGGTGCTGGCCATCGAGATTCTCACCTCGGCGCGTGCCCTGGACATGCGCGACGGCGGTCTGGCCACCTCGCGCAGTGCCGTCGGGCCGCACGCGGTGCGCACGGCAGTCCGTCAGGTAGTCGAAGGACCCGGCACCGACCGCTATCTGGCACCGGAGATCGAGGCGGTCCGTGTCCTGGTGGACAACGGGTCCTTGCTCACCGCCGTGGAGCATGCCCTGGGCGATGGCCTCGAGTAGGAGCTGCCAGCAACGCCCCGAGCTTTTTCCTCAGGCACCCCGGGGATAGTGTTGATTGGCACGCCCGCACCGTCTAGACGCGGCCGCGAGCGTGGCCTGGCCACACCAGCTAAAGGAGTTCGACCCCATGAGCGTTGCCCCGGTGCGCAAACCCAAGCCGCAGACTGTTCTGACTGTCCAGAGCACCGAGTGGTTGACCCCGGCCATGGTGCGGGTGGTGGCAGGGGGCGAGGGATTCGCCGCCTTCGGGAGCAATGAGTTCACCGACAGGTACGTGAAAATCCATTTCGCCCGGCCCGAACTCGGGCTGGTGCCCCCGTACGATCACCAGGCGCTCCGGGAGACACTCGACCCCGCCGACCTTCCCGTCACCCGGACCTACACTCTGCGCTGGGTGGATTACGCCGCACAGCGTCTGGCCATCGACTTTGTGGTGCATGGCGACGAGGGACGTGCCGGACCGTGGGCGGCCAAAGCGCAGCCGGGAGACACCCTGGTGGTGACCGGGCCCGGCGGCGGGTACGCCCCCGACTCCACCGCCGACTGGCACCTCTTCGCTGCCGATGAGAGCGCCCTGCCGGCGGTGGCCGCGGCACTTGAGACGCTCCCGGCCGACGCCGTCGGGCTGGCCTTCATCGAGGTGGGGGACGACGCCGACCGCCAGGACCTCACCGCACCCCCGGGGGTTGACCTTGTCTGGCTGTACCGCCGCGGGACCACCGCGGGCACCCTGCTGGCAGCGGCTGTGCGGCAGGCGCAGTGGCGCAGCGGCCGGGTGCAGGTCTTTGCGCACGGGGAGCGGGAGGCTATGAAGCAGCTCCGCGACGTCTTCTTCGTGGAGCACGGGCTAAGCCGCAGCCAGGTGTCGCTGTCAGGCTATTGGGCGCTCGGACGAACTGAGGACCGGTTCCAGGCGGAAAAGCGGGAACCGGTCGGCAAGATCCTGGACTAGGCGGGAATCGGCTCGGGGCGGGGTTTACGCTGCAGCAAGCCCATCGCCGGTTCGACCAGGCGGGCCGCAACCGGACCGAGAATCGCGGTCAGCAGCACATAGGCGGTGGCCAGGGCGGCCAGCTCGCCGGTCACTGCGCCCGACGCGACCGCCAGTCCGGCGATCACAATTGAGAACTCACCGCGGGCAATCAGTGCGACACCGGCCCGCGCACGACCCAGCCGACCTACCCCCTGCCGCCGTGCGGCCCACCACCCGGTCCCGATCTTCGTCAGGGCGGTGATGAAGGCCAGCAGCACCGCGACACCGAGCACCGGGGGAATCGTCGCAGGGTCGGTGTTCAGACCGAACACGACGAAGAAGATGGCGGCAAAAAGGTCCCGCAGGGGTTCGAGCAGACGGGTGGCGTTGGTGGCTGTTGCACCCGAAATCGCGATGCCGAGCAAGAAGGCGCCGACTGCGGCGGACACCTGCATCGCCGCCGCAACGCCGGCCACCAGCAGCGCCGCACCGAGCACGGTCAGGAGGAAAACTTCACGATCCTTGCTGTCCACCACCGCTGAGACCACGTTGCCGAACCGCAGGGCAATGATGAGCACCACAGTCACGACGACGAGGGAGATTCCCACCGCCTGCATGCCGCCGGCAAAACTCGCGCCGGCCAGGACAGTGGTCAGAATGGGTAGATACACGGCCATCGCCAGGTCTTCAAACACGAGCAGTGACAGGATTACCGGGGTTTCCCGGTTACCCAGCCGGCCCAGGTCGGTGAGGACCTTCGCTACAATGCCGGACGACGAAATGTAGGTCACCCCGCCCATCACCATCGCCCCCACCGGGCCCCAGCCCAGCAGCAGAGCGACGACGGCTCCGGGCGTGAAATTCAGGACGATGTCCAGGACACCGGAGAGCCAGGACTGCCGAAGCCCTGTCACCAGCTCTTTGGCCGTATATTCGAGGCCCAGCATGAGCAGCAGCAGGATCACGCCAATCTCACTGGCGATTTCACTGAATCCGTCGAGTCCTTCCAACTCGATCAATCCACCGTTGCCGAAGAACAGCCCGCCCAGGAGGTAGAGCGGAATGGGTGAGAGACCAATCCGACCGGCAAGACGCCCGAGGACTCCGAGGCAGAAGAACACCGCCCCCAGTTCGATCAGTGTCAGCGCACTGCTGGCCTCCAAACCGGGCTCAGCCGCCGCTGAGGATTGCGGCGGCAGCGTCCAGGCCATCGGCAGTCCCGACGGCAACAAGGAGGTCTCCGGAGTGCAGGGTGAAGTCGGGGGTTGGCGAGGGTTCGACCTTGCCCTCGCGCAGGGCAGCGACCACTGAGGCCCCGGTGCGGGTTCTCATCCTGGTTTCGCCGAGCCGGTAGCCGTCAAACGGCGACCCGCTGGTGATCAGGAACTGGCGGGTGTTCACACCGGGAAGCTCCCGGTGCTCCTCGGTCAGCTGGGCTACCAGCTGGTGGGCGCCGAGCAGGCTCCCGAGAGTTGCGGCTTCGTCGGTGGTGAGGGGAATGGATACCAGGCAGGCGTCAGGATCGTCCTGCCTGGAAATGATCAGGGCAGTCTCACCATCACGCTGGGTGACAGTTCCGATACGGCGCCCTGAGGACGTCACGATCTCCTTGCGCACGCCGATGCCTGGCAGTGGCGTCTTATCGACCTTCATAGCGCAATTCTAGACCTGCCAGGCTCCGGCGTTTACCTCGTCCTCGCGGGGAAACGGCGGCGCCCAGGATGTGAGTGTGCCCAGTTCTCAGCGAGTCGGGCGCAGCGGGTCTGCCAGCGACGGGATCGTGCTCTCCTCGCCCAGGATCAGTGCAGCCGCCAGTTCGGCGATCCCCGACGACGTCTGGAAACCGTAGCCGCCCTGGCCAGCCAGCCAGAAGAAGCCCGCGGCTTCAGGATCAAATCCGACCACCGGCAACCCGGCTTTGGTCGAGGTGCGCAGCCCGGTCCAGGCGCGGTCGATTGAGGTGATTCCCAGGGTGGTCGCCTCAGTGATCCGCTGCAGCAACACCTCCAGGTCCGCGGCGACTGGTTGGGCGTCTTCGGGGACGCTCGGCACCGATTCGCAGGGCGAAATCAGTGCCCCTGCCCCTTCACGCCGGAAGTAGAAGCTGTCGTCGGCGGCAGCGACCATCGGTGTGCCCGGTGCCAGTTCACCGCTCATCCCCACGACGGCGGCGGTCCGCCGGTAGGGCCGGAGCCCTTGGGTTTCCGCTCCGGAGATCACCGCAACCTCATCGGCCCACGCCCCGGCAGCGTTCACGAGAACTGTTGAATGAATGGCGTGCGCGCCGGCCCCCACATTCCACCCGTTCTTCAACTGTTGGGCCGAGTGGACCTTGGCGCCGGTGAGGATGGTGGCACCGGCGGTGAGCGTTGCCTGCCGGTGATGGGCGATCAGGGCAGCGGAATCGAGCCCCACCGAGGTGGTGTCGATGCCTGCGGCGGCGAATGCTTCCGGCCGGAGCTGCCGACAAAGGGACAGCGCCTCCTGGTGGCTGATCGCCGTCATGGCGCCACTGGAGCGTTCGGCGACGTCCTGCTCGGATCCGATCAGCATGAAGCTGCGTGGCGTCAGGAGTCGGAGGTGGTGGTCGACTTCGGCGGTGCGCAGCAGCTCGAGGGTGCGATCGGTGAGCTGCTGCACTTCGGGAGGACCGTAGCTGGGGATGAGCTGCCGGGCCGATCGGGAGGAGGCGTGGTAGGCGAGTTCCTGTTCGGCCTCCACCAGAACCACCGTGCAGTGCCCGGCCAGCCGGGAGGCCAGGGACAGCCCGGCGATGCCGCCGCCCACAATCAGAACATCAGCGTTGAGTGCCATGCCTGCAGCCTACCCGGCGGCCCGGGGCGCGCCGGCTAGGTGGCTGCCGCGACGTCGTCGCGCGCGCCGATGAAGGCCTGCACACACGCCTCGATGTCCTCGACGCTGTGGGCAGCGGACAGCTGCACCCGGATCCGGGCGGCGCCGCGCGGCACCACGGGGAAACTGAACGCCGTAACAAACACGCCGCGCGCCAGCATGGCGTCGGCGGCCTTGGCAGCCAGCGCAGCGTCGCCGAACATCACCGGGATAATCGCGTGCTCGCCGTCGAGCAGGTCGAACCCTTCCTCGGTCATCCGGCGCCGGAAGAGAGCGGAGTTTTCCTCGAGTTGCGCCCGCAGGTCGGCACTGTTCTGGACCAGATCGAGGGCGGTCAGGGTGGCGGCGACAATTGACGGTGCCAGGGAGTTCGAGAACAGGTACGGCCGGGCTCGCTGGCGAAGGAGGGCAACGATCTCGGCGTGTGCTGCGACGTAGCCGCCGGACGCCCCGCCCAGTGCCTTCCCGAAGGTGCCCGTGTAGATGTCCACCCGGCTGGACACTCCGGCGTGTTCGGGAGTCCCAGCGCCGGTTGTGCCCATGAAGCCGACGGCGTGTGAATCATCCACCATGACCATCGCGCCGTACTGCTCGGCGAGGTCGCAGATGGCTTCCAGCGGAGCCAGGTACCCGTCCATCGAGAACACCCCGTCGGTGACGATCAGGGTGCGGCGGGCTCCTGCTGCTTCCTTGAGCTTCGCTTCCAGATCGGCCATGTCACGGTTGGCGTAGCGGAACCGCTGGGCCTTGGACAGTCGGATCCCATCGATGATCGACGCATGGTTCAGCGCATCAGAAATGACCGCGTCTTCGGCCGTGAGCAGGGACTCGAAGACCCCACCGTTGGCGTCGAAGCACGAGGAGAACAAAATGGTGTCCTCGGTGCCAAGGAACTTCGACACCCGCGCCTCGAGCTCCAGATGGAGGTCCTGGGTGCCACAGATGAACCGGACCGAAGCCATCCCAAACCCGCGGTCGTCGAGAGCCTGCTTCGCGGCGGCGATGATGTCGGGGTGATCAGCCAATCCCAGGTAGTTGTTGGCGCAGAAGTTCAGTACCCGCTGGGGGGCGCCGTCGAGGGTAGCCGCCTCAATATGGTTGGACTGCGGGGAGGAAATCCGCCGCTCATTCTTGAACAGACCCGCGCTGCGGATACCGTCCAGCTCCTCGGTCAGCTGATCCTGAATGCTCGTGTACATGGTGCTCCTTAGAATCCGGTCCAGTCCAGGACCACTTTGCCGCTGGCCCCGTTGCGTGCTGTGTTAAAACCCTGCTCCCACTGCGACGCGGGCAGGACATCGGTGACCACGCTTGAAATCGCCTGCTGCAGAACGGGGTTGGACTGCAGCATGGCACTCATGGCATACCAGGTTTCGAACATCTCGCGACCGTAAATGCCCTTCAGGGTGAGCATATGGGTCACCACCTTCGCCCAGTCGATGGTGATATCGGCTGACGGCAGCCCGAGCATGGCGATCCGGCCACCATGGTTCATATTGTCGATCATCTCCGGCAGGGCCGTGGGATGGCCCGACATCTCCATCCCGACGTCAAACCCCTCCCTCATGCCAAGCTGGCGCTGCGCATCGTCGATCCGGGTGGTGGCCACGTTCACGGCCAGGTCAGCCCCCACAGCGAGGGCCAGATCCAGGCGCGGCTGGAACACGTCAGTGACCGCAATGTAGCGGGCGCCGGCATGGCGGGCCACCGCGGCCGCCATCAACCCGATCGGTCCGGCACCCGTGATCAACACGTCCTCGCCGACCAGGGGGAAACTCAGGGCAGTGTGGACCGCGTTGCCGAAGGGATCGAAAATGGCGCCCAACTCGGGAGTGACCCCAGCCGGATGCACCCAGACATTCGGTTCCGGTATCACCACAAACTCGGCAAAGGCACCATCACGCTGCACACCAACGCTCGCGGTCCTGATACACATTTGACGGCGACCGGCGCGGCAGTTGCGGCACGTTCCGCAGACAATATGGCCCTCACCAGAGACCCTGTCCCCCACCGCGACGTCCCGCACGCCGCTGCCGAGTTCAACCACCTCACCGTAAAACTCGTGCCCCGGAATCAGGGGTGCGGTGATGGTACTGGCAGCCCACTGGTCCCAGGACTCGATGTGAAGGTCGGTGCCGCAGATCCCGGCGGTGATCACGCGGATCTTGACTTCGCCGAGGCCCGGCGTCGGTTCGGGCCGGTCAACCAATTCGAAACCGGGATGCGGCCCGGACTTATAAAGCGCCTTCACTGAGGGGTTCCTTCCACCCGCACGCGGTGGGTCAGCGTGGTACGCCCCGGCGCGTGCAGTTCATCCTGTACGGTGCTGTGGCACCATCGTCAGCGTATCAGCCGGGTCTCGGCAGAGTCAGGTCGCGGCCTGCTAGTCCTGCAGCGCCAGGCACATCACCGATGCGTCGTCTGCTGGTTCGCCAATCTCCTGCTGGGTGATGCGCAGGGTCAGCATGAGCTCCTGTGCCCCGTCAGGGGTGCTGACCGCATCGAGGAAAGCCTCGGGGCCCGCGACCAGGCCCAGGTCGACGGCTCGCCAGGCACCGTCCGAAGCCAGCGCCACGGTGTGCGCTTTCCCCACTGTCGCCAGGGTGGCTCGCTTGGCCGCTTCGGGCTCCCGCCGGGCCACCCAGACGCCATGCTCGGTATTGCGGTCCCGCCGTGCCTGCAGATGGTCGATGCGTGGTCCGGTGGGTTCGCTGATCGGGACTCCGACGTGCAGCCAACTCCCGTCGTACCGGCGGGCCACGACGTGGCAGTCGGCGAGGCTGAGCACCTGGACGCCGTCGTCGGCGGCGGTCACCAGGGAGACCGCAGCGCTGGGAAAATGGTGGGACCGGGGGCCTACCAGCCGCTGCCCGAGCGCGTCAACGGTTTTCAGCGCCGCGGCCAGAACCTCCCGGGGATCCGCGGGACCGGCGTGTTCGGCCAGCGCAAGGTTGAGGACCTGCGCGTACCAGGACGGGTTGGATGCGCCGGGAAGGTCGATTTCCTCCAGGAGGGAGGTGGCGCCATCGATCATCCAGGCGGCGTTGCCCCGGTACCCGCAGGCGTCCTCCATGATGTGGTTGTCGCCCTCGGTCTGGACGCGGGAGAGATGGGTCCAGCGCGGCATGTCAGTGCTCACCGTCGGCCAACCTGTTCACCACGAGGGTCCTTTCAATGGGAAACGGTGAGCAACCTGGACATTCGAGAGGGAAATGTTGCCCCAAATTGTCCAGGTTGCTCACCTCAAGGAGGGTAAGGGCCGTTAGCCCTCGACGCCGAGGCGCTGCAGGATCAGTTCCCGCACCCGACCGGCGTCGGCCTGGCCGCGGGTGGCCTTCATGACGCCGCCCACGATCGCTCCGACGGCCTGCACCTTGCCGCCGCGGATCTTGTCTGCGACATCGGGCTGGGCTGCCAGTGCCGCGTCGATGGCCTCAAGCAGCGGGCCATCATCGGAGACGACTGCCAGCCCGCGGGCCTCGACCACTTCGGTGGGAGTGCCCTCACCGGCGAGGACGCCGTCGAGCACCTCCCGGGAGAGCTTGTCGTTGATCTTGCCGGACTCGATCAGCGAGTTCAACTCGACGATCAGTTCGGGGGTGACACCCAGCTCGGACGGCTCGACGTCGGCCACCTTGGCGCGGCGGGAGATCTCGCCCATCCACCACTTGCGGGCGACTGCGGGCTTGACCCCGGCGGCGATGGTGTCCTCGATGGAGGACATCACGCCGGCGTTGACGACGTCACGGAATTCGGCGTCGGAGTAGCCCCAGTCATGCTGCAGCCGCTTGCGGCGTTCGGCCGGCGGCTCGGGCAGTTCTGCGCGGAGACGCTCGATCCACTCCTCGGTGGTGACGATGGGCACCAGATCGGGTTCCGGGAAGTAGCGGTAGTCGTCGGCGTCTGACTTGGGACGGCCCGACGTCGTCGACCGCGTGTCCTCGTGCCAGTGACGGGTTTCCTGGGTGATCGGGGTGCCCGAATCGAGCACCGCAGCGTGGCGCTGGATCTCGTACCGGACCGCGTGCTCGACGGCGCGCAGCGAGTTCACGTTCTTCGTCTCGGTGCGGGTACCGAACTTCTCCTGCCCCTTGGGCTTGAGGGAGACGTTCGCGTCACAGCGGACGTTGCCGCGTTCCATCTTCGCGTCGGATACGCCCAGGTTCTTGACGATCTCGCGGATCGCCGCGACGTAGGCTTTCGCGAGCTCCGGGGCGCGGGCGCCGGCGCCGACGATCGGCTTCGTGACGATTTCGACCAGGGGCACACCGGCGCGGTTGTAGTCCACGAGGGAGAACTCGGCCCCGTGGATCCGGCCCGTGGAGCCACCCATGTGGGTCAGCTTTCCGGCGTCTTCCTCCATGTGGGCGCGCTCAATCTCAACGGTGAATACTGTCCCGTCGGCCAGCTCAATGTCGATGGATCCGTCATAGGCGATCGGGTCCTCGAACTGGGAGGTCTGGAAGTTTTTCGGGGTGTCCGGGTAGAAATAGTTCTTCCGGGCGAAGTAGCACTTTTCGGCGATCTTGCAGCCCAGCGCCAGCCCGATCTTGATGGACGACTCAACGGCCACCCGGTTCACCACCGGCAGGACGCCCGGCAGACCAAGGTCCACCGGGGTGACGTTGGTGTTGGGGGTGTCGCCAAACGCGTTGGGAGCCGAGGAGAACATCTTGGTCTGGGTGTTCAGCTCCACGTGGACCTCAAAGCCCAGGACCGGATCATACTTCTCGAGTGCTTCCTCGAAGGTCAGAATGTCTTCAGTTGCCATCACCATTAGTTGGTTCCTCCTGCAGTGCTAGTCTCCACGCGGTCGGCTGCGCCGCCGGGCCGCAAGGCGTCAGGCCTCAGGGCAGGTGCGCGATCCAGCAGGGGGCCACCCCAGCTGGCTTCGAGCAGTGATTCGAGCACGGCTCCCACCCGGTACAGCCGGGCATCCTCGCGGGCCGGAGCTAGCAACTGGATGCCGACGGGCAGTCCATCCTCGTCGGCGAGCCCACCGGGCAGGGACAGCCCCGGCACGCCCGCCATGTTGGCGGGAATGGTCGCGACGTCGTTCAGATACATGGCCAGCGGGTCGTTGAGCTTCTCCCCCAGCTTGAACGCAGTGGTGGGCGCTGTCGGGGAAATCAGGACGTCGGCCTGCTTGAAGGCTGCTTCGAAGTCCCGCTGGATCAGGGTGCGGACCTTCTGCGCTGAACCGTAGTAGGCGTCGTAGTAGCCAGCGCTCAGTGCGTAGGTGCCCAGGATGATGCGGCGTTTCACTTCGTCGCCGAACCCTGCGGCACGCGTGGCCCCCATGACCCGCTCGATGGTCGGCGCGCCGTCGGGCACTACCCGCAGGCCGAACCGGACGCCGTCGTACTTGGCCAGGTTCGAGGATGCCTCGGAGGGCATGATCAGGTAGTAGGCGCCCAGTGCGTAGTCAAAATTGGGGCAGGAAACCTCAACGATTTCGGCGCCTGCACCGCGCAGCAGTTCCAGCGATTCCTGGAACCGGGTCAGGACGCCGGCCTGGTAGCCCTCGCCCTGCAGTTCCTTGATGACGCCGATGCGCATCCCTTCGACGTTACCCAGACGGGCGGCCTCAACCAGTGCGCCGAGGGGGTCGGTGAGGGACGTGGAGTCATTGGGGTCGTGGCCGCCGATGACCTCGTGGAGCAGCGCGGAGTCCAGGACGGTCCGCGAGACGGGACCGATCTGATCCAGCGACGACGCCATCGCAATGGCGCCGTATCGGGAGACTCCGCCGTAGGTGGGCTTCACGCCGACGGTGCCGGTGACAGCACCGGGCTGGCGGATGGAGCCGCCGGTGTCGGTACCGAGTGCGAGGGGAGCTTCGAAGGCGGCGACGGCGGCAGCCGAGCCGCCGCCCGATCCGCCGGGGATCCGGTCCAGGTCCCACGGGTTGCGGGTGGGACCGTAAGCGGAGTGCTCGGTGGAGGAGCCCATCGCGAACTCGTCGAGGTTCGTCTTGCCCAGGATCGGCATTCCGGCGGCGCGGAGCCGCCGGATCACTGTCGCGTCATAGGGGCTGTGCCAGCCCTCGAGGATCTTGGAGCCGGCGGTGGTCGGCTGGCCCTTCGTGACGATCAGGTCCTTGACGGCGATCGGGACGCCGGCCAGCGGGTGGAGGTCCTCGGAGTTGGCGCGGGCCTTGTCGACGCCGGCCGCAACCGCGAGTGCCTCATCGGTGTTGACGTGCAGGAAGGCGTGAACACCGTCGTCGCCGCCGTCGACCTGGGCGATGCGGTCGAGGTGGGCCTGGGTGGTTTCAACGGCCGAGATTTCCTTGGAAGCAAGTTTCTGGGCCAACGCTGCGGCGCTGAGGCGAATCAGTTCAGTCATGGGTTATTCCCCGTCCAGGATGGCTGGGACCTTGAAGCGTCCGTCAGCGTTGTCGGGTGCGCCGGAGAGGGCTTCCTCGTTGGTGAGGGTCTCGCCGACCACATCTTCGCGGTACACGTTGCTCAACGGAATGGGGTGGCTGGTGGTGGGGATGTCGTCGCCGGCCACCTCGCTGACCCGCTTGATCGAGTCAACAATTACTGCCAACTCACCGGTCATCCGGTCCAGCTCTTCGGCACTCATATCGATGTGGGCAAGGCGCGCCAGATGCGCGACGTCCTCACGGTTGATCTCAGCCATAAATCTCCCATGGTCAGTGAAGTGGTGTTTGGTTCCAGTCTACGTGCGGCGTGGGCCGTGGCCGATTCGATGGGCGCCTACTATCCCTCTGCGTGAAGCGCCGTGTCTGCGTCTGTCGTGCGCCAGCTGAGGAAGTGGACCACCAGTCCAGCCCGGGTTGGGGCACAACAGAACGGTCCCGCCTGGAGGATCGCATCGGTTGCGAGCGGGGCCACACGGACGAGCCGCCAGGGTTCCTCGTCGACCCTGGCCCGGATCGTGATTGCTCCGGGGGCCAGGCTCGCGCGCACCGTCACGATCCGCCCGGCCCATTCTGGAACCGGTGATAGTGACCAATCGGATTCTCCACGGGTAACTACTGCACCCACACCCGGCTCACCGTCACTGCATTCGACGCCGGCCTTGATCCAGTTCGTGTCATCGGTTTTGAGGAAGACACCTGCCTGATCGAACTGTTCAGGGAGGTCTGCCCGGAAGGCCACTTCAACTGCTTCGCCCACACTGATCGGTCGGAGCAGTGCGTGTTCGGTGTCATGGATGAAACCGTACGATGTGATCCGCCAGGCGTCGCTGCCTTCCTTTGCGGTCACTAACAGTCCCTCGTCGGAGGTGCGCACCCTCTCGGGCTCGGTTGTCCAGTGCCCCTCGGACCACTCAGCGGTTCTCATGTCCTCAATCTTTCAGGTGCACTGTTCTTGGGGCAAGGTGCCCCTACCGAGACTTCGTTCCCGACGGCGGCTGGGCCGGTTTTGGGCTGGGATCTGTGCCCGCTCGATTGTGGCTGCTGTGCCGGGTAGGGGCGGTGCGGTGGAGTGGTAGGTGTGGCCGGTGGGGGTGGTGATGCTGAAGGTGTGCCGGCGACGTGTTCGTGGTGGGGATCCGGGGGTGGTTTGGGCTCTCCAACCGGGTTGTTCTTTGGTGTGGTTGCACGCCTCGCAGAGTCCTGCCCCGTTGGTGATGGTGGTAGGTCCGCCGCGGTGCCAGGGGATGATGTGGTCGAAGTGGCGGATCGGGGCATCACAGTACGGCGTACGGCAGGTGTCGTCGCGGGCGGTGATGAACCGGCGTTGGGCTTTCGTGAAGAACCGGGCGGTGGAATCCATCGCGACCAGCTCCCCGGTCGATGGGGCGGTGTAGAGGCGGCGCAACCACACATCGAAAGCACGGTGTGCGGGGTTGGTAGCCAAGTGCCCGGCTGGATCCTTCGGGCCAGTGACAGTGCCGCCGGCTGGCCCTGCCTCGGTCGAATCTGCCGGGCCGATTGGTGGCTTAGCACCCGGGTCGGTTGTGGCGGGATGCTGCCCTGGTGGTGTTCGTGGGTTGGTCGGTGTTTCTGTGCTGAGGAGGTTGCGTGCCCAGCTGGAGGGGACGATGCCGTAGCCGGGGATCCTGGCCGGTTCACTGTCGCCCTGGAAAAGGGCACGGTCGGTCATGATGAGCTGCAACTCGACCCGGCTGATACCGCCGGGGACACCAGTGACACGTTCAACGAGGGTATCGGCCATCACCTGACCCCGAGACCTCGGGTCACCAGCACCCCGGACCGTGTCAGCGTGACGAGTCAACACAGCGTAGGTGGCGACGGCTTCTTTCACGGGGAGCAGGGCGGTGAGGTAGGCCATGGTGTCCGGTGCGGGTCGGATGCTCACGCACCGGTCCGTGACAGCCCGTGCGGCACGGTTCACCACTGACCTGGGATCCCGGCGGTATCCGGCGGCTTTCACCGCCGCGACAATCGCCCTATCCCCACACCCGTCGAAGGTCCCGGTGTCCGGGTGGAGTTCCTCATCAACGGCAGTCCGGTCAGCACTGGTGAGGCAGGCGGTTTCCTTCACCAGCAGGGTGGCCCGCCACTCATTCAACCGACCCTGATGCAGGGCCGCCAACGTGTGGGGCATTTCCGTGACGAGGGCACGCGCGAGGCCGAGGAGGCGGCTGCCGCGGGCCGGAGACTCACGGCGAGCCAACGCGACCTGCGCCCCGACGCTTTTTCCCCGCTCCGCGGCCGGCACCCCGGCATCGGCTTGAGCCTGACGTTCGGCCACATCAACCGCAACCGCGATTTGGGCTTGCATTCCAGCGATCGCCGACTTCAGATCTTCCAACTCCCGCAGCTGGTCGATCAAGCCCGCCGCATCCGCGGCCGGGTGAAGGGAATTGAGGGCATCGGCCAAGGCTCGGGTGGAACGGGAACGACCAACGCGACCGCCGGAACCAGCACCAGTAGAGCCGCGCGGAGCGTCCGCCCGGGAGGGGATTCCCTTCCGCTTCGGCGATGGAGCTGTGCTGCCTTCCATACCTCTATTGTCCCAAACCGCACTGACATTTCTGGGGCTTTACAAGCTATGTGGATAAATCTCTCGAACAAACATTCGATTTCCTATCAGGCTGCTTTCACCCCGTCATCGGTCAAATCGACCAACTGGGCTGCCCGCGTCATGGCAAAATAGCGCTTCAATCCCCGAGGTAAAACCCTCAAGCCAAGCAGGACTCCCCTCCGGAATCAGCCCCACCATTCCTCGACATGCAGGCCTCGCCGGGTGACCCGGAAGAGAAGTTGCTTTCTCTCGTGGAAACTAACTACACTTTCCATCATGGAAAACAACATTCGGTTATCGCCTGATCCATCAGAGTCTGCCGCGGCGTTGCTGGCCGACGTGGAGCAGGACCGCTCGGCCCTGATTGAGCGGATGACCACACCGCGCTGGGTACCCCCGATCTTTGGCGCAGTGGCGGCGATCTGTGTCGCATCACCCGCTGCAGGAGACAACCGGTCGGGCAATTCCACTCTGCTCATCATCGTCGCGATCATCGTGGTTTACCTTTACCACCGGGCGACGGGGGTCAAACTGTCCCACATCGGCGGGACGGCCTGGCTGATCTATGCCGCGACCCTGATTACCTGCCTGACACTGCTGAGCGTTTCGCTGGGGCTTGTTTCCTTCGACCTCTACTGGTGGGTGCTGGCCCCTGCGGCGGCCGCCTTCGGCGCCGGAACACTCGGTACCCACTTCTTCCTGCGCAGCGCCCTGCGACGGATTCGTCATGCCAGCTAATCCCGCTGAAACAGATCAGGGAGTCTTCAACGAACTGATCCATGCGCCCCTTCGATTCCGGATCTGTGGCCTCCTTCGGAATGTGAAGAGTGCGGACTTCGCCGCCATCCGCGATGCTCTCGACGTCGGTGACGCCGCCCTGTCGAAGCACCTGAAGCTCCTGACCGACGGCGGTTTTGTTTCGATGACCAAATCGTCGTCGGTCGGTCGGTCGGATGCTCGACGGATCAGCTGGCTCTCCTTGACCCAGGAAGGCAAGAGAGCTTTCGATTCCCACCTGGCTGCACTCCGCGCGATCGCCGCAGGGGTCATCGACTCTGGCGGACAGGCGTAGCTGGGCCGGACTGCTGCCTGTCCGATGGGCTGTTCTGCCCATCGGACAGGGCAATAGTCCGTGCAATACTCAGTGGTGGAACCGTTGCCCGGGGGAATGAAAATGAAATTTCAGCAAGAAGCACTGTCACCGTCGATAGGTTCAGGAAGCGGCACCTTCGATGTTCAGCCGTCTGGCATCCACGCGACTCTGATCGACGTTGCTGCGGATGGCCAGTCGCTTGCCGCTGCGGCCAAGGACGCCCGCGTTGGCGGGGACCGAGTGGCCGGACTCTTCGGCTCGGCCGA
This sequence comes from Arthrobacter flavus, assembly GCF_039526005.1. Classification (NCBI taxonomy): domain Bacteria; kingdom Bacillati; phylum Actinomycetota; class Actinomycetes; order Micrococcales; family Micrococcaceae; genus Arthrobacter; species Arthrobacter flavus. The sequence goes on along the minus strand of NZ_BAAAIJ010000032.1, from coordinate 244,904 downwards.
TGTGGTCGCCGCGGCATTCAGCACGTTCTGGAGTGGTCGGGACGATGTCGGTGAACGCGTTGCATCGCTCGTCTTTCGCAAGGCCGACGCGGTCTCGACCGCGTCGCAAGCCTTCACCGAAGCTGACGCCACCATGGATTCCGAAGCAGCTGCAGCGTTGTCCCAGCTCTCGGCAGCGTACAGGCCGCCTTCACCGGTCAGCGGTCGCCAGGCTGTGCAACAGCCATGGTAATGCCGCAGTTGCCCGACATTGCTGTCGTCTGGGACGAGCTGGAGGATGCCGCATCGGACATGGCCCTGCGCGCCCAGGTGAGCGCGGACTACCTGGCTGACGCCGCCACGGCCTGGCTGCGCTTTCGTGACTACTATGTGGAGCCCACCACCCAGGAGCAGGTGTACACAGCACTGGATGATCTGAAGGAACCCACCGAAAACTGGCAGCGATCACTGCAGGACGCGAGCACCATCATCAGCGACTTCGTCACGTCAGGACGTGCCCTGGCGGCCCGAAAGCAGGAACTGCAGCGCTTGATCTTCAGACAGCAGGAAACAGACCCGGACTCGCTGGATGAATCGGAAAATTCACCGGCCAACCAGGCCACGGTCCTGACCCGTGAATGGACCGAGCTACAGGAAACGACTGCAGCAGCACTGGCGGGCATTGGGTACGGCGACGGCGCTGGATTACCGATGGGAGCCGCACCCGGCGGAACCCTACTGCCCACAGTCGAATGGGCCAGCTGGACCACGTCGTTGAACGAACAGTTCGGTCCTCTGAATCCCGCCCTGCTGCTCACCTCGCTGACCGGCCTGAACGAGTCCGAGCTGGCGGCGTGGGCAGCCGCCAACCCCGAAGCCGCTGCCCTCCTGGCGAACAGGACGATGATGGGACCGTTCGGCATCGGGACTCCCGAAGCCATCATGCAGGCGGCGATGGGCGGTGACGCGGATCTGTCCGAACAAGGCATTGCCGGCATACGCGCGGCGTGGACCGGCCTGTCCGAGGAGGATCAGGAACGGCTATTGTTACTCTTCCCCGCAGTGTTCGGGAGTTTGAACGGCGTACCCTTTGCACAGCGGGCCAAGGCGAACAACATCACGGTTCCCGGGTACCGCCACACGGCGGAAGAGGAACTTGCCGCCCTCAAGGAACCGATGATGGCGGATTTCCCGTCGGATGATGACGGGGCGTATGAGTACGTGCATGCTCATGTTGAATGGAGCGCCGAACAGGACCGGCTGAAATCGCAGCTGAAAGGCCTTGAGTACGCGGTGGACAATCACGTTCAGGTGGTCATGGTGAGTATGGCGGGCAACGGACAGGTTGTCTCGATGACCGGCGCTCCCTCCCCCGACACGACAGTCATGTCAACCGTGGTTCCGGGTACAGGCGCAACTCTTGGTGGACTCGAGAGCTACACCGACAGGGTCGCCGCGATCAACGGTGAACCGTCGGACCAGAAAGTGGGCTTCTACTGGCAGGGCACCGACCTGCCACAGAAATTGGTTATGGATAACGCCTCCCCGCACTTCAACGAGACGGGCGCCCCGCGATTAGCCGCATTCGACTATGCGGTGGATCTGGAAATTCCCTCCGATGCTCGCACCACCTACGTGGGCTACAGCGCTGGCGGATCCTTACTGGGTACCGGGGAGCGGGAGGGGCTCGACTCGACCAACATTGTGTACGTCGCCCCCGCAGGGCCGGGTCACGAGGTGGGAAGCCCAGAAGACACTGCCAACCCCGATGCCAACCGTTACTGGGTTCAAACCCGCACCGACCCCATCTCGGCCGCGCAATTCTTTGGTGGCGGGTCCCACGGCAGCTCGTGGTGGAAGGGTGGGAGCCCCAACCAGATGGGCGTAACACGCCTCGAAACCGGCTTCCTGGATCCGAGAAATCCCGATTCCGTGATGGGCGGCCACGAAGATTACTTCACCCCGGCATCCACCAGCGCTCAGAATATTTCGGGGGTAATCAACGGCACGAAAGTCAGCCTGCATGTCGAGGATGACTATATTTATGGACGCTACGGAGCTGTGGCCTATTCCCCCCTTGAGACCAGCCCTGACGACTACACCGGCAGCAAGCTGAAAACTATTACAGTCGAGGAGCTCGAAAAATGACTGACAGACGTCAGGCCTGGCCGAGCCATTGGAGGCACGGCCTCCTCACTATCGCCCTGGTGGCAGTGATCGCCAGCGCCGGGTGCGCTGCGTCAGCTCCTTCTAACCCCCAAGAATCGGAAGCCACCATGACAGAGACACTTTCTCCAGAGGATTTCACGGCCGTGCAGACCCGCCTTGAGGAACTGATGCCCGTCCTGCAGACCGAAGCCGGAGCATTTGTTGAATTGCAGCTCAACCAGCTACGGGAAGATTCCTGCCTCCGCCCGGAAGACGAACAACCGCAGACCAAGACCCGGTGGACCGGGCAACTCGCAGGACCACCGGCTGATCCCGAGACAGCAAACGCCGCGCTGGACGCTGTGAAGGCTCTCCTGACAGCTGAGGGGTGGGACCTCGATCCTGACGAAGCCCTGTCTGACGATCAGGTGGGAACTGTGCGGGAGCTCTATTTCCAGAAGGACGGGCTAAACGTTACGGCCCGCCACGAAAGGGCCGAGCTGGTTCCCGACACGGTGGTGCTCCTTGCAGCGACCGACTGTGTGGAGCACCCCGCCGATCACCAGATGCTCCGCTCGCCACTCGACCCAGAGTATGGCAACAGCAGCCAGTATTACCCCGACGGCGCCTGAGACGTCATCGTTTCGGCAGCGCCAGGTCGCTGCGGGTCAGGAATACCAGAACAGCCCTGACGGTTGTGCTTTCCGACTAACGATACGAAAGAGAGATAGTTATGCGAGCGATTCGTCAGCACACTTTCGGGGAACCCTGGGACGTCCTCCAGGTCGATGAGGTCACCACCCCTGAACCCGGTCCCGGGCAGGTACGGGTGCGCACTCTCCTGTCCCCCATCCACAACCACGACCTCTGGACCGTTCGCGGCACCTACGGCTTCAAACCAGAACTGCCTGCCCAGGCGGGCTCCGAGGCAGTAGGGGTCGTCGACGCGCTCGGCGACGACGTCGAGCACCTTTCGGTGGGACAGCGCGTCGCCACCGGCGGCACGTTTGGCGTCTGGGCCGAATACTTCATCGCCCAGGCACAGGGCCTGATCCCCGTCGATGAAGCTGCCACCGACGAGGTAGCGTCCCAGCTGGTTTCGATGCCGTTCTCCGCCATCGCCCTGCTCGACTGGCTCAACCTCACCGAGGGTGACTGGATCATCCAGAACGCCGCAAATGGTGCCGTCGGCCGCCTGATCGCCCAACTGGCTCCCACCCGCGGCATCAACGTGGTCGGGCTGGTCCGCCGTGACGCAGGCGTTGACGAACTCGCTGCCCAGGGTATCGAGCGAATCGTTTCCACCGAGTCCGAAGGCTGGGAAGACCGGGTCGCAGAGATCACTGGTGGCGCGAAGGTCGTTGCCGGCGTGGATTCGGTGGGCGGCGACGCCAGCAATGAGGTGCTCTCACAGCTCAGCGAGAATGGCACCCTCGTGGTGTTCGGTGCGATGGGTGGAACCACGATGACCCTGAGTTCCGGTTCGATCATCTTCAAGAACCTGACGGTGAAGGGCTTCTGGGGCAGCACCGTGATGCGCGAGCTACCGGCTGGCCGTCGCGGCGAGCTGTTCAGCGAACTGCTCCTCCGGGTCAACGACGGCACCCTCTCTTTCCCCGTCGAAGCCGTCTACTCGCTGGAGCAGGTACACGACGCGTCCCGGGCCAACTTCGTCGCGGGCCGCAAGGGCAAGGTCATGATCCGGCCGTAGGCGCAACCCGCCTGTGCAGGTGTCCCCACTTTCTGGGGACACCTGCACAGGCGCAGTGGTTCTAGAGGGACAATCTGAACACCCAGAGCAGGATCTCCTCGTCGCGCACCCACCAGTCACGCTCTGGTTGGCGCTCGAAACCCAGCGAATGGTACAGCGCATGGGCGCGGGTCATGTCGGAGCCGCTGGTCAGGCTGACCGCCGTGATCCCGTCCAGCGAACGGGCATGTTCAATGATCGCCTCGACCATCAGACGCCCCACCCCGCCCCGCTGAACCGTGGGGTCCACCGCCAGCATCCGGAACTCCAGCTCACCGGCGACCGCAATGTCGGTATACCGCTGACCTTCGAACGTGATGGCGACCGAGGCAACCACAACCCCGTCGCGCTCGGCCACCCAGATTTCGGCGTGCTCGGCACGGTGCTCGACGTCGGCCAGCACCCGCAGGTAGGGATGATCGGGAGCCTCGAAGTACCCGGCCTCAAGGTAGGCGGCGCAGGTGATTCGACGGACGTCGTCGTAATCCGCTGCGGTGACGGGGCGGATCACAAGGTCGGTTGGTGCTGTGGGGGTCATCTAATCCTCATTGGGAAGGCGGACGGATACGACGCCGGAATGCCGCCTTCCAATTCTGCAACACGTCCTAGTCCTTCTCCACAACGTCCCATTCGCCGAAGCGGACGAATCCTGCAGATTCCGCCAGCGCAGCCGACGCCGTGTTGTCCCGCTGGCAGCGGTACTGCGGTTCGTAGCCCAGCTGGAGGGCCATCGAGCTGATAGCGCGCACTGTGCGCCTGGCATACCCGCGGCCGCGCTCGGCGGGCAGGGTGATGACTCCAAGGTCAGCCAGCCTGGTTTCGCGCCAGGGATACATGCTCGCGGCGGCGACCAGCAGGCCCCCGCGGAAGGTACCGAACGCGAGCCAGTGATCGAGTTCGACGAACGCTTCGTCCAGTTCCGCGGCGGGTGCCTGACCCGTGAAGAGGGCAAAGGCCTCGTGGTCGTCCGGGGTGAGCTGCCGTGTGCCTTCTGGACTGGGTTCGCGCCGGACCGCTTCGTGATCGGTGGCTGGCAGGTAGAACAGAGAGTCTGGACCGTTGAGCCTGATACCGGCGGCCGCGAGCCTCGGAGCCAGATCCCCGACGCGGACCGCCTGGCCGGAGGAAAGGCCGAGGTGCCGGGCCCGTCCGGGAGTCAGGGTGAGCAGGCTGGGGCCCTCCACGAGGTGCAGCACCGCCACCGACCGGTCCGCAGCCATTGACGGGTCGATGACCACCTGGACGCTCCCTGCTCCACCCGGGACCGGGTCCGCCGGAAGCCAGTACTGGGTCACGCTCGGAGAAAACACAGGACCTCCTGCAAGGGACCGTAGTGGCCTTGTCTGAATCGTGGGGCTGTCCTTGCCATTTTCCGATGCTACGCGACCACGGGGCCACCACGCGCCTGCCTAGCCACAAGCCACCAGACGACGTACGTTTGATTGATGTTGACGTTTGGCTGGAAAACCACCCGTGTCCTTTTCGCCGTAGGCTCGATGCTCATCTTCACGGGTGTGATCGGAATGATCATGGACCCCTCCCGGGGCCTGTTGTGGTTCGCTATTGCGGCCGGGGTGCTTTTCGTCGCGATCGCGACGCGTGGGCCGTGGGACAGCAAGGCCAGCGGTCGCAACCGGTCCGTGTTGGGTTTCAAGGCTCGCCCGGAGTGACTACACGGGCTCAGCCGCCCGCCTGGGAGGCTGGCTTCGCGGCCATTTGCATCAGCAGTACCGCCGCACTGATCACTACCTGCACCCCGACCAGCCACGGATAGACGGCCCCGATATACAGGGCCAACAGCACCGGCACCATCGCCAGGACGGTCACATCGATACCCCGGAACAGTGCTGCAATCTGGGTCCGTGGAACGGGACCGAAGGGCGTTTCGGCAGCTGGGGCCGTCCAGTCAGTCGCAGGTCGGGTGGCGGCCCTGACGGATCCGGCCCCCATTCCGAGGCCCGCCACCGCACCCAGCAGAATCAGGCCGGGTCCACCGACGCCGACAACGCTCAGTGCACCTGTCAGAGCCGCCATCCAGACACTCATCGCGACCGCTGGCATCAGGGTCCGGCTGAGCATCACTACCGAGGTGGAGACGGGAAGCAGCAGGTCCAGCTCCGGGACCAGCGCCGTCCGCCGCGCGACAACCCCCATGCCGGCACCGGTGACGCACCCGGCCACCACGATGACCAACAGTTGCACGACGGCGGGTAACGCCGCATCAGCGAGCACCAGAGCGAGACAGGCGCCCAGCCACACCAGCGGCACCGCCACCCCTTGCTGCAGCCGGAGGAACGCGACGATATCGGCACGCACCATCGCCGACCGAGGCCCCAACGTGGGGCGGGCGTACAGCTTCGCCCCCCGCGTCGAGGCGGTGCGGCGTGGGCGGGCTGCCAGCGCCCGGCCAAGCTCGTTGACGTCCAACAGGAACACTGAAGCACCGGCGTGGCCGGACACGCCTCCACCGCGCACCAGTTCGGACCCTGCGACCGCGCCAACTCTCGGCAGCGAGTAGGCCAGTACCCCGATCGCGAGGGCCAGCGCCACCAGCAGTGGCCAGACAGCAGGCCCTAGCGACGGCAACACCGCTAGGGGCAGCAGCACCAGCGCTGGCCAGAGAGGATCCCGCCGGCCGGACCCCGCCCGCAGCTGCAACAGAGTTGCGCCGCCGACCACGATCACTGCGACCAGTCCGAACGTTCCCGCGGCGAGGACATGCCCCGCAGGCGTCCGGTCCAGCGCGGTAAGCAGGCTGAAGGGGAGGTACCCAACAGCACTGCCCAACCCCACGCCCGCACTAAGTCTGCTGAGCCCCGGCAGAACCATCGGCCGCCGGTCGACCGGCAGCGGTACCCACCAGGATCCCTCACTGGAACTCACCGCGGCCGGTCCCAGCCTCCTCGTCAGGGTCAGCAGCCCGTTCAACGCGAGGTAGGTCAACAGGATCCACAGCACATCAGCCGGCAGAATCTGCCACTGCTGGCCGGCGAGGCCACCCTGCGCAGGATCCCGTCGGGCAATCTCGTCGCGCAGAGCGAACACAAATGAGCCAGCGATCGCGAGCACGCAGGCCAGGGCCAGGGTGTTCGAGTAGATGTCGATGAACAGGCCGCCGACGGACGTCCGGGCGCGGTTGTACCGGCGGGACGACGTGCGGGTGAAGGCGACGACGGCTCGGGCGGCGGCGAGGGTCCCGTCCCTGTCCTCGCCAGCAGCGGGTCGCAGCCGAAGCGCTTCAGGAGCCGGCAATGATCGCAGCTCCCTGGTCAGGGTCGAGCTGCTCGACGACGTCGTCAATCACCAGGCAAGTCGAGGCGGTCTGCACCAACAGTCGCGGATCGTGGGTCACCAGCACCACTGCGGCTCCGGCCTCCGCGTGGTCGCTGATCCGCTGCGCGAGAGCATCGCGCATCACCGGGTCGAGTCGCTGTTCGGGTTCATCGAGGATCAGGAGGGAGGACGGGCGAATCAGCCCGGCCGCCAGCAGGAGCCGCCTCCGCTGCCCGGAGGACAAGGCTTCCGGGACCACGTCCGCCCGGTCCCGTAGCCCGAAGAACTCCAGTTCGGCGGTGACCCGTTGATCCGGGGCATCAAGAGAATGGCCCCGTGCGACGAGCAGCAGGTGTTCACGGACCGTGAGGGCCGGAAAGAACAGGTCGTCGTCGAACACGGCTGAAACCTGGCGTCGGAACATCACAGCATCGGGGACCGCTGGCAGACCCTGCACCAGCACGTCCCCAGCGAGCGCTGGCTGCCGGCCGGCAAGCGTCCGGACGACAGTTGATTTGCCCGCGCCATTGACGCCGACGACGCCGAGAACCTCCCCCGGGTGGACCGTCACCGACACCTCACCGCACACCGGCGCCCGGAAATAGCCAACGAGAAGTCCCGTCGCCTGAAGTACTGCCCCCATTTCAGCCATTTACCTATCGTAATCGGGGTCTTGATAGGCAAGCGCATACTTGCCTATACTGGGGTTCATGGTTGATGTATTCCGAGCTCTCGATGACGAAACGAGGCGCACTATTCTCGATGAGCTGGCGTTGCGCGACGGTCAGACACTGTTCGAGATCTGCTCGATCCTGGCCATGCGCCATGACCTCAGCTTGACCCGCCAAGCCATTTCCCAACACCTGGGTGTCCTTGAATCGGCCGGACTCATTGCGACCGAGCGTCGGGGACGCTCCAAGTTCCACTATTTCAATCCCGCACCACTCGCGGACATTACCGATCGATGGCCTACAGAGAAGACGACCGAGAGAAGAGGACCGAATGAAAATCGCACTGACCAGCCTGTTCGTTGACGACCAGCGAGCGGCGTTGGCCTTCTACACCGACGTGCTTGGCTTCATCAAGGGCCACGACATCCCGTTGGGTGACGATTTCTGGCTGACCGTCCGGTCGCCCGAGTCCCCCGACAGCCCCGAACTCCTCCTGGAACCGTCCAGCCACCCCGCGGTGAAGCCATACCGAGATGCGCTGGTGGAGGACGGCATACCCCTGGCACAGTTCGCTGTGGAGGACCTCGGGTCCGAGTATGCCCGGCTCACCGAAAAGGGAGTGGTCTTTACCCAGCCACCCACCGACATCGGTATGGCCATCATGGCCGTTTTCGACGACACCTGCGGCAACCTGATCCAACTCGTCGAAATGAAGCAGTCCTGACCAGAACGATCCGGTGGATCCAGCTCCCCCGGTTGCTACGATTCCCCTAGCCGATAGCGCTGATCCGGGAGAGCACTCCCACACCTAACACCGGGAGAGGCGTCATGAGCGAAGCACGCAGGCGGGAACTAGGGGACACTGACGCCCCGGTCGAGGATGAGCTGAAGGAGTCCTTCGACAACACCATTGAGGAGGGTGCCGAGCGGCTGCACCGCACCTTCCGCAACATCCTTGTCACCGGGGTGTTCGGGGGGTTCGAAATCGGGTTGGGCATCATGGCCTACCTGGCGGTGCTGCATCAGACGGGCGATCACCTGCTCGCTGGCCTTGCATTCAGTGTGGGCCTCGTCGCCCTGTTTCTGGCGCACAGCGAGCTGTTCACCGAGAACTTCCTGATGCCGGTCGCGGCCGTCGTCGCGAAGGAGGGCAGCGTGACGCAGTTGGCCAAGCTGTGGGGTGGAACCCTCGTGGCCAACCTGGTCAGCGGCTGGGCCTTCGTCTGGATAGTTATGCAGGCGTTCCCGGAGTGGAATGAGACGGTCGCCGAGAGCGCCCACCATTTCATTGATGCGCCGTTCTCCCTGCAAGTGGTCGCGCTGGCCGTGCTGGGCGGCAGCACCATCACCCTGATGAGCCGGATGCAGCAGGGCACATCGAACGACGTCGCCAAGATCGTGGCAACGGTGATCGGCGGATTCCTGTTGGCAGGCCTGCAGCTGTTCCACTCCATCCTGGATTCCCTGCTGATCTTCGCCGCGATCCATTCCGGCGCCGACATCAGTTACCTGCAGTGGCTCGGCTGGTTTGGTTATACCCTGGCGTTCAACATGCTCGGCGGGCTCCTCCTCGTGACGCTGCTCCGCCTGGTCCGCACCAAGGAACTGATCGAGAAGCGGCGGGAGGAGGCTCCGGCGGATCCGGACGCTCCGCACAATCGCTGACGACGGCGACCCCCGTCGCGCTCAGGCGCGTCGGTACCCGGTGCCGTCCGGACGCCGGTCCAGGTGGCCATAGTCCACCAGGGCACGACGGAGGGTGGGGATATCCCGGGTGACCGTGGAAAGCACCAGGTTCACTTCGTGTTCGGAGAGCTCTTGGTCCGCGGGAATGAGCCGTGCGGTCAGGTGCTCGAGAACCGCCCGCCTCTCGCCGGGATTGCGGGGCAGCCCGTCGAGGTGCCCGTTGGCGAAGAAGCGGTCTACTCCCTGGGGCTTATCCCCCGCGGCAGCGCTCAGGACCGCCTGGAATAGGTCGGCATTGACTGCACCGTCGACTCCCAGCAACCCGGCGGCCGCCAGTTTGTCCAGCTCCTTGGCCGTCGCACCCGCCGGCTGCCCCAGCACCGCTGCTGCATAGATTTCGCGCAACCGGGGTGCGGACAGGGTTGAAAAGACCTTTTGCCAGCTCGCTGTCATTCAGCGGCCCCCGTTGCGCCAGTGGCCAACCTCGCCGCGCGCTCCACAAAGGTGGGCGTCCCGGCAATGGTCACGGCACCAAGCCGCTCGGCCTCGTCCGGTCCCCCGGCGAGCGCCGAGCTGAGGTGAGGGCGGAGCACGGTGGCGCCCGCCTCCTCCGCAATCAGCGCACCGGCAGCCCAGTCGTGTTCGTTCAGGCCACGTTCGGCGTACCCGTCGAGGGTGCCGTCGGCGACCATGCACAGGTCAAGCGCCGCCGAGCCCAGCCGCCGGACGTCACCGAAGCCGTCCAGCAATCCGCTCAACTCTCCTAGCTGCTGGGTCCGGACAACGGCGTCGTAACTGAAACCGGTACCCAGCAAGGCACCCTTTCGCCCGACGTCGGGCCCGTCGAGGCGCGTTACCCTGCCGTGGTCCCGCAGCCAGGCACCTTGTCCCCGGGCCGCCCAGTACACCCGATCCAACGCCGGGGCGTGCACCACACCGGCAAGCCACAGGCCGTCGGCGTCCATCGCCGCCACTGAGGTGCAGTAGTAGACAATGTTGCGGATGAAGTTGGTGGTGCCGTCCAGGGGGTCGATCGACCACCGCACCCGCCCGGCGCCAGATGCCCGGTCAGGCACAGTGGTTCCCAGCTCCTCGCCGGTGATCACATCGTGGGGGCGGGAGCGGGAGATCACATCACGTACCGCCCGTTCGGCAGCCAGGTCGAACGACGTCACCCAGTCGCTGTCCGAACTCTTGTTCTGCGCCCCGAGGGATTCGATGCTGCGCCGCGCCAACACATCCGCTCCCGCGGAGGCAGCCTGCTTCGCCAGGTGCAGCAGTTCCAGCGCGGACCCGTTCACTCCGGGCCCTCCTCAAGTAACCGGGTGAAGCCGTCCTCATCCAGCACGGTCAGCCCGAGCGCTTCGGCCTTATCAAGTTTGGTGCCGGCGTTCTCCCCTGCCACGACGAAGTGGGTGTTCTTCGAGACCGATCCAGACGCCTTCCCACCCCGTTGGATGATCGCCTCTTTCGCTTCATCCCGGCTGTAGCGTTCCAGCGAGCCGGTGACGACGACCGTCACTCCCTCCAGGGTGCGCGGCATGGAGGTGTCGACGTCGTCCTCCATCCGCACCCCGGCGGCAGCCCACGCATCAACGATCTCCCGGTGCCAGTCCTCGGCAAACCATTCGGTGAGCGCTGCGGCGATGGTGGGGCCGACGCCGTCGACGTTCGCCAACTCCTCTTCCGAGGCGGCCCGGATCCGCTCCATTGAGCCGAACGCTGTGGCCAGCGCACGCGAGGCGGTGGGCCCGACATGCCGGACGGAGAGGGCGACCAGCACCCGCCACAGTGGCTGTTGCTTCGCCTTCTCCAGTTCGGTGAACAGCCGGCGCGTGTTGGCGCTGGGTTCGGACGGTTTCTTGGCGGTGCCCTTGGTGTAGAAGTAGGGCACCAGTTCCTTGCCCACCACCTCCCCCTTGACCCGCTTGTCCCGCAGAATCCGCACATCGGCGAGCGCCTCGGGGGTGAGGTCAAACAGTTGAGCCTCGGACGTCAGCGGCGGCTGTTCCGGTTCGGCGGGCTGGGTCAGGGCGATTGCTGCCTCCCAACCTAGTGCCTCAATGTCGAACCCGCCGCGTCCGGCCAAATGGAACACGCGTTCCCTCAGCTGCGAGGGGCAGGACCGGGCGTTGGGGCAGCGGATGTCGACGTCTCCCTCCTTCGCCGGGGCGAGCGGGGTGCCGCAGGATGGGCATTCGGTGGGCATGACGAACTCGCGTTCGGTGCCGTCACGGAGCGCGACGACGGGGCCCACGATTTCCGGGATCACGTCGCCGGCCTTGCGGAGCACCACCATGTCGCCGATCAGGACCCCCTTGGCCTTGACCACGTCCTGGTTGTGCAGGGTCGCCATTTCGACTGTGGAGCCGGCCACCTTGACGGGCTCCATCATTCCGAACGGGGTGACCCGGCCGGTGCGGCCCACGTTCACCCGGATATCGAGCAGTCGGGTATTGACCTCTTCCGGTGGGTACTTGAAGGCCACCGACCAGCGGGGCACGCGCGAGGTGTGGCCCAGCGCCCGCTGGAGGGCAAAGTCATCCACCTTGACCACAATTCCGTCGATCTCGTGGAACAGGTCGTGCCGGTGCGTGCCGTAATGCTCAATAAACTCCACCACGGCCGGGGCGTCGTCGAGCACCTTGAAATAGGGCGAGGTGGGAAGGCCCCACTCCTTCAGCAGCCCGTAGGTCTCGGACTGGGACTGGGCTGCGAGGCCCTCGCGCACCCCAATTCCGTGCACGTACATGTCCAGTGGTCGCTCGGCCGTCAGGGCCGGGTCCTTCTGGCGCAGGGAACCGGCCGCAGCGTTGCGGGGGTTGGCAAACGGCGCCTTTCCTGCGGCGACCATCCGCTCGTTGAGCTGGGCGAAGGCAGCGGACGGGAAGAACACCTCACCGCGGACCTCCATCTCGGCGGGGTGGCCCGTCCCGGCGAGGACCCTGGGGATGGACTTGATGGTCAGCACATTGTGGGTGATGTCCTCACCGGTGGCGCCGTCGCCGCGGGTCGCGGCGCGCACCAGTTCACCGTTCCGGTACAGCAGGTTGACGGCGAGCCCGTCGATCTTCAGCTCAGTCAGCCATGTGATGGTGCTGCCCGGGCTGACCGATTCAACGCTGGCGGCAGCACGGCTCACCCAGACGTCCAGCTCAGCCAGGGAAAAGACGTCCTCCAGGCTATACATCCGCTGCAGGTGATTGACGGCGGCGAACGCTGAAGAGGCGTCTCCGCCGACTTCCTGGGTGGGCGAGTCGTTGGCGATCAGCTCTGGATGCAGTGCCTCGATCTTCTCCAACCGACGGAACAGCTCATCGAACTCCGCGTCGGAAATCGTCGGCGCGTTCTCGTTGTAGTAGGCGAACCGGTGCTGGCGCACCTCCTCCGCCAGGGAATTGTATTCCTCCCGCAGGGAATCGACCGGTGTCTGGTCCGCGGGAAGCTCTATGCCTGATTTGTCAGTTGTTCTGGCCACAGTCCTATCTTGCCTCAGTACCCCGCCGGATGCGCGTTGGCGGCTAGGAGCCGACCCGGAGGTCTTTGAGGATGTTCTGGACCAGTTTGATGTCGGTCACCTCGGACTTGGGGACCACCGTCCAATACACCCCGGCGTCGGCCTTGTTCAGCCTCAGTGATTCAGCTGTGTCGGCGTTGTGGCCAGTGTAGAAGAGCCGGAATAGCTGTGTGTCGCCGTCGTAGGCAGTCGCGGTGATCCTGAACGGCTGACCGTTCCACCGGCAGGTGGCGTTCAGTTCATAGAATTCGTCCAGTTCTGCCAAGGGAACCTCCCGGCTCCAGCAACCGCGATCGGTCCGGGTGAATCCTTCCTGGTCTGCCGGGGGCTCGCTGGTTGCTGCGAGGATCACGGCCTTCTGGTCCTTCGCCAGGTCGGCGCTGTACCTGATGCCCCGCCAGACAGCCACCCACCCCATCAGGTGGGAAGGATGGCTTTGCACCGGGGTCTTGATTCCCGTTTCCGTGGCCAGCGCCCAGCCGTTGGCCACGTCGCGGTAGACCGCCAGGAACCGGCCCTTGCCATCGGGAGTGATCCGAAACAGTTCGGCCCCCGCGGGTATCCTCACTTCGTCGAGAAAGTAGTGAGGCACATACCCACCGTCAAACAGCGCGAAGCCGTTGCCAGTCACCGGAGGCCGGTCAATAAACTCGGGAACGACCGGCGCGTGACAATAGATCCCGAGTGGCTCATTGAAGCGGAGAACATCGAAGTGTTCGGCGTTGGGATCCCACGGTGACCCGGCGAACCCCACCCCGTGTGCCTGGAACAGCCGCCCGAGGGGAAGGCCGACGGCGTCGGCCGCGTTGAGCACGAATCCTGAGACGGTGTCCTTGTTGCCTTCCACCAACTGCGCAACGTGTGCGGGGCTGAGGGCCTTCTGAAAGATCACTGCAAATCCTTATTGTTGAGGAGAATCCGGTCTACGACCCATGTCTATCACGGGCCCGTCCTCTGGCTAGCCACTAGGACTGGGCAGGGCCAAATCAGTCATTTCCGTGCTGAAGTTGGACATCTCGGACCAGGGTAGGAACCCGGTAACGCCGGCCCGGCCAGATTCGGATAGTTCAAGCTGGGCAGCGGCCCCGGTCTCCATTAACTGGATCATCTCCGGGGAGAACCCGCCCCTGACGGCCACCGTCCCATTGTCGATGTACTGTTCGATGCCAAACTGTTGGCCCCTCCAGGTCCCGGAGGCATGGATCCGGACGTACCGCTCCACTTCACTGCTCGGGACCCTTCGGCGAAACGTCCTTCTGCCGGACGCTTCGTGGAAAGACCCCGGAAGTGGGATCCACTCCGCGGACAAGCTGCCCTCGACCCGATGACGGATCCACAAATCGCTGCCGATCGAGTAGCCCTCATAGAAGTGCTTGTTCCACCGGATGTAGTGGCCCGACACAAGGGTCCCATCCGGGCACACGGTATAGCTCTCGAGGACCTCCGTGCCCGACCTGTTGATCTCCCACATCTCGGCACATTCGCGGTGCGCCCGACAACATTTCACCGCACTGGGGGAAATGCCGTGGGACACGAAGCCGCGCCCTATCCGATGTTCTGGACGGCACCCCGAGCACGCGATCCAGCGCCAGTGGCGGTCTCGTCGTTGAGGTTCAGCGTCTGCTTCACCAGGGCGATGATGTTGCGGGTTTCGTTGGCAGCGTTCTTGAAGCGCGTTTCAACTGCCTGATAGTCCTCGGAGACACCATCGGCCTGAAAATCGGACATCGCGGAGCTTACTGCCTTCTCGCGCTCCCCGATCAGGGATTCGAGCCGGCCCACAATGGACTGGATTTCAGCCTGGACGGAACTCGAAACATCGGTGTCGTAACTAAGACGGTCCTGAGACATGACAAACCTTTCTGCGCCGGGAACACCGGCAAAAACTGTTGGGAGGGCGGAGAGGATTCTTAGCGTGAACCGAAACGTGCCGAATCGAAGGCAGCGGATCCCTGCTGTTGGGAAGCGTTGTCGGCTGACTCCTGGTCCCCGGTGTGGAAAGCAACATCCATTTCACCCTGGCCCTGCAGGATGACTGACAGGGAACTGTTCAGTTCGTTGGCTACCTCATCGGTGCGGTGCTTGAACTCATCGAAGCGCACCCTGCCCTGGCCGTTGAATTTGCCCTCCAACGGAGCAACGGCATCAATAAGGTTGCGCACCAGCTGCCCAAGGTCCTCGTTGGAGTGACCGGTCTGCTGCGTCAACGTCGAAAGCGTCTGTGAACCCATGTCAAATTTCATGCTGCTCCCCCTAGCGCACCAAAGCGCCTAAAGATTAGTCTGCGGATAATTCCGAAACCCTGCTGTACCAATAGAAGCCTTGCCCACCCGGACCGTCAAGGCCAGACCATGGGCAGAAGTCCCCATCGTTGCGCCTGACCAGGCCCCTGGTCCCCGACCGGATCAGAAAGGTGTAAGGATATGAACGGTAATTGGTCCTGAAGGGGTGTAGGTCCGCGGTGGCGAAAGAGTATGACAACCAGCTGATTGAGTCAGTGACAGTGCGCCGGAACCGGCTCACCACAGCACTGCTCTACGGAGTGAACCCCGAGGAACGCCGCTGGCTCGATAGCGTCAAGCTGTTCCTGTTCAGCGTGGCCATGACGGCGCTGATCGCCGCAATCTGTGTGGGTTACTCCTTTGTCAGCAACCTGCTGGCAGACCAACGTCAACAGCGGGAAGAACAAAACCGGTCGGCTACATCAATCGGTGAAGCCTTGTATCCACACCAATCCCGAACAGGAGTCTGACACCGATGTCCCACGCCTTTACCCGTGTGACGCTGGTGGGCGCGCAACGGCACATCGACCTGCTGCTCCCCTCCCACCAACCGGTCGGCGCGCTCATGCCGCAGGTGCTGGAGTTACTCGAGGACGCCCCGCAGCGCGATGTGGCAGTCAAACAACTGGTCACTCCCGACGGCACCGCACTCGACGCAGCAGCCTCCCTCAGCCAGTCGGCTGTTACTGACGGCACGGCTCTCCTGCTGTGCAGCGAATCCGATGTGCCACCGGCCGCCGTCGTCTATGACGTTACCGATCTGGTGGTGGACCAAACCGAGGAGGTCACCGGGCGGTGGACCATCCGGTTCCGGGACATCACAGCCGGAGCGTTCGCGGCCCTGGGCCTCTGGGCTGGTGTAGCGATTCTGCTGGGCAGCTTCGCCCCGGGAAGCGCCTGGTGGATCCTGATCAGCGGCGGCCTGCTACTGACCGGGTTGGGTGCCGCCCTCGGCCGACCACCCCGCAAATCCGCCCTGGGACCGGCACTGCTGGTGGCGGGATGGGTACTGGGCCTGGCCGGAATCCTCGAATATGGCAGCGGACTCGCGATCACCGGCCTGCTGGTGGCTGCGCTCTCTATCGCCAACCTACTCGGCCTCGGCGCCGTCTCCGCGCGCCCGCGGGCACTGTTCGCCGGCGCCGCGACCCTCGGTGCCGCCACGGGAATCTGGGGTGCAGCAGCCCTCGTGGGGGACGATCCCGCCCCCGCCGCGGCGCTGGCAGGCATCGCCAGTGTCCTCCTCCTGGGGTTGCTCCCCGCACTTGCCCTCTCCGCCTCCGGGCTGTCAACACTCGATGACCAGCGGGCCAAGGGCGGCACCCTTCGTCGCACCGCAGCCCTCTCAGCGGTCAATGCGGCGCACCGCAGCCTGAGCCTCGCCACGGTGTTTACCGCCGCCTCCATCGCGCTGGCGCTGGCCTGGCTGGGGACCGATACCCAGACGCAGGTGTGGACGTTGCCTCTGTTGCTTGCCCTGACCCTGGCCACCTTTCTGCGCGCGCGGTCCTTCCCCCTGGCCCTGGAACGGATTGCCCTTTATCTGGCGTCGCTGGTCGGCCTGGCCGCCCTGGCCGTCGGATCGCTCCGGTTCCTTCCAGAATCCCCCTGGCTGGTCGGGCTCGCAGCCCTCGCAGTGGCAGCCGTCGCCCTGATTGTCCTCACCTTCACACCCGCAGATCACACCGCCGCACGATTCCGGCAACTCGCAAACCGGGCGGAAAGTCTCGCGATCCTCGCGACGATTCCCCTCGCGGCGGGCCTGTTCGGCATCTTCGCCCAACTGTTGGAGAGCTTCTCATGACCCGGCCCACCCTGCCTCCGTCGCATCTGGAAGGACCGACCGCATGACCGTCAGCCCCACCCGGCAGCCCAGCCGCCGATCGGCTCCTGTCCCCGCGGCGTCCGGTGCAGGAGGTTCGGAAACTTCCACGGGTTTTGAGTCGTCCCCGCAACGGCTGCGCAGGGTGCTGCGGACCCGCCCCGCGGAGACCCGTGTGCAACTCACCCTGAGCCGCATCGGGCAGCTGTTTCGCGCCGATGAGTACCCCCGGATCCTGGCCGAGGCTGCGTCCGGGGCGCAAAGCCCCGTAACCACCGGCCGGCGGATCGCCGTCGTCGGCTCCCGTGGCGGCGCCGGCAAGACTACGGTTGCCGCGCTCCTGGCTCGCACCTATGCGTCACTGCGCGCGGATACCGTGACCGCGGTAGACAACAGTGTCGGCGCTGGCACCCTGGGGCTCCGGCTCGGGTTCACCGGTGCCCCCTCCCTCGCCGACCTCGCGCACAGCCTCAACGGCCAGACACCGTCCAGTCTTGCCGACCTGGCGGCGCGGCTCGGGGCCGCCGAGAGTAACCTCCTGGTGGCCGGCGGTGCCGCGACTGCCAGCCCTCCCGGCGCCGGTGCCGACGACGACGCCGCCCGGGCCGCCCGGGCCGTCTCGCGTTTCTGCCCGATCACCATCCTTGACTGCGGGACCGGCATGGAGTTGCCCTCCACCAGCTGGGCCATCCAACAATCCCACGCCGCCATTTTTGTGACCCCGGCGACTGTTGCCGGGCTTGAGGACGCCCGGCGGTATGCCGAGCAGTGGAACGGTGCCGGCTCGGATGCCGCGATCCCACTGCTGACTCTCGTGCTGCAGACCGATGCCCGGAACCCGGTGGACGCCGTCGAGGAGGCCGAGCGGCTCAGCCACCACGGGACAGTCGCCGTCGCGCTGCCGTACGACCGGCATCTCGCCGGAGGGGTTGAGCTGGATCTGGGCCTGCTCTCGCGGGCCTCACTCCTGACGTCCACCACCGTTGCCTCACGCATCCTGCTGGCCGCAACCGGCAAGGCAAAGCCTTGAGCCTGAAGATTGTGCACCGTCCCGCCCGGGTGACACCACCGGCCCGGGGCGCCGAGGTGTACACCCTCGACGCTCCGCCCCCCGTCGAAACGGGGAGCGGCGGGATGAACATGATGTCCCTGATCCCGCTGCTCGGCGCGGGTGTCTCGATGACAGTGATGATGCTGTTCCGAGGATCTTCGCTCGCCGCCGTCGGCGCGCTGATGATGATCGTCACCGTGGTGGCCTCTGTGGTGATGATGGTGAGTCAGCGCGGTAAACAGGGACGGCAGCGCAGGGATCAGCGCGAGAACTACTTAGAATACCTTGAGCGGTCCCGGAAACAACTGCGGTCCGACGAACAGGACGCGGTCCGCGCTGCCCGGGTGAGCAGCCCTCCCCCTGAGGCCCTGTTCGACATTATCCGTAACCCGCAACGCCTGTGGGAGCGCCGGCGCCACAACGGGGATTTCCTGACCGTTCGGGTGGGAACCGGTCCCCGGCAGAACCGCGAGATCGCCGTTCAGAACCCCGGTTCCGCGTTGCAGCGTAACGACACCTTCATGACCGCCGAACTGGAAATCCTCCGACGCCGGTACGAAACCAGCCCCGAGCTTCCCCTGACCGTGCCCCTGGACTGCGCCGGAAACGTCAGCGTGGTGGGGTCCCGGGAATTTGTGCACCAGGTGAGCCGGCTCCTGCTGCTGGAAGCGGCAGCCTTCCACTCCCCTGAGGATTTACACCTCGCCCTCGCCTCCCCTCCTCTTCGACGCGACGACTGGGAATGGGCCACCTGGCTGCCCCACCTTGCAGACCAGCGGAAGACCCACCGCACCGGACCGGTGCGACGCATTGCCCGCACTGTTGACGAGCTCTCCGACCTGCTCAGCGAGGACCTGCACGGCCGGTCCAGCCTGGCCGCTGAATCCCGCAAGAATTTCCTCAGGGGCGGTGTCGGGACCGCCCTGCCCCGACTGTTGGTTATCGCCGACTCCTACGGAGAGCTACCGACCGAACTCCACATTCCGGATCAGCATGCGGCCGCCGGCCAGCTGGGTATTACCACCCTGTTCCTGGTAGCGGACCGGCTGCAGGAACCCGGCGAGGTGACCATCCGGATCAGCGAGGACGCCGCCGTCGCCGGAGGTTTCGTCCTGGAGAACTATCGCGGCGATGCCGGGGCGCCCACCATTGAACGCGGGGTCCTCGACGAGCTGCCCGTTGCCACCGCCGAAGCGCTCGCCCGGGCGCTGGCACCCCTGCGGCTATCAGCGGATTCGCTGGAACACGACAGCTCCGAAAGCTCAGTCGGGTTCCTTGACATGCTGGGGCTGTCCCCCAACCTCGACGAGGCTGACATCGTGCGCCTCTGGAAGCCCCGCAGCGAGGTGGATTTCCTGAGGGTTCCCCTCGGGCCGGACGACCGGGGACGGCCTGCCCTGCTCGATCTGAAGGAGTCCGCCCAATTCGGGCACGGCCCGCACGGGTTGTGTGTGGGCGCCACCGGCTCGGGCAAGAGCGAGATGCTACGCAGCCTGGTGGTGGGGCTTCTAGCCACCCACTCGCCGGAGGTGCTCGCGATGGTGCTGGTCGATTACAAGGGCGGCGCCACGTTCGCCCCGTTCGCCAACGCGCCGCAGGTTACCGGTGTGATCACCAACCTCTCCGACGACGTCAGCCTGATCGAACGGGTTTACGCCAGCCTCGCTGGCGAGATCCAACGCCGCCAGGAAGTCCTCAAGGCTGCCGGGAGCCTGGCCAACATCACCGACTACCAGCTCCACCGCAAGGAGCGGCAGGCGCGGGGCGAGGACCTGCCGCCGCTTCCCCACCTGGTGCTCATCATCGATGAGTTCGGTGAGCTTCTCACGGCGCGGCCCGACTTCATCGAGCTGTTCCTGTCCATCGGGCGGATCGGGCGGTCGATCGGCGTGCACCTGCTGCTTTCCAGCCAGCGGATTGAGGGCGGCAAGCTCCGCGGCCTGGACACCTACCTTTCCTACCGGATTGGACTGCGGACCCTCTCGGAGGCCGAAAGCCGCACCGTCCTGGAAACCGCCGACGCCTTCCACCTGCCCCCGGTGCCCGGGTTCGGCTACCTGAAGGTGGACACCACCACGTACACCCGGTTCAAGGCCGGATATGTATCGGGGCCGCTCGACGCTCTTGAGGAAGACGAGGCCGACGACGACGCTGCCGACGATACCCAGGTGCTGGCAGTCCCCCGTTACGCAGCCAGTCTCCAGGCTGACGAGACCGAGTCGTCGCCTGTCCAGGCCGCCCAGTCCACCGCCGGGTCCAAGCGGACCACCGGGCCCACCGTGCTCTCCACCCTGATGGAGACCCTGGCGAAGTTTCCGCGCGCCGTAGACCCGATCTGGTTGCCGCCGCTCCCGCGCGGCATCGCCCTGGACACGGCGGCCGGCGGGGTGAGCACCACCAGCCAGGGCATCCGGCTGACCAATTCCCGGCCGACCGGCGGCTCGGCCGCTACGGGGAACATGAGATTCCCGGTGGGGTTGCTCGACGATCCAGCCAAACAGTGGCAGGGCGTCTGGATGCTTGATCTGGGCATTAACGGTGGGAACCTCGCGATCGTGGGCGGGCCGCAGACCGGCAAGAGCACCGCGCTGCGGACCATTGCGGCCAGCCTGGCTCTGACCCACAGTCCCGCCGAGGTCGGTATCTACGCCGTCGACCTGCTGGGGAGCGGGTTGCTGCCGCTTGAGGGCCTACCGCATGTGGGCGGCGTCGCGATCCGCACCAACCGTGAGGTGGTGCGCCGGACAATCGATGAGATCCACGCCATGCTCACCCAGCGTGAGCAACTCTTCGAGAAGTACCAGGTGGATTCGCTGCCGACGCTGCGCCGGTTGTGCGCGCAGGGAAAGATCCCCGAACTCACCAGCGCCGACATTGTCCTGCTGCTCGACGGATACGGGCAGCTCAGCGACGAGTTTGAGGACGTGGAGAAGGCGCTCCACTCGCTGATCGCCCGGGGCGGCGGGTACGGCATCCACACGGTCGTGACATCGTCGCGGATGAACGAGATCCGGATCTCCCAGCAGAGCTTCTTTGGAAACCGGGTGGAGCTGCGGCTGGCGGATCCGGGCGAATCGGCCCACGGCCGCAAGATTGCCGAGGCCCTCAGCGCGGAACGCCCCGGCCGGGCCCTGATGGACCGGAAACTGCAGGGCCACTTTGCCCTCCCCCGCATCGACAGTGTCGCCGATGAGGACACGGCGATCCAGGGGATGCGGGACCTCGTGGCCGCCGTCGCAGCGTCGACCGATGAGCGGGCCATGCAGGTCCGGGTCCTGCCCTCGGTGGTGGATGCGTCAACCGTCAGCACGCCGGTGGACCCGGCAATCATCCCGCTGGGGCTGCGCGAAACCGATCTGGGCGCCGAGCTGCTCGACCTGCACCGCCGCGAACGGCACCTGCTGATCCTCGGCGACGACGCTGCCGGAAAAACCAACGTGATGCGTTCGGTGATCCGACGGACGGTGGAGCAGCACTCCCCCGACGACGTCGTACTGGCCGTCTTCGATCCACGGCGGACTCTTGCCGACCAGGTGCCCGATTCGTACCTCGGTGGCTATGCGACCAGCGCGGCGCTGGCCGAACAGCTCGCTGCGGCCGTCGCGACGGAGCTGGACAAGCGGGTGAACGCGACACCTGCTGAGGCCGCAGCCTTCCCCCGGGTGGTCCTGGTGATCGACGACTACGACATCCTGACCGCCGGCGGCTCCTCGCCGCTGAGCCGCCTGGCGCCGTACCTGCCGCTGGCCCCGGAAATCGGCCTGCACGCGGTCCTCTCGCGCCGGGTCCGTGGTGCCAGTCGCGGCATGTACGAAAGCTTCTTCACCGCGCTGCGGGACTCCGGCAGCGCCGCGCTGATCATGTCCGGCGACCGGGCGGAGGGCGCCCTGATCAACGGGGTGCGCGCACGCCCGATGCCACCCGGCCGCGCGCAACTGGTGCAACCCGGGCGGCCAGTGCAGACCCTCCAGCTGTTCTGGAACGAACCCAGCACTGAACCCGTGGCGGTCGAGGCGCGAGGCTAGCGGTCACTGTCACTGCCGCTGTCGGCGGGATCCGGCAGCGGCCCGTCGAACGCCATGGCCGCCGCCGACCCGTAGGCGGGGGTGTAACTACCGGAATAGTGCGAGCCTAGCGGGACATACCCGAAGGACCCCTGTGCCTCCCCCGATACAGGCTCGGCGCCGGGCGAATCCTCTCCGCTCCCCAGCAGGCTTCGCGTCAGGGCGGCACCGTCCGACATCAGCTCCTTCACTGCCCGAAGTAGATGTCCATCACCGACGGGATCGCCCTCCGACGCAGCAGTAAGCACCGCCCTCCGCACCAGCTCCTTGGTGAAGGACGCCGTGGTTCCTCCGGTACCTTCGGCAGCAGACTTTAGGGCTTCGACGCCGAAGGTGTTCCCGGGCGCGTAGAGCCTGAGCAAGGCTGCTCGTTCGCGTTCATCCGGGAGGGGGATTTCGACGGCGAGGTCGACACGGCCGGGCCGCTGAGCGAGTGCACGTTCGAGCATATCCACCCGGTTGGTGGTCAGCACGAACGTCACGTCGGCGTCGTCGTCGAGCCCGTCCATGGCGTCGAGAACTTCAAACAGGAGGGGCTGGGGACCGTGACCGAAGCTTCGGTCCTCGGCGATCAGGTCGCAGTCCTCAAGGACGACGATCGAGGGTTGCAGCGCCCGTGCCATCCGTGCCGCCTCACTCACGTGAGCGAGCGTGCCACCCGAGAGGAGGATGGCGGTGGTGCCGTCACTGGCGCCCAGCAGATACCTGACAGTGTGCGTTTTGCCGGTGCCGGGTGGACCGTAGAGCAGGATGCCTCGTTTGAGATGTTGGCCCGCCGCAATCAGCGCTTCCTTGTGCGCAGCAATGCCGAGGGCGTGTTCGCTGACCCGGGCGAGGAGGCCCGCCGGAAGGATGACGTCGTCCTGGGTCAGGTGTGGTCGCCGGTGGAAGGTGACCCCAGCGCTGCTTGGCCCGAAGTCCTGCGTGGTGAAGGACAGGACCTGCCCCTTGAGAATGCTCTCGTTCTGCAGCCGGCGTCTGAATTCGGCGAGGAACCCCCTGGTCGTTGCGGCGTCAGTGCACAAGACCTCCAGGGCTGCCTCGGGGCGGCCGTACTGCGGTTCGGCTTTGCGCTGCAACAGCGCGACGGCGATGCCCCGGTAGTGGAAGAGATGGAGACCCAGCGCAATAGTCTGTCGTTGTTTGTCCGGGCCGATCGGGAGGTTCGTGTAGTCGGGCTGGGCCAGCGGAAAGTTCGGGTACATCGCGGAGTGCTGCAGCATGTCGCTCAACGTCATGTGATGCCGCTGATCTCCGCCGCCAATGCCCACGAGACGCCCGTCAGGACCCGTCAGGGAGGCGAGCACTATGTCGGCGTCAACGAAACGGTGAGCTGAGACCTCCTCCACGACAACGGGAAGGGCCGACGGTTCGACGCCGAGATGCGCCGTCAGCGTGTCGACGAGTTCCCGACCGCGAGGTGAGCTCGGCTGCGCTTCCTGCACCAGCCGGACCAGTTTGCCGAAATCTTGCATGAACTGTGTTGTGTTTTCCCCCATGAGTGGAGGCTAACAGTTGCGTCAAGGGCTACCCGCTGGTGCCCCGCCGGCCCTGCTCGGACGTCACTGTGCTTCGGTCTTGCTCGCGATCTCGCGCAGGGCCGTGAGCGCAGTATGAATGATCCGGGCCCGGACAGGATGCGCCCGGGTGAAGGCGACAATACGGCGCTCGACCTCGGGGCCCGCGAGGGGCCGCGTGGTGAGGGTGCCGGGCATCCTGGTGAGGGCAATGCGAGGGAGCACGGTCACGCCCAACCCAGCGGCGGTCAGGCTGAGTGCTGCATGATGATCATCGAGGCGGGCCACATATCTCGGGGTGAATCCTGCAGTCGTGCATGCCCGAGCGATGATCTGCCCGGTGGGGCCGTCGTTGATGTCGTGATCAATCCACGGCTCATCCCGCAACTGAATCATGTCCACCACCTCCTGGGCACACAAAGGATGATTCACGGGCAGCACCAGGTGGAGCTTCTCCTCGGCGAGTACGTGCCGCTGGTAACCGTCGAGGCTCACTGGATCGGAATCGAGAGTCTCGTTGCGAATGTCGATGTCTGGCTGTCGACGCGTGCCGTTCGGTCGGAGCTCACTGATATTGATTTCGACCACTGTGGCCGGAAATTCATCCCGCAATACCCCGACGACAGCGGGCAGCCACGCCTGGGCCACCGAGGCAAAGCAGGTGAACGTCAGCTGCTCGGTCCGGCCAGCCCTGAGATCTGCCACGGTGCGATCGAGGCGCTCCAGGCTGGCCAGGGCCTCGCTACTTTCCTTGGCCAGCTGCAGGGCCGCAGGGGTGGCCGCAATCCCCCGGCCTTGTTTTTCAAAAAGGATCAACCCTGTGTGCCGGCCAAGCTCACGAAGATGTTGGCTGACTGTGGCGGGCGTGAGATGCAATCCCGCGGCGGCACCGTGAACTGTTCCAGCAGAGATGACGGCCCGGAGAATGACCAGCTTGTGTGGATCAAACATCCATCCATCGTATGGCATTACCTACCGATTAGCTGGAAATATCTGCTGGTGCCATTGACCGCTGTGATGGCACTCTGGATTCCAGAGGCCGACGTCTTCCCGTCCGCCCCTCCCGGTTTCCTCACTCCGAAAGACTCACCTGTGACCACTTCGAACTATCTGGCCCTCCTGGGCGTGGCGATCGTCCTCGCGTTGACGCCCGGCCCTGACACGCTGCTGACCTTGAAGTATGCGCTGCGTCGTCGTCGTGCTGGTTTCTTCTCGGCCCTCGGCTCGGCGGTGGGAGTGTTCGGGTGGGCCGCCCTGGTCGCCGCGGGCGTGGCCACGTTTTTTCAGGACTCTCCCATGGCCTTCAACGCATTGCGTGTTGTGGGCGGGCTCTACCTCTTCTATCTGGGCTACCGTTCACTCACCGCTCACCCTCGCACTGCGGTGAAGGAGACAGTCAAGGAGACAATCAAGGAGACAGTGTCAGCTGCTGTGCCTCTCGGTGCTGGAACCGGGCCGGACCCGGTTGATTTCTCGGCGGGAGACTCCGGGCCCGGCAATCCATCACCACACGGTCACACCGCCGGATGGTCGGCGTTCAGCGCCGGAGTGTTGTGCTGCCTGACCAACCCGAAAACGGGGCTGTTCTTCCTGGCCCTCATCCCCCAGTTCACCCCCACCGATGCTGGCGCACTGTACGTGATCGCCGTCGTCGGCGGAACGGTATCCGCGGTGATCGGCGGTTACCTGATGGTCGTGGCCTTGGGCGCCCACACCGCAGGAGTCTGGCTGAACCGCCCGACGACCACCCTATGGATCGAACGCATCTCGGGTCTCGTTTTCGTGGGGTTGGGGCTCCTGACCATCCTTCCCGCACTCAGTGCCCTGGTCTAGGCGGTATGTAGGCCAGGCCGACGCCCGTCAGCTGTCCGCAGGCTGAAGCGACTAGGCCGTGCGGATGATGAAATGCCGATCGCCGAAGCGCACGGTGCTTCCGACCGGCACCAGAACCGGCTGTTCCGGCGTCAGATCCTCTTCCAGCCCGTCCGGCGTGGCTGCGGCGCTGCCATTGGTTGAGTTGCGGTCGGTCACCCACACACCTCCACCATCCACCCGCAGATGCAGGTGGGTTTTCGAGACCGACCGGCTCAGGTCAGCGAAATCAATCAGCTGGTCCACTGTTTCGCCGTCCAGCCGCGAGGGGTTTCGTCCGAGGAGCGCACTGCCCGGCACCCTGACCACCGCGCCGTCGTCGAACACCAATTGGACGCCAGCCGCAGCGGGCTGGTTCCGTGCGATCCGGGTCATCTCAAGCTCGGCGTCGGGGTGGACCGGCTGGTCGGCCGGGGGCACGACTGGTGCAGCGTGAGCCACGGGCGCGGCTTGCCCGGCGGGAGCAGCGGGCCCTGCGTGCTCGACGGCGGACCGGGCGGCTCCCCCGAACGACGGTACTGCGTCGATTGGCCCGGCCGATGGTGCTGCGTCGATTGGTGCGGCCGGTGAGCCCGGCCCCGCTGGTTCCGCTGCCTCTGGATCCGCGCGCGCACCAAACAGCCCACCGGTGACCAGCGGGTCGCGGCCGGCGCCGACGTCGACCACCAGCGTCCCGGCGGCCTTGTCATGCCAGCCGCGGCGCTGGTCGTCCCGGTCCCACCGGTTCGAGCTGAGCATCAGCACCGGGCCGATCACCGGCACCAGCCAGGACGCGGCAAGCACCACCCCGCGCAGCAGGCTGGCGCCCACACCGGGAGCCAGCCCGTCACGCCCGGTGGTGCGCAGGCCCAGCAGCAGGTTGCCCGGGGTTTTCCCGGTCATCCCCTCCCAGACCAGGATTCCCATCAGGTACACAGCGGCAACCCCGGCAGCGATCAGCAGACCGACCGGCCACGCGGCGTCGTCGGCGAGAACCCCCGGCACCACCACCACGCCGGCAACGGCCACGGCGAGGGCCGGAATCCAGTCGATGAGCTTCGCGCCGAGGCGCTGGCCCGCGCTGGCATTGACCAAGGGAGAAGGTACGGGCATGGCGTAAGGGTCCTGTCTGGCGTGCTGGGAGGTGAGTGTCCGGCTAGGAGGCATCGATGGCAGCCATTCGATCCAGCAGTGACAGGTCAGCGGCGGTCACCAGCTGGGAGGTCACGGCGTGTTCCACCAAACGGGTTCTGCGATTGGTGGCGAGGTTTCCACCGGCGCCGCGCAACCCGGCGACACCCACGCGGTCGAGCTTGTCGCACACGTTATCCAGTTTGCGGTTGAACCGGGTCAGCGACCAGCCGAGGCGCTTGGCGGCGTCGGCAGAGGAGGGCAACGAGCTGTACCCGGTGCCGTCCCGGCGCAGCATGGGTTCGGCCAGCGCCACGATGATCGCCTTCTGGGATTCGGTGAACACGACCGGGCCGATGGTGGTCTCCCCGTCGACCACTTCCTCAATGGGTTCCTGACGGAACGCCGGAGTCTTCAGGTGTACGTCGAATTCGTAGGTGGTGGGGCCCGCGGTGAACACCACGCGGGTCTGCCTGAAGACCAGGGGGATCCGCGAACCGGGAGCAACCCAGGCCTGCATGCCACCGGACACGTCGGCGACGGTCGCCGAGGTTCTGGTCCCCACATTGGACAGCCACCAGATGTCCTGCGCCAGGGAGACGGTCAGAAACCTGCGGTGCAGATAGGGATTATCATCGACCGCCAGATCTCCCTCACGGCCAATGTGGAAGATTTCGTCGTCCAACGGCTCGTACCATTCCCCGCAAAAATCAATGGCGAGAGACCCCATTCGTGCCCTTCCGTCCAGCCCAGCGCTGTGATCGTAGTCTAGCCCTCCCGGCGCACCAGCACCGGTCGGTTACTGCTCCGGGGAGCAGGCCGCCGCAGGGTCCGAGGCCTTACCGTTCAGCCGCACCACCTGCACCTCGATGCAGACCTCACCGGCGCCCTCCGCCTGAACTACGGCCCGCGGTTCCAGCGTCCGCACCGGATCGCCCTCCTCGGTGGCGGTCACCGTCCGCCAGATGTACAGGTCGCCCTCCCGCTGATCGGGATTGACCCAGGTGAATACCACCTCGGAATCCTCCGGCACCCCACTGAGACCCTCGGGTGGGGGTACGTTGGCTTCGAGTCCGGCGCTGGCGTCGGGCGGTGGCTGCGTGAAGGCGGGTACCTCCGGCTCCGGTTCGGCCGCACCGTTGAGCACGGCACCGGCACCCACCGCTGCGACGGCCGCGACCGCGACGACGACGACCGCGGTCACCAGCCGATTCCGGCGCTTTGTCGACGTCGACGGCCCGGCGGGATGCTCGGCTACGGTGGCGGGATCAGCCCCGCGGAGGAAGGTCTTGCCGGTCCACTCACCACGCGTCGACCCGTCACGACCCTCCGTCATGAAGCTGGGGGCAGCCGTAGGTCCCGCCGCGCTCGGAACGCGGGCGCTATCGATGGGACGCGGCGGCGAGACCCCCTCGGGGCTGATGGAGACCACCGAGCGCACCCGGGTGCTATTGCTGTCCTCGCCGACTTCCGGCTGCACCACTGTTTCTTCGAGCACTTCGAACTCGGTAGTGGCGAAATTCAACTCCGACTGAACCCGCTGCAGTGCCAGAGCAAACTCGTAGGCTGACGCGTACCGTGCCTCGGGAGACTTGGCCATCGCCGTCGCCAGGGCCTGTTCCATCGCTGCTGGAACGTCGGCCCGGCCAGTTGGCTTCAGCGGAGAGGATTCGATCCGGTCAATCAGCTCACGCTGGGAGTTACCTCCGGCGGGGAGAACGAAGGGTGAGCGACCGGCCAGCAGGGTGTAGACGGTCGCTCCGAGTGCCCAGATATCCATCGGGATGCCATCGGTCCTGCCGCCGCGCAGCGCTTCCGGCGGGGACCAGGGAATGGACATGCCCTGATCCTCGTCCTCCAAGGAGTCGGTGGTGCCGGAGATGCCGAAGTCCGTCAGGGCGGGCCGGTTGTAGTCGGTGGTGAGGATGTTCGCCGGTTTGATGTCGCGGTGGGCGATGCCCGACCGGTGCGCTGTCTCGACAGCCGATGCCACCTGTATACCCAGCGACAGCGCCTCTTCCAGCCCCAGACGCCCGGCCTTGTACCGTTCGTCGAGACTGGGTCGGGAGCAGTATTCCATCGCCAGGTAGAAGTGGTTGTCGGCGGTGATATTGGCTTCGTAAATGGTGACGATATAGGGGTGCGAGGAGAGCTGCGCCATCAGGTTGGCTTCAGCCTCGAAGCTGCGCTTCGCGGTTTCGGTCAACAGATCCGACATCAGCACCTTGATCGCCACCCTGCGGCGCGGCCGGTCCTGTTCGTAGAGGTAGACGTTGGCGAACCCGCCGGTGCCCAGGTGCTTCAGGTAGCGGTAACCCTCGATCGTGGGCGGCGGGGCCGTGGGCCGCCGGCTCACACCAGACCCTCGAAGGTCAGGGTGACGCCGTCGCCGAGGTCAGCGACGTCACCGTCGAGCAGGATTGCGGTTTCCCCACGCCCAAGCCGCCGGGACAGCTGACCCTCACGGATCAGGACCGTGCCGTTGGTGGAGTTCAGATCACACAGCATCACATGCCACCCTTCCAACCGGACCTCCACGTGCGAGCGGGAAATGTCGCCGCTGGTGCTGCGGATGGGAACGAGTCGGGGAA
This sequence comes from Arthrobacter flavus, assembly GCF_039526005.1. Lineage (NCBI taxonomy): Bacteria > Bacillati > Actinomycetota > Actinomycetes > Micrococcales > Micrococcaceae > Arthrobacter > Arthrobacter flavus. The sequence goes on along the minus strand of NZ_BAAAIJ010000032.1, from coordinate 215,571 downwards.
TGCCGCCGCCCTGCACCCTCGACGCCGAGGGCTGGCGGCCCACCACGATGTTGCGGTCCAGCTGAATCAGCTGGCCGTTCGACACCCGGACTGTCCCGAGGGTGGGCCGGCGGGTCGAGGCGGGTTCGCCCTCCAGCGCGGCACCACAGAGTGCGCAGGTCGAGTGGGTGGGCGGGTTGGCGTGGCCCGTCGGACAGCTGCGTGCCAGGACCACCGGCCCGGTCATGGGGCGTTCCTCACGGGCCGCGGCGCCGGCGCCAGGCTTCGACCGTGCCGGGAGATCGCTTCGCATGACGGTGTCGCCGTCCTCGGGATCAGGTTGAGGTTCAGTGCCCGCCTCCGGATGGGCGATGGTCTCTTCGGCGGCCGGCACGGTGCCAGCGCCGGGGCCTGCGTCGGGGCCTGCGTCGGGGCCTGCATCGGGCGCGACGCTGGAGACAGCGGCGGCGTCGTTACGGGCGCGCAGCCACGGCACCGAATCAATAAGCTGAGCAGTCGACTGCGGTGGCCGGGGCACTGCCGGAACACCACGGGTGACTGGCTCGGGGGCAAGCGGTTCAGGGGCGGGCACCACCGTGTCGCTGCTGACCACTGTGTCGCTGCTGACCTCACTGCCGGCTTGCCCCGGATCAGCAGCGACCGGCGCGGCCGTGGTGGTCGCTGTTGCGTCGGGTGTGACCGCCGACGACGTGCCGGGCGGGAATCCCTCAGACCAGATCTCGTCGGCCAGTACGGTCCCGGATTCCAGCCAGAGGGACAGTGCCGCGGGCTCTCCGGGTGGGGACCCGGCTGAGTCTGAGGTTGTCAGGTGGAAGGAATCGGCCTCTGGGAGCAGGCGTTCGGACCACGTGGTCAGGCCCTCGCCGGAGACGGTCGCCCCTTCCGGTCCCGACACCTGCACGTGGACTGGCCCGCGGAGAATCAGGTGAACCCCCCGGGTGACGGAGATCAGCGCGAATGCTGGCAGCGAGTCCAGATCGTCCATGAAGCCGGCCCGGACTTCCCTGAACGGGTGCGCCAGATCGTCCCCGGCACCCAGTGCCGCCCATACTCTGTCGATGCGGTCCGATGCGGAGCCCGGCGGCAGCAGCGCGATCATCCCGGACCGGGCCAGGCACACCCAGTGGCCGGGGGTATAGGTCAGCCCGAGCACGGTTAGCTGGTTCCTTCAGCCGGCGGAGGCGGCGTTGCTCCGTCTGGTGTTCGTGCAAGGCGTGGGGAAGTGTCGCCGTCGTCGGGCGCCGCCGAGCTGTCGGACTCTGTGGCACGCGGGAGGGTGACGATCTGTGGCGATCCCCCGGCGAGATCCACCACGATGACTGAAATGTTGTCTCTGCCACCGGCCCGGAGGGCAGCCTGGACGAGGGCTTCAGTTGCGTCTTGCGGGTGAGCGAGCGTCGTCAGGAGGTCAAAGATCTGCTCATCGCCCACCTCGTTGATCAGCCCGTCGGAACACACCAGGACCCGGTCGCCGGCGGAGGCCGGAATCAGCCAGAAGTCGGCGTCGATGTCGCTTCCGGTGCCCAGTGCGCGGGTCACCACGTGGCGTCGCGGATGGGTCAGTGCTTCCTCGGGGGTGATGCGACCATAGTCAACGAGTTCCTGGACCTCTGAGTGGTCAATGGTGATCTGTTCCAGCCCGCCCTGGCTGAGGCGGTAGGTGCGGGAATCGCCGACGTTGAAAACCAGCCAATACGGGGCACCGTCCTCCTGGACGAGGATAGCTCCGCTCAGGGTGGTGCCGGCGCGGCCACCGGTTTCCGCCCTGATCTTTTCATCGGCTGTGACCAGGAGCTCCTGTAGCTCTTCGGGGTCCATCTCGGGTAGCGGGTGTCCCGCCAGCCGGCTATCCATCAGAGTGCGGATGCAGATCCTGCTGGCCACCTCGCCAGCCTCATGCCCGCCCATGCCGTCAGCTACCGCGAAGATCGGGTCGGCAGCGGTCAGCGAATCCTCGTTGTGTTCCCGGCGCAGGCCGACGTCCGACGCGTACCCGCAGCTCACCGTCAGGTCGAGGCCCGGGGCCGGTGTCTTGTCGGTTGTCATGTCCGTCCTACCATCTAGCTGCCGTCAATGAGATGTGCCACGTAGTTACTTGGCTACCCTAGCTGAACCGCGCCCTGAGCCTGTGTCGGTGGTCCTGCTGCGTCGCCGCAATCTGGCGTTTTTCCGGTCCTGCCGAAGGGATCGCAGAGAGTACCTGGCACGCTGCCTCTTCCAGAACCCTACAGAACCCTGCAGATCGTCCACTGTGGAGGTGACCGCGTCCCAATAGTCCCTGACCTCCTGCTCCGGCGGCTCCCCTGCGCTGAAGATCCCGGCGTCGGCGCGCTCCGCGAGCGCTGTCGTGGAGCGTGCACTGGCTGGGAACACTCCGGTCAGTGCCCGCGCGGTTTCCCGGCGGGTGGACTTGGGGTTGATCCGCGCACCGAGGTCCGTAGCCACCGACAGGATCTCGCTCCACCCGCCTCCTACCCGTGCTGAGGGAGCGCCATCCCAGGCCCGCTTCTTACGCCGGCGGGCCTTCAGCAACGCGATGACCAGCAGGGGTAGTAGCAGAATGGCCAGAGGAATAAGCGCGATGGCCACAGCGGTGAGTACCCATCCCCACAGCGACGTCTCGTCTTCCTTCTTGTCCTCAGCATCCTGTGGCTCCGGTGCCGCGTTGGGTGGGAGCTCTGCAGGTTCCTGGGGCGGCGGTGGGGGCTGGAGGACCTGGGGTTTAGGCGTAGATCGCGGTTGCTGTTGCGGGGGTACAGGTTCGTTGTCTTCGGGTGGGGTGGGATCAAAGGCCACCCAACCCTTGTTGTCGAAGGCGATTTCCACCCAGGCGTGGACATCGCCGCCCGTGATGGCGAGCGGCGCCGAGGGGTCCTCGACCTCGTCCCAGTCCGGGTAGAAGCCCATCACCACCCGCGCCGGAATGTTGAGTTTGCGGGCCATCAGTGCCATCGCCACCGCGTATTGCTCGTCGTCGCCCACCATTTCCTCGGAGTCCAGGAGGGAGAGCATCCGGGCGGCGCCGTGGCCTGGGAGGGAGACCGCTTCGTCTTCCTTGCCGTTGCTGAAGAAGCCCTGAGAGCTGAGCACCTGCTCCAGCCGCCGAGCGCGTTCAATGGGTTCGGATACAGCGCCCACATACTCGCTGGCCTTGGCTGCCACCACCGGCGGATCGTTCAGGACCCGGGGCAGGGACAGGTCGGCGAAGTCGTACTGGGCCAACTGGGTGTCCGGTGGCACTTCAGGGAACAGCACGTTCACCTGGTAGGTGTCCCCCCGCTGCACGCCGATCGTGGACAACGCCGTCTGCGCCTCGTCGCTGTAATAGAGCGAGCGGCCGAGTTCCTGCGCACGGGGGCCCTGTAGGTTGACTCCCTGGAGGGCCCCTCCCGAGGGAAGCCACACCCCCTGGTAGCCCTCCATGGTGAAGGTCAGCTGCGCCGGGGTGCCTTCCCCGGCGGCGGACCCTGACGTGCCTAGTCGGCTCGCGTCGCCCACCCGGGAGAAGTTGCCGGCGGCCTGAGGGTTGACGTTGTAGACGACGCCGTCGTACGCATCGACGGCAGCCAGCCGGACGCGCTGGTTTTCGGGCAGCCCCTCGACAGTGAAGAGGGTGTCCTCGGCGTTGTCCTTGACGTACTTTCTGAAACTGGCCAGGGGGCTCGGGTAATCAAAGAGGTCCACCGGGGGTTCAACCACGTCGCGGAGCACCTGCCGGTCGCCGCCGCCCACGTTGGCCGTCAGCGGTGTGAGGACCACGGTGAGGACCGTTGCCGCCGCTACCACGCCGGCTCCGAGGCCAACCCGGCGGAGCCTGCCGGCACGCGCAACCGCTGCATCGGCTACGACGGGGTTCGCTGACACGCTGTTGGTCTCCAGGGACCGGGCAACGTCGCGCCGGTAGGCGAGCCAGGTGACGAGGACAGCTACCAGCAGTGAGCCGCGGAGGGCGGGCAGCGATGCGTTGTTCGTCCCGAAGACGATACTGAGGATAAACAGACCCGTCACCGGTACCAACACCCAGTAGGGTGACCGCACCCGCCAGGCGAGGGAACCGGCCACGGTTGAGGCAACCAGCGACAGCAGGAAGGGAACCACTAGCATGCCGCGTGCCACGCCCACCGGGTCCGCGACGGTGAGCAGGTCCTTCCAGGAGAACACCACCCCCACGATCAGGATCCGCAGCGATTCGAGGGTGGGCAGGAAACCGAACGCGGACTCCACCGGTGCAGCGAGGGCGTGCCCGGCCAGCAGGTAGACGGCGAGCACAGTGGCGGCGACGGCCCAGGGACCGAACGCCCGCCGGGCACCAAGCCAGGCGATACCCAGACCCAGGAGGACTCCCCCGACGCCGGCGGCCAGGTAGCGCGGGTCGCCGCCGAAGGTCGGTCCGAAACCGAGGACCCCAAGGACCAGCAGGACGGTAAGTGCGACCCAGTCGATGCTGTCCCGCAGCCACCCGGTAGCTGTCCGGGTCTGCTGGCGCTTCATGCTGCAGCCTTTCGCAGGATCATGGCCAGGTCATCCAGGTCGTTGAGGGTGAGAACGGTGAGGTCGCCAATGGTCGCCCGCCCCTGGTCCTCCTCCTGGACACAGCGGACAGCAATGCACCTGATACCGAGCGGAATGGCGGCGGCGGAGGAGCGCAATTGGGAGGGTGTGACGTGGGGGCCGACGATGAAAAAGACCACCGAGGCGTTGGGGACGGTATCCGCCGTCGTGCGGGCCAGATCCAGGACCCCGTCCCGCCCGGAGCGGCCTTGGACGCGGGTCATATCGTCGAGCAGGTTGCGGCCGGTCTCGGAGCGGAGCGGGCCGGCCTGGGTGAGGACGCTCAGGTTGCGTTGTTCCCTGATCGCCTGCAGCCCGATCGAGCCGGCGACGGAGACAGCGAGTTCGAATTCATCGACCGTCTCAAATTCTCCGGTGTTAATCGATAGCGCGACGGCGAGATGGGAGCGCCGGGTTTCCTCGAACTGGCGCACCATCAGGGTCCCGGTGCGCGCCGTGGTCTTCCAGTGAATATGACGCCGGTCGTCGCCCGGCACATACTCACGCAGTGCGTGAAACGACACGTCAGCGTTGGAGAGGTCCTTGGTCGGCAACCCTTCAAGGTCCCTAATGAACCCTGCTGCGGACCCGACGAGAGGTACCGTGCGGGGGTGGACGTAGAGATCGACCGGGTCGGTCCAGAGCACCTGGCGGCGCAGCAGGCCCAGCGGATCGGCCCGGACTGACCGTACCGGCCCGACCACTATGACGTCCCGCCGCTGGGTGGGGATGCTGAACAGATCCTCATGCACCTGTCCCGGGGTCAGCCGCGGCAGGTGGAAGATGGCTGTGGCGGAACCGACCGGCAGTTCAAGCGCCGCCGGCAGCAACGCCTTCGCTGAGGTGTTCGAAACGGCCACCGAACCAACGGCCCGGTCACCGACGGCCACCCTTGTGCGGGCGAGGTCCAGTTCCACCCCATAGGAGGACTTTCCCAGGATGAAACCGATGCCCAGGAGTAGCAGGGACGCTCCCAGCAGCGCCGCCACCGCTGCTTCCTGCCAGCCGAAGGTGGAGGCCAGCACCCACAACAGCACGACGACGGCGAGCACCACCCAGCCGAGGGGGCTGACGACACCGGAGATCGGTTCGGCGATGCGCCGCGAAGCCGTCCTTATCCGCTCCCACCATGGCTGCAACTGCTCGCGGGCACGGGAAAGACCATCGCGGGCGAGGCCTGCGGGGGAAGCGCGGCGTGAGGCGTGGTGGCCTGAGGAGTTCACTGGCATGGCGGACTGTCGGTGCTAGACGCTGACCTGCTGCTGGGGCGCCGGAATATCGGCCAGCACCCGGGTCAGAATGGCTTCGGGGGTGGCACCGGCGAATTCGGCTTCCGGGTCCATCACGAACCGGTGGGTCCAGACGTAGGGAGCAAGTTCCTTGACGTCGTCGGGCAGCACATAGTGACGCCCCTGCGCCGCTGCCCAGACCTTGGCGGACCGCACCATGGCCAGGGCACCACGTACGCTGACGCCGAGCCGTGATTCGGGTGCGGTGCGGGTCGCCTCGGTGAGCCGTGAAATGTATTCCAGGACCGCTACCTCGACGTGGGTTTCGGAGGCGAGATCTGCCATGTCCATCACTGCCTGGGTGGTGATGATGGGGTTCAGGGACGACGATCGGTCCCTCAGGGATGCTCCCCCGAGAAGCCGGACCGTGGCCTCATGGTCCGGGTAACCGATCATGGTCTTGATCAGGAACCGGTCCAGCTGGGCCTCGGGCAGGCGGTAGGTTCCGGCCTGCTCGATCGGGTTCTGGGTGGCGATCACCATGAAGGGTCGCGGGTTGGTGTAGCTGACGCCGTCAACGGTGACCCGGGATTCCTCCATCACCTCGAGCAGGGCGGACTGTGTTTTGGGTGAGGCCCGGTTGATCTCGTCGGCGAGGACGATGTTCGCGAAGATGGGCCCCTTGTGGAACTCGAACTCCTGCGACTTCTGGTCGTAGATGGTGATACCGGTGACGTCTGAGGGCAGCAGATCGGGGGTGAACTGGATCCGGGAGTTGGTGCCCTGCACCGTCGCGGCCAGCGACCGGGCCAGCATGGTCTTGCCCGTTCCGGGTGCATCCTCCAACAGCACGTGCCCTTCGGCGAGCATGGCCATCAGCACCAGCCGGATCACGTGGGGCTTGCCGAGGACGGCCTGCCCCACGTTGTCCACCAGTTTGTCGAAGGTGCCAGCAAACCAGGTGGCTTGTTCAGCGGTCATCGCCATTGCGTTAATGTCTTTTCTCTCGGTAACTGAAAACCTACTGATGAATCCGTGCCGGGCTGGGCTAGCAGGGTGGCATCCCCGACGGCGGGGTGTTGTTGCGGCCCTGGGCGTGGGTGCCCTTCAGGTGCAGACCGTCGTTGTTGGCCAACCGGTTGGGACCCGACTCCTGCCTGAACCACGGACCGCTGGTGCGGTTGATGTAGCAGTTGGACTGGATCGTCTCCCCTGAATACAGCCAGTGATCACCCCGGCACCGGCCCGGGCCCAGGAAGTTGGTTCCGCTCCCGGCAGCGTCCATGCAGGATCTGGTGTCCAGATCGGGTCCACCAGCGGTGATGGGCCAGGTCGGAGGCCCGGAGGGTGGTGGCGGTGGCGGCGGCGGTGGCGGTGGTGGTGGCGTCCCGGTTCTCGCCGTCGCCGATGCCACCGGGCCCGCGGTGCCCTGGGAGTTGATGGAGCGCACCGAAATGGTGTGATCCTGGTTGTAGTCGTTGCCCACCTGGCGACTGCCATTGGCCACTGCCACATTTTCCCAGCCGCCGTTGTTGATCCTGATCTCCAGGCGGGCGACGTCATGCGCGTTGGTGTTCGGGGGGCTCCACGACAGCCGGGCGGTCTTGGACTCGGCGGCACCATTTTGGCGTCCCGCACCGGCAGCGCCCGGGCTGCCGTAGGGCTGGACCACCTGGGATGCCACTCCCGGCTCGCTGGAGTAGCTTGCGCCATCGCTGCCGACGACGGCGCGCATCCGGGCGGACACGTCACTGCCGTTGCCGAACCCGCCGACGACGTCGCCCTGGGCGATCGAACGCCAGGCGCCGCCGTTGAAGCTCGCCTGATAGGAGACCTCGCTGGCCCGGGCGCCGTTGCGCTGCGCCGCGCTCAGTTCGGTGAAGGTGATCGCCACGGCGCGACCGGCCCCGTCGGTGCGGACGGCCTGGACGGACGGTGCCGCCGGGGGCTGTGGCGCGCCGACGGCCCTGCGGGGGCTGGACGGCGCTCCGTAATCGCTCCAGCCGGCCTTGTTGTTGGCACGGACCGCGTAGCTGTAGTCATCTTCGGAGTTGGGCACGGTGATCGTCTGGGCTGATCCGCTGACCTCGGGCAGGGTGCGCACCAGCGTGCCGGCCCGGAACTCCTGCACCTGGTACTGGGTCACCGCTGCGCCGTTGGCGTTGACATCGTTCCAGTCGACCCGGAGCTGGCTCTGGGAACCCACCGACTCGACCCGGGTGGTGCTGGGTGCCTGCGGAACGCCGGGAGGCCCCGCCGGGGTTTCGGCGGCCGAATAGTCGCTCCAGTCGGAGGGTTCGGGGGCGGCATTCCGCGCCTGCACCCGCACCGTGTAGGCAGTACCGTTCTCCAGACCGTCCCAGATCAAGGGGCTACCGGCTGAGCTGCGCTGCACCGCGCCGTTCGGTGGCGCGGGGGAAATCTGCAGGTCGTAGCCCTCGATGGGTGACCCTTCGTTGGCGGGCGGCGCCCAGCCGACGGTGAGTTCGCCGTCGCCGAAGGTCAGGCTCGGTGGCGACGGTTGTTCAGGCTGGGTGTCCGGCCGGGCGGTGGCGGAATCCGGTGACGGGTCGGAGACTCCGATGTCGTTGGTCGCGGTGACCTGGAAGGTGTACTCGACGTTGTTGGTGAGACCGGTCAGGGTGCAGGTGGTGCTGGTGCATTCCTGGCTGAAACCGTTGCTCCCGGTCACCGTGTAGGAGGTGATCGCCGAGCCGTTGCTGGCTGGCGGGTCCCAGGACAGCACCACCGACTGGTTGCGGGTGCTCTCCACCACCGGGGTGGACGGGGTCCCCGGGCGGCCCTCGACCGTCAGGCTGATCTGCGCTGTGGCATACCGGTTCAGTTCACCGGTTTCATCGCCGACCGTGTACCGAACGATCATTGACCCAACGAAGGACTCATTGGGGGTGACGACAATCTCGCCGCCCTCCGGGGTGGCCGAACCGTTTCCGTCAGCGATGACGTCGATAATCTCCAGCGGGGTCTCGGGGAACGGGTTGACGTCGTTTTCCAGCACCGGCACCGACACCGGCTCCCCCTGCACAGCCTGGGCGACGACGTCGTCGTTGGCTACCGGCAGCGGGCGGCTGGACGCGAGGACGGTGAGATCGACCCTGCTGGCGACCGGGTCGCTGCGACCGTCGGTCACGCTGACCGCGAGTTCCCCGGTGGTGCCCACGGCTGCCGAGTCCTGGGCGGCGACGCTCAGCACTGAGCCATCCAGCGCCACATCGAACCCGGCCGGCGCGTCGCCGACCACGGCGAACTGCAGCCCGTCGATGTCCTCGGGGTTGGGGTCGGTAGCGAGCGCGGCAAGATCCAGCGTCGCTGCCGGTTCGGACTGGGCCACCTCGAGGGAGCCGGTGCTGAACCCGGGCGGGAAGTTCCGGTCCTCGTCGGGAATCACGTTGGTGAGGACGGTCAGGGTGGAGGTCAGGCCCTCCGGATCGTCGGGACCGGATCCATCGGTCACTTCGAAGGTGATCGAGCCCAACCCTGCGTAGTCGATGTCGGCGGCGTAGCGCAGGGTGTCGGCGTCGGACATCCAGTCGCCGGTGTTGGAGGTGCCGATGGCGCTGACGCTGTCGGCCACGGTGATCCGTGGGGTGCGGCCTTCGCGGACCTCCACCAGGTCCGCCAGTTCGAGGGTGAGCTCCTGTCCGGCCGTCACATCGATGGGTGCGCCGCTGATCAGGGTGGGGCGCTGTTCGCTGATGCTCGGCACCCAGACGACGGCGGTCGCCAGGCCACCGTCGATGTCTTCGACCGTGTAGGGAATGAGCTGGGTCTGGTCCGTCAGTTCGATTCTGACAACCCCGTCGGGTGCGACCGAAGCGGTGGTGTAGCCGGGGTCGATGCTGACTTCCAGGTCGTCGACGACGCCGTCGGGATCCTCGTCGTTATCCAGGACCGGCACATCGACGGCGGTTTGGCCACGGGTTTGGGCGGGTTCCACCCGATCGTCGCGGGCGATGGGTAACAGTAGTGGTGCGTTCTGGTCAACGGTGACATTGATGTTGCCGTTCGCGGATCCGCCGCGGTCGTCCTGGACTGTGTAGCGCACGCTGAACGTGCCATCGGTTTCGGGGGCGGTGAACAGCACCCGGCCGTCGACCACCTCGGCACCCATGTCGTCGGGGGTGGAACTGACACCGTCGGGATTCAAGGCGAGCGGGTCGCCGTCCGGGTCGGAGTCGTTGCGGAGCGCGTCGACGGCGATCGCCCGGCCGGGGCGCAGCACAGCACCATCGTTCACGGCGATGGGTTTCTGGTTCGCTTCGGCGGCTGGCGCCACTCCCACCTGCACGGTGGCGGTGTTCTCCAAGCCGAGGCGGTCCCGCACCAGGTAGGTGAACGTGTCGGTGCCGGCACCGGTCGCTGACGCCGTGTAGTCGATGTAGTTGGCGCCAGGAACCGCAGCGCCCAAGGCCGGCGCGCTGTCGATGCCGGAGAGGAAGACGGAGTCTCCGTCGGCGTCGATCCCGTCCAGGGGAATCGGAATCCGGATCGTGGACCCGGCGATCGCGCGGGCGTTGACGTTCTTGGGGACGGGCTGGGTGTTTTCTTCGGCGTCAAGCGGCCGGATGTTGATGCGCACCTCTGCCGAATCGACCTGCCCGGTGCTGTCGGTGACCTCGTAGATGGCGTAGACCGTCTTGGCGGTGTCACCGGCGACGAAGCGCAGCGTGTTCTCTGAGACGAAGAGGCGGCCGTCCGCGGGGTCAACCACCTGCGGCAGGACGGGCAGGAGGGTCAGCTCATCGCCGTTCGGGTGGGTGTCGTTCTCAAGGACCGGGATGTTCACGATGTCACCGGCACGCACTGTCGCGGTGTCGGGGTTCGCCTGGGGCGGGAGTAGCGCCTCGGGCCGGGCGACCGACAGGACGCTGACCTCTCCGGTGGCCGACGCGGCACCATTGGAGACCGTGTAGGAGATGGTGGTGTCCTGGTTCAGGCTCCGCACATCGTGGATGCGCAGCAGGTTGTGGTCGATGACCGCGACCTCCAGCGGCGACCCGTCCGGTACGGTGACCGACTGCACCACCAGGACCCCGCCGGTGGGGTCCGTGTCGTTGGCCAGGACATCCACCAGGACGTCCCCGTTCGCGGGGAGCAATGCGACGTCGCGCACTGCCACCGGCTCCCCTTCGGTCCCCGCCACCTTCGCGTCCACGCGGATCAGTCCGCTGGCGCTCTGCGGGCCGTTGGTCACGAGGTATTCGAGGTAGTAGGTTTCGGCGGCGTCGGGGGTGAACGCGATGGTGCCGGTCTCGTAGTTGGCGGTCAGTTGGGCGTCACCGGCGGTTTCGGCCTTCGCCAGGCTGAGCTGCCCTCCGGCTGGGTCAAGGTCGTTTTGCAGCGGGGACAGTTGTACCTCCTGGCCCACTGTCGCGGTGAAGTGGTCGAAGTTCGCGACCGGGGCGAGGATGCCGTTGGCGCGAACGTCGAACTCGACAATGCCCTCCACCTCTTCGCGGCCGTCGGAGACGACCACCGTGACCTCCTTGACGCCCTGACCCTTGCCGACATCGCGGAAGGTAAGCAGGCCATCGGAGCGGGCCCGCACCTGGTCACCGTCCGGGGTGGGCTCGGCGCTGACCAGGAACAGGTCATCCCCGTCGGGGTCCATCCAGTTGTTGAGAATGTTCTGGCTGATGCTGCGGCCCTCTTCGACCAGGATGGTCGTTGACCGTTTCGGTTCGGGTGGCAGGTTGGAGTCGGAGCTGCGGATGTCGACGGTGACGGTGGCGCTGTCCACTCCCCCGCGGCCATCGCTGATGTCGTAGTTGAACGTCCGGTTGCCTGCCGGGGCGTCAGCGGGGACAACAATCTGCATGCCCGCACCGTCGTAGATACTCTGCACGGTCCCGCCGTCGGGCTGCGGGCCGCTCAGGGATGCGGTCAGGAGGTCGCCGTCGGGGTCGGTGTCGTTGTCCAGGACATTCAGGATGGTGGTGCGCCCGGCCCGCGCGCCAAAACTGTCGTCGGCGGCCACGGGTGGGCGGTTTTCCCCACTGCGGTCCGGGAGGGTGTTGACCGGATTCTCGCTGGCGGATTCCTCGTCGTCCTCGTCTGATTCGTCTTTCGGCGGGACGACGTCGCCCCAGTTGTCCACCAACTGCATGTTCTGCATGACCAGCCAGACGTCGCCGGCGTTGACGTCGTTCAGGACCACCACGTCCCGGTTGACCCGGAACACCAGTTCGGAGCTCGCACCGACTCCGGGCACCTCCTCGCGGAGGTCGTCGCCGTCGTTGGTGCAGTCCCTCACATAGGTATTGGCACCGGACCAGGCCGCGTGAACGCAGCCGTTCAGCTGCACGGGGGCGACCGGGCGCCCGGTGTTCTCGATGTCGGTGACCGCGGCGTCGCCGCCGTCGAGCGGTTGCTGGATCAATGCGGTGGGGGTGGCAATGGCGACGAAGTCGCTCTCGGGTCCGCTTTGTTGCAGGAGCGCATCCTGCGTGCCGGTCAGGGTGATGGTCCGTCCGCCCGGGAGGACCAGCTGCCCCGACACGTCATCGAAGACCACCGGCTGCTCTCCGATCGCTGCGATCTGCGCGTCCCCGAAGTCCCGCAGCGCCTCGGCCTCGGTGATCTCAGGTGCGGTGAACGCGGGGTCGGCCACGGCCGCGTAGGAGGAAATGGTGCCGTCCTCGAGGCTCGCCACCACCACCTGGTTGCCGTCTGACACGGCAGCGACGGCGCCGGGAGAATCGACCAGGACCGGTTCGGTCTCCTGGTCGTTGAAGCCGCCCAGGCCCTGGGCGGAACTGATCCAGACGGCACCGGCAGCGTTGTCCGTGATCGCGACGGTGTCGCCTCCCAGGGCGATGTCGGCGGAACCGGGCAGCTGCACCTCCGTGCCGCGGACCACGTTGGCGACGTCGACCGCGCTGACCTTCGACTGGTCCGAGTTGACGTTGAACACCATGCCAGCGTTTTGTTCGACGTCGAAGCCGTCGCTGTTCGCCGCGTAGCCGCCGTCGAGCAGGCTGGAGGGATAATTGAGGTGGCCGACCATGCCGAGGTTGTTGTTGGTGACCCACACGCCGCCGTCGTTGAGATCGACGTCGGCTGTGGCATTTCCGGGGTAGAGGAGCGCACCGCTGACAACAGCGGCGCTGACGACCGCTGCCGTGGAGATTGAGGCTATTCGTTTGTGCTTCGCGTGGAGCCCCAAAGGGCGGCCCATAAACTTCACTGTGTTTGTCCCCAGAGACCTGCATGAGGGGTCTCAACGGCCAAACGTCCGCTGGTCCACCCTTCGACCTTTCATGAGTGTCGCATGAACCGGTGAAGTTTCAAACCGATGACCATGGGCACTCCTCCCCATCGCCATCCGTTGGGTGTCCGGCCGATTCGACCCTCCTAATCGAGGATCAGCCCGGTACCGGTGCCGCGGGCGAGGGTCACCGGGTGCACTTCGCCAAACCCTCTGATGGTCCGCGCCTTCTGCGGGATCAGGACGAAGTGCTCGTTATCGCGCAGCGTCGCGGCGGTGGAGGCGTCGATCAGGACGGTCCCAGGTTCGGCCAGGGAGGTCAGGCGAGAGGCCAGGTTCACTGTCGGCCCATAAATGTCGCCCAGTCGGGACAGGATCCTCCCCCACACCAGGGAGACACGTGCGGAGGGCAACAGATGGTCCTCGGTGAAGGCTTTGGCCAGCGCCAGGGATATTTCAGCACCGGCTTCCGGCGACTCGGCGATGTAGAGCACTTCGTCGCCGATGGTCTTGACCAGCCTGCCGCCTCCCACCGAGATGATTTCAGCGCACACATTCTCGAAGCGCTGCACCAGGTGGGCCAGGGTTCGCTCGTTCATCTGGCGGGACAGGCTGGTGTACGACACGAGGTCAGCGAAGCCGACGGCGCGGGCCAGGGGCAGCGGAGCATCGTCCTCGTCACCCAGTCTGCCTTCGGCACTGGCCTGCAGCCCGGATTCGGCGCGCAACGCTAGCCGTTGCACTGCCGCGTTCAGTTGGCGTCGCCACGCGTAGACCAGTGTTTTTTCCAGGGGCTCGATGAGGTCGGGAAGCTCGGCGACGAGGGCCTTCCGGGCCGCCGCGTCAGGGATTTCCCGCTGCGCCGCCATCTCCTCAACCAGAGCTTCGATCTGCCACACCACCATCCGGTCGGTCATCTGGCCAATGGCGCGCGTGATGGAGATTGCCGCGTTCTCGGAGACCTTGTCGCTGCGGACGAGTTCAATGATCGTGACCAGCGCGTCCTGATCCTTCTCGGTGAAGGCCACGTCCTCATCGGAAATGTTCGGGAACCCCATGGCCCGCCACAGCTTGCGCGCCGACAGCAGGGACACGCCCGCCCCGGCCGCGACGTCGCGGCGTCGGAGGGTTCGCTCGGCCCCCAACAGTTCTCTTTCCAGGTTCCGGATCGCCTCGCGGGACAGGTCGTACTGCGGGACCGGGACCTCCCCTGGCGTCACCGGGGACGGTGTGTCCTCTCCTGTCTGGGTGTCCTCTCCTGCCTGGGCAGGAGCAGCATCTGTCGCCGGCTCGTCCTGGCTCAGATCGGACTGGTCCTCAGCAGTCACTAGCTCTTCTCCCGTCCGTCATCGGTCATCTGGTGTCAGTACCCCTCAAGGTCATGCACCGGGTCAGCTTCCATGTCTACACCATCAAACATGACGGTCAGTGGAAGGTCCCCGATCGCCTCGACCATGAACTGCTTGAAGGTGTGCACTTGAGGTAGGTCCGGGTGGACCACCGTCCGGTCGCGGCCCAGGTCCACGGTGAGGTTTCCGCTACCCGTCGAACGCTGGAGCAGGGTCTGGCTGGTGTCCAGTTGGTAGATGCTGGCGAGCGCAATCTCCTGCTCGCTCCGGGTGGATAGTCCGCGACGCCTGATGAGTCGCCGGCTGGTCAGGATGTAGCGCGTGCTCCACCACCGCATCAGCGGGCGGACAAAGATCCGCAGCAGGATCAAAACCGCCGCCGCCAGCACCAGAATCACTCCGAGTGGCACCCATTCAATCACCCCGGGCGGGAGAGAGCCGCGGCTCAGCAGACCAAGCGCGAATCCCGATCCCGCCAGCACCACCAGTGAGCCGATGAACGGCATCAGGAGCGGCCTCGGGTGGGGCCGGGTGCGCACAATGACATGCTCCCCCGGCGCGAGCTTCAGGCGCACAAGCGCTCAACCTCCCATGTCAGGAGACCGACCGGAGGTGCACAACGTCGCCGGCCGTGACGGTGTGCCGCTCGTCGTCGTAGTCGCGGACTAGCAGCGCGCCGTGCTCGTCGAGGCCCAACGCCCGGCCGAGGAGTTCAACGCCCCCGGGGAGTTCCACCCTCACGTCCTGGCCGAGCGTCACCATCCGATCACTGACCCGCTGGGCGAGGGAGGTCCCGTCCGGCCATTCCCGGCGGGCGTCGCCGTCGACGGCCCGGAACGCGGCATAAAGCTCGGCGAACCGGCGCAGGAACGCACGCAGCAGCACATTCCGGTCGGTGGTTTTGGCGTATTCCAGCAGCAGACTGGTTGCAGTGGGAACCGGTAGTTCCTGGTCGGTCAGGGACACGTTCGCACCCACTCCGACAATGACGGCTGCGGGCCCCCCGTCCGCGCCGGGAACCAGTTGGGCCAGGACGCCGGCGAGCTTCCGCCCGTCGACGAGCACGTCGTTGGGCCACTTGAGCTGGGGCCTGATCTCGGTGCGCTCCTCGATGCTCTCCGCGAGGGCGAGGGCGGCCAGGAGGGAGAGCCACGAGTAGCTCTGCGTGGGCAGGGGCCTGCCGGCGGGGTTATGCGGGCGAAGCAGGATGCTCACGATCAGCGAGGACCGTTCAGGCGCAATCCAGGCCCGGTCCAGCCGTCCGCGTCCGGCGCTTTGCTGTTCGGCGGTGAGGACGCTGAGGTCCGGCCAGTCGGCGGCATGATTCCTGGCGTGGTCAGCCAGGTCGGTGTTGGTGGATCCGGTCTCGGCCACCACGTCGAGCCGTCCGTAAGAGCCCTTCGGTGCATAGAGGGCGTCCCGGAGCGCCGCTTCATCCAATCCGGGGCGTTCGAGGCTGGAGTAGCGGGAAGTCATGGATTGATCTTACCCAGCGTCGCGTTGACCGGGCTGGTGGTGGCCCTGTGCGCAGCTGTGGCGGGTGCACCCAATCGGTTGTTCACGTGTGGTGGGTGCAGGCCGTTTGAACTCACCACACGTGCACAATCGATGCCGACGACGACCCGGATTGCTCTCCGCACCCGCCACAGCTGCGCACACGGTGACGGAGCCAAGCACGTCGAACCTCCGCACCCGCCACAGCTGCGCACGCGGTGCCCGCCTGTGGATAATCACCACACGGTGCAGCCATTTGCGGTCCAATGGAGCTATGACCAAGCGGTTTGCGCTGCCCGACCCCCTCGACGGGCGGTCCTTCACCACTAAGGCGGCCGAAGCCATCGGCGTTCCACGCAGCCGGACGCGGGCCAGCGACCTGAGTCTTCCGAGCAGGGGCATTCGAGTTCCCCGCCGGTCCACCCAGGGCATGCTCGATCGGTGTCGCCCCTACACCGAGCTCGCGCCGGGCTCGTTCCTCAGCCACACGACCGCTGCGATCATCCACGGGATGCCGCTGCCCCAGTGGTGCAACCCCGAATCCGTGTTGCACCTGTCTCGCACAGCAGGCTCTCCCGCTCCGCGTCGGCGCGGTGTAATTGGCCACCGGCTGGCGCTTCAACCGGGTGACGTCGTTGATCACCATGGTGTGGCGCTCACCTCGCCGGCACGCACCTGGGTTGACCTCGCTGGCCTACTGAAACTCGAGGATCTCATCTGCGCCGGGGATTACCTTGTGTGCTCACACCAGCGGTCCTTCGGAGAGGTCAAGCGGGCCATCATCCCGCTAGCCGATCTGGGCCACTTCCTGGACCATCGCCGCGGCCTGCAGGGAATCAGGGCTGCTCGCGACGCTTTCAGCAGGCTACGCGTCGGCGTCGATTCACCGCCAGAAACCCTGGTCAGGTTGATGGTGGAGGACGCGGGACTTCCCCGGTTCGACGTCGATTGGCCGGTCTTCGATCCAACCGGAGGGATCGCCTTCTGGACCGATCTGGCGAACGAAAAATACCGGACCTGCATCGAATACGACGGGGCTCACCACCTCACCCCGGAACAGCAGTCAGCCGACGCCCGCCGTGATGCGTGGGCCGCCGAACTCGGCTGGGCGCAGGTCAGGCTCAATAAGTTGGACCTCCGGCAGGGCAGCGCCTGGGTCACGGCGAAGACCGCCAGCGCGCTACGGCGCCAGGGCTGGTCCGGCTAGAGGAAGATGTCGGGGACCAGCTGATCCTCGGCCGCTCCCAGGCTGTAGCCGGTGAAGTCGGTGACGCCTTCTTCACGCAGCACCCCTTCGTCGGTGAAGAAGTTGCCGGTGCAGGAACGGGAGGGGCGCACCAGGATGGCATGGGCCGCATCGGCGACAATCGCAGCGCTTCGGGCGCCATGGACGATCTGCTCACCGCCGGGGAGGTTGCGGATTGCTGCGGTGTCGATCAGGGTCTGCGGCCAGAGGGAGTTGACAGCTATTCCTTCGGCCTTGAACTCTTCGGCCAGCCCGAGCGTCGTCAGACTCATCCCATACTTGGCCATCGTGTAGGCCAGGTGGATCCCGGCCCAGCGCGGCTCCAGGTTCAGTGGCGGCGACAGGGTCAGGATGTGTGGGTTGCTTGAGGCCAGCAGGGCATCCAGGGACAGCTTGCTCAACAGGAAGGTGCCCCTGACGTTGATGTCGGCCATCAGGTCATAGCGCTTCATGCTGACGTCGCGGGTCGGCGAAAGATCAATGGCCGACGCATTGTTGACGACGACGTCGATCCCGCCGAACTCGCTGGTGGCAGCGGCAACCGCCGCAGCGACGTCGTCGTCGTTCCGCACATCGCCGACAATCGGCAGGGCGTTGCCACCGGCGTCACGGATCTGCTGGGCAGCGGTGAATACCGTGCCGTCAAGCTTGGGGTGCGGCTCGCCGGTTTTGGCCATGAGGGCGATGTTGGCTCCGTCGCGGGCGGCGCGCAGGGCGATCGCAAGCCCGATGCCACGGCTACCGCCGGACATGAGGAGAGTGCGACCCGCGAGGGTTGCCGGGCTGGATTGACGTGGGGCATCGTTGCTGGCGGTCATAACGTAAGAATAGTGGTGCAGGGGTGCCCGGAACCTAATTGTTACTAGCGGGTAACATGCGCGGCTGGGCTAATTCTATGCAGTGGAAATTGTAGGAGTCCTACAGCGGTGGTGACCGTTTCCCTCACTAGACTGGGGGAAACGCCGGGCGCTTTGTGGGGAACCTACTTAACCCGGCGGTGGCCCGTTCATCGCCAACCCGGAGACTCAATGCAGCCTGGCTCAGTACCTGCGGTCGCGCAGGATCAGACTATCGACCTCACCACCACCGCAGGGAAGCTTGCTGATTTCCGCCGCCGCGAGGGCCTCGCCCAGCAGCCGTCCGGTCCGGAGTCGGTGGCTAAACAGCATGCCCGCGGCAAGAATACGGCCCGCGAGCGCATCGACCTGCTGGTCGACCCCGGGTCGTTCGTCGAGTTTGATGCGTTGGCGGTCCACCGCTCGACAGCGTTCGGCATGGAAGCGAAAAAACCCTTGGGCGACGGCGTCGTATCCGGCTACGCAACAGTCGATGGCCGCCAGATCGCCGTCTACAGCCAGGACTTCTCCGTCTACGGCGGATCGCTGAGCCAGGTCAATGGCGAGAAGATCGTCAAGGTGCAGGAATTCGCGCTCCGGAACGGCTGTCCGGTGGTCGGGATCAACGACGGCGGGGGTGCGCGGATCCAGGAGGGTGTTTCCTCGCTGGCCATGTTCGCCGACATCTTCAGGAATAACGTGCACGCCTCCGGGGTCATCCCCCAGATTTCTCTCATTATGGGACCCTGCGCCGGTGGTGCAGCCTACTCTCCCGCCCTCACCGACTACGTGGTCATGGTGGACAAGACCTCCCACATGTTCATTACCGGCCCGGACGTGATCAAGACCGTCACCGGCGAGGACGTGGACATGGAGACCCTCGGCGGCGCCCGGCAGCACAACTCCACCACCGGAACCTCCGCGTACCTCGCCGCCGATGAACGCGACGCCATCGACTTCGTCCGTGAACTGCTCGACTTCCTGCCCTCCAACAATCTGGCTGAGGCACCGGTGACCGAATTCGTCGAACAGCTGGAGCTCACCGTCGAGGATGGAGCACTCGATACCCTGATCCCGGATTCGGCGAACCAGCCCTATGACATGCGGACGGTGATCTCGACGATTGTCGACGACGGCCACTTCCTCGAGATGCAGTCCCTCTACGCGCCCAATGTGATGATCGGCTACGCCCGGGTGGAGGGCCACACGATCGGCATTGTCGCCAACCAGCCGCTGCAGTTCGCCGGCACCCTGGACATTGCTGCGTCGGAGAAGGCCGCCCGTTTTGTGCGGAACTGCGATGCCTTCAACATCCCGATCCTCACCCTCGTGGACGTCCCGGGCTTCCTCCCGGGCAAGGACCAGGAGTTCAACGGGATCATCCGCCGGGGTGCGAAACTGCTCTACGCCTACGCGGAGGCAACCGTCCCCAAGCTCACCGTCATCACCCGGAAGGCCTACGGCGGCGCCTACATCGTGATGGGTTCCAAGAAGCTGGGTGCTGACCTCAACCTGGCCTGGCCGACGGCGCAGATCGGCGTCATGGGGGCCCAGGGTGCCGTCAATATCCTGTACCGCGCTCATCTGAAGGCAGTGGCCGACGCCGGCGGCGATGTGGAGGCCGCCCGCGCCGAAGTCATCACCCAGTACGAGGAAGAGCTCCTGAACCCGTATCAGGCGGCACAGCTGGGATACGTTGACGCGGTGATTGCACCGTCGGACACCCGGCAGCAGATTGTCCGCGGGCTGCGGGCCTTGCGCGACAAACGGGCCTCCAACCCCGCCAAAAAGCACGGGAACATCCCGCTGTGACACTCACCCCCGACCAGACCCGCCGGGATGACGACACCGGCGCTCCCACCGAGCCGGCGCTGGAAGTGATCCGTGGCACGCCCACGGCCGAGGAGCTGGCGGCGCTGACCGCCGTCGTCGTCGCCCTCTCCGAGAATTCGACGGAGCCCGACGCCGCGAGCCCGCACCGCTCCTGGGCCCGCCGGGACCATCTGCGGCTGGCGCCCCGGCCCGGCCCCGGCTCGTGGCGGCGCAGCGTCCGCTAACCCCACCGACACCCCCGGCCGCTCCCCTGGCCGACTCACCCGGCCGCTCACCCGGCCGACAGAGATTAGACTTGATCGGTAAGTCTGTCGGCTGAGAGGAAACGACCATGACCGGCAGGCATCATTCCACGGTGCCGGAGCAGCGCATCGACACGCGCTCCGGAACGCCAGCCTCACCTCAACGACCGGGTTATCGGCATGAGGTGCAGGGACTGCGGGCACTCGCCGTGCTCATGGTGGTGGTCTATCACGTCTGGCTGGGGCGGGTCTCCGGCGGCGTCGACGTCTTCCTGCTCATCTCAGCCTTCCTCCTCACTCTCTCGTTCACCCGCAAGCTCGAGACAGGCACCCCGCTCGATCTGCTGCGTTACTGGGTGAACCTTTTCCGACGGCTCGTGCCGATGGCCGCGCTGACTATCGTTGTCACACTCGGCGCCGTGCTGATCTTCGTCCCGCGGGGCCGGTGGACTGACATCCTCGACCAGGCCTGGGCGTCGCTCCTCTACTTCCAAAACTGGCTGCTCGCAGTGAACTCCGTCGATTATTACGCAACCGATCACAGCACCGCGAGCCCCTTCCAGCACTTCTGGTCGCTGTCCATCCAGGGTCAGGTCTTCATCCTGTGGCCTCTCCTTTTCGCGGTCGCCGCGGTGCTCTCCACCCGGTTCCGGGTCAGCCCGCGGCGCATCCTGGTGGGACTCTTTGGGCTGGTGTTCACCGGGTCGCTCGCCTTTTCCGTGTGGCAGACCGCAACGAACCAGGCCTTTGCCTACTTCGACACCCGCACCCGGTTGTGGGAATTCGCTCTTGGGTCCCTGATTGCACTGGCGCTGCCCTACGTCCGGCTGCCGCTGCTGAGCCGGGTGGTCCTCGGCTGGGCGGGAATCGTGGCGATGCTCGCCGTCGGATTCGTCCTCCAGGTGGAACAGCAGTTCCCCGGCTATATCGCCCTCTGGCCCACGCTCGCGGCGGCCGCGGTGATTGTGGCCGGTTCAACGGATCACCGGTTCGGGGTGGACCGATTCCTCGGGTGGAACCCCCTGGTGAAGCTGGGCGACGCGTCCTACGCCCTGTACCTGATCCACTGGCCGCTGCTGGTGATCTTCCTGATTCATCAGGGTCGTGAGTCCGCGGGCTTGTTCTCCGGCCTGGCCATCATCGCCGTGTCAGTGCTATGGGCCGTGGTCACCACCCGCTTCGTTGACCGGCCGATCCGGCAGCTGAAGTGGGCCGCGCGCAAGCGCCGGCGGTCCGCCGTCGTCATCGCCGTCTGCGCCCTCTTCGTCGGGCTGCCGCTCGGAGTCTGGCAGCTGCAGATCCACACTGCGGCGTCTGCCGCGGCCGATAACGCCAACAATCCCGGCGCCGCGTCGCTGCGCGAAGGATTCGTTCCCTTCGGTGACGCCGATGCCCCTCTGATGCCGATGATGACCGCGCTGAACAGCGAATGGGTCACCCTCGACGAGGCCTGCGCCGGCGAGTTCGATGCCTCGTCGTACGGGGTGCTGCAGAGCGGCTGCAACCAGACGACGGTGGAGAACCCGGCGAAGTTGGCCGTGGTGGTGGGCGCCTCCCATCCGCAACAGTGGGTGGCGGCGATCGAACCGGTGGCGAAACGCAACAACTGGGACCTCGTCGTGCTCCGCAAGGGCCAGTGTCCGTTCGGCGCACCCGTTGGGCAGGAGCCCGTCGAGAATTGCGACCAGTGGAACGCCGACGTCCTGGCCTACCTGGCTGAGCAGGATCCGGACCTGGTGTTCACCGTGTCCTCCTCGTCCCACCACACCCGCGAAGATGATCGTCTGATCCCCGGCTATGAGGAGGCAGCACAGCAGATCATGGCCGACGGCGCAGAACTGATCGCGATCCGTGACAACCCGCGGTTCCCGGTCAATATGCCGGAATGTGTCGAAGGTTCGGGCCAGGAGGATCCCTCCTGCACTTTCGAGGTTTCCACCAAATTGGCGCCGGTGAACCCCGTCGCTGAGCTGGCGGCACGGTACCCGTCGCTGCATTCGATCGACATGACCGACCTGATCTGCCCCGACGGAACCTGTCCGCCGGTCATCGGCAATGTCCTCGTCTACATGGATGACAATCACCTGAGTGAAACGTACATCGAGACCATGGTCCCCGAGTTCGAGCGGAGGCTATTCTTTTCACTCGGCGCCTCCGGTTCACCAGGCACCGCCCCGTAACGCGGGCGCGGGCAGGATCAGCGCGGATCCATCACCGTCCCCAGGAACAGAGGCATACCCGTCTCCCCGTGGATGATCTGGTACTGGAACGGCCGGTCGAGGACGAGTTCGATGTCGGGCATCGCCAACCCCGATTCGGCCATGTCAATCTGGGTGACCGCCGCAGCGATGGTGCCTTTCTCAGCGACGGTGATGTTGGCTTCCTGCGCCGCGCCCGAGACGAAAAGTCCCGGGCTGATCGGCCCGAAGTCGGGGGCGGTGCCCAGGGTTTCAGTAAGCCCCATCCCACGGAGCAGTACCAGCAGATCCTGGCGGTAGGTGTGATCCCATTTCGGGAGGACCAGCGCAACCTCGGCCTGCGCACCGCTCTCCATCCCCACCCGGACATCGGCCAGCTGGTTGGCGTTCAGCACTGGAGACTCCCCCTCATCGGGCAGGACCAGCCGCAGGTAGAACCCGTCGTTGTAGGGCAAGTCCAAGGCCGTCCACCCGTCACCGGATGCATAGTTGGCGAGGGCCACCTGACGCATCATGTCGGTCTCGATCACCCCACCATCGGCGAGGGTGAAGGACCCCGACGCCGTGTCCGCCGGGTCGAAGGGCGTCTGCCACGCCGCCGCCAGATACACGGTGTTGAGCAGGCTGAGCCTGGTGTCGGGATCGTAGTCGACCGGCGCCTCCTCGATCCGGCCGCCGGTGTTCTCGTTGATCCAGGAGTTGATCGCCTCGGCGGTGGACCTGTCCGAATAGTCCACCTGGTAGACACCCGACCCGTACTGCACCGCCAACGTCTGCAGGAACTCTGCACCAACCGGTTGGCCCTCATCGATGAATATCCCGTTGGCGAGATGCAGGAGCGGCGCTGAGGGCGGATTATCCTCGTCGACCGACCCTGGATCGCCGTCGTACTGTTCCCATAACCCGAGCAGCGCATTCATTGCCTCGTCCCGGTGTGCGGCCGGGAAGCCGAGCACCTCGTCCATCTCGGCGGCCGTCGTCGTCGCGGCGCCCGCGCGCAGCATTGACAGCGCGTAGAGGGCGCTGACGGGGCTGGTGACACTGTTGTCGTTGGGGTTCGCGGCGAGCATGGCGGCTCCCAACCGGAACGACGCATTACGCAGGCTAGCGGCCGCTTCCGGGTGCTCATCCACCTGCACGACGGCGCGGGTGACGTTGTCGGCAACGACCAGTTCGGGGCTGGACGAACCGCAGGCGCCCAGGGTCAGCGCGGCGACCGCAATGCACGCGGTAGCTACGATCCTGCGGGGTCCGGCCATGGTGTCCGCCTTCTCGGGTCACGTACGGGTGGCTCTCTCCACGGTAGTTCCCCCACCGATTCCCGACCCCGTGGGTCAGAACACAATCCGGTTACAGTCCTATTAAATTGCTCCAAGCAACCACCTACGCCGGTAAACCGGTTAGGCTCGTGCTGTGAATAATGAGACTCCCGCCACAGCCAGTCACCCGTCCGCGCAGCTTCCCACCCGGGCGAAGACCGCCATCGACGCCGTCGCTGACGCCTACACCGAGACCCTGCTGCAGCTTGATCCGGGCTTCGCTACCGAGCTTGGCTTCCCCGGCCACGAAACCGAGTACCGCGATTACTCCCCTGCCGGCCTGGAGGCCTTGGCCGAGGCCACCACGGAGACGCTTAGCCGGCTGACCGATCTGGAACCGGCCGACGACGTCGACCGGGTCACCCTGGATGCCATGCGGGAGCGCCTCGGGCTGGAACTTGAAATCCACGGCACCGGAATGAACCTGGCCGACCTGAACAACCTCGCCTCGCCGGCCCAGGAAATCAGGATGATCTTCGACCTGATGCCCACGGACACCGCCGACCAGTGGGCCCACATCGCCGGCCGACTGCACAACATCCCCGATGCCCTGGCCGGGTACATCGTCTCGCTGCGGGCCGGCAAGGATCGCGGCCTCGTCGCGGCAGAACGCCAGATCAGGATCGTGATCGACCAGACCACCAAGTACGCCGAGGATGGCGGCTTCTTTGACCACTTCGTCTCGAACGCGTCCGTTGACGGCGGCGACCTGCCGGCGCAGTTGCGTCAGGACCTGGTGGCGGGGTCGGCGGCGGCTCGAGCCGCGTACCTGCGGCTGGGCGCTTTCCTGCGGGAGGAACTGCTGCCGGTCGCCCCATCGAAGGATGCGGTGGGGCGGGAGCACTATGCCCTGATGTCGCGCCGGTTCCTGGGCGCCGTCGTCGACCTCGAGGAGACGTACCAGTGGGGGGTCGAGGAGCTGGACCGGGTGATCGCCGAGCAGGAAGCGGTCGCCCACGAAATCAAGCCGGGGGCGTCCATCGAAGAGGCGATGAAGCTCCTCGACGAGTCCCCCGAACTGCAGTTGCAGGGTGCTGATGCCCTGCAGTCGTGGATGCAGCAGCTCTCGGACAAGGCGGTCGCCGAGCTCGCGGGGGTCCACTTCGACATTCCCGCCATCATGCGCACCCTTGAGTGCAAGATCGCTCCCACCCATGAGGGGGTCATCTACTACACGGGACCCAGCGACGACTTCGTCCGACCTGGCCGCATGTGGTGGTCGGTCCCCGAGGGTGAGGACTCCTTCACCACCTGGAAGGAAACCACCACCGTCTACCACGAGGGCGTTCCGGGCCACCACCTGCAGATCGCCACGGCGACCATGCAGCGCGGCATCCTCAACAACTGGCGACGCAATGCCGTGTGGGTCTCCGGGCATGGGGAGGGCTGGGCGCTGTACGCCGAGCGGCTGATGCAGGAGCTGGGGTACCTCAACCATCCCGGCGAACGGCTGGGCATGCTCGATGCCCAGCGGATGCGGGCCGCACGCGTGGTGTTCGACATCGGTGTCCACCTGGAACTTGAGGTTCCCGAGCGCTGGGGCACCGGCACCTGGACCCCGGACAAGGGGTACGAGTTCCTCAAACGAAACATCGCCATCAGCGAGGGTTCCCTGGACTTCGAGTTCAACCGGTACCTGGGCTGGCCCGGGCAGGCTCCGTCCTACAAGATCGGGCAGCGGCTGTGGGAGCAGATCCGCGACGAGGTCAAGGACCGCGAGGGCGCAGCGTTTGACCTGCGCAGCTTCCACACCCGTTCCCTGAACCTGGGCTCGGTCGGGTTGGATACGCTGCGCCGGGCTTTGGTCGGCTAGGCGGTGCCCGAGCGCGGTTGGGGACCGCGCGTGGAAGTGTCTAGGCTGAACTATGACCTCCCACCTGATTCTCGCGTCAGCGTCCCCCGCCCGCACCAAAGTCCTGTCCGACGCCGGCATCAGCCACTCGGTGCTGGTCTCCGCTGTGGACGAGGACGCCGTCGCCGCGCAATACGGTCCACTTGATGCGTTCGACACCTCACTGCTCCTGGCCCGGGCCAAGGCCGAGGCCGTCGCGTCGGTCGACGGTTCCGAGGGTGCGCTGGTGCTTGGCTGCGACTCGATCTTCGAGTTCGACGGCGAAGCGCACGGCAAGCCGTGGGAACCAGAGATTGCCCGCACCCGCATCCGGCGGATGAGCGGATCCTTCGGTGTCCTGCACACCGGGCACTGGCTCGTGGACACCCGTGACGCGTCCGACGGTGGATCGGGTGCCACCGTGGGCGCCGTCGCCTCTGCCTCGGTGCATTTTGCGCAACTGACCGACGACGAAATCGACGCCTACGTGGCTACCGGTGAACCCCTGCAGGTGGCCGGGTCCTTCACGATCGACGGGCTGGGCGGAGCGTTCATCACCCGGGTCGACGGCGATCCGCACGCGGTGATCGGGCTCAGCGTGTCAACCCTGCGGGGGCTGCTGGCGTCGGCGAACCTGACCGTGATGGACTTCTGGGTTTAACCGGGCAACCCCGGGGACCCTTTGTAGCATCCCTACAAAGAAACCACCCGCCACACGCGCTATCCGCATGGATTATGGGCAGAGACGACAATTTGGCGCTAGGCTCCGAACAGATACGAAGGAGCCAGACCACACCATGAGCGAGTCCTTTTCCGCTGCAGCAAGCCCCGTTTCCAAGGTCCTGATCGCCAACCGCGGCGAGATTGCCGTGCGCATCATCCGCGCAGCCCGTGATGAGGGCCTGACCTCGGTTGCCGTTTATGCTGACCCCGACCGGGATGCACTGCACGTCCGCCTAGCCGATGAAGCGTATGGCCTGGGCGGCAGCACCGCCGCCGAGTCCTATCTGGTGATGGACCGGATCCTCGAAGCCGCCCACCGCAGCGGTGCCGATGCCATCCACCCCGGCTACGGTTTCCTGTCCGAGAACGCAGACTTCGCCCACAAAGTGATCGACGCTGGTCTCACCTGGATTGGGCCCTCTCCCTATTCCATTTCCCAGCTCGGCGACAAGGTCAAGGCCCGGCACATCGCCGAGAAGGTCGGGGCACCCCTGGTACCGGGCACCAAGGACCCCGTTGAGTCTGTCCGTGAGGTCCAGGATTTCGCCAGCGAGTTTGGTCTGCCTCTCGCCATCAAGGCCGCGTTCGGCGGCGGCGGCCGCGGCATCAAGGTGGTCCGTGACGCTGCGGATATTCCCGAGGCCTACGATTCAGCGGTCCGCGAAGCCACCGCAGCCTTCGGCCGGGGCGAATGCTTTGTCGAACGGTTCCTCGATGCACCCCGGCATGTCGAAACCCAGTGCCTCGCCGACGCCCACGGGAACGTCGTCGTCGTCTCCACCCGCGACTGCTCGCTGCAGCGCCGCAACCAGAAGCTGGTCGAAGAAGCACCCGCGCCGTTCCTGAGCGCAGACCAGAACCGCCGGCTCTACGAGGCGTCCAAAGCGATTCTGCGCGAAGCCGGCTACCAGGGTGCGGGGACGTGCGAGTTCCTGGTGGGCCAGGACGGCACCATCTCGTTTCTTGAGGTCAACACCCGGCTGCAGGTGGAGCACCCCGTCTCCGAGGAAGTCACCGGTATCGACCTGGTCCGGGAACAGTTCCGTCTCGCCCGCGGCGAAGCCCTCGGCTACGGCGATCCCGAGGTCCGCGGCCATTCCTTCGAGTTCCGCATCAACGGCGAGGACGCGGGCAGGAACTTCATGCCCGCCCCCGGGACGGTCCAGTCCTTCACCCTGCCCACCGGGCCCGGCATCCGGGTGGATTCGGGCGTCGAGGCCGGTGAGGTGATCGGCGGCAACTTCGATTCCATGCTGGCGAAACTCATTGTCACCGGTGCCACCCGCACGCAGGCCCTGCAGCGTGCACGGCGCGCCCTGTCCGAAATGCGGGTCACCGGCATGCCGACGGTGCTCCCGTTCCACGCCGCCGTCGTCGCCGACCCCGCCTTCGCCCCCGCTGAGGGGCCGTTCACGGTTCACACCCGCTGGATCGAAACCGAGTTCATTAACACCATCGCGCCCTGGTCCGCTGGGGAATCAGCCGATGCAGGACCCGAGGACGACGCCCCCCGCCAGCGGATCACCGTCGAGGTGGCTGGTAAACGCCTGGAGGTCGTCCTGCCCGCAGGGCTGGGCGGGACCGGCCGGCAGTCCCCCGCAGGAAAGCCCAAGAAGGCGCTGCGTGCCCGCGGCGGGTCGGCGTCGGCGGCCGACGGCGACGACCTCACCTCACCCATGCAGGGCACCATCGTGAAGGTAGCTGTGTCCGACGGGGACCTCGTCGCCGAGGGTGACCTGATTGTGGTGCTCGAGGCCATGAAGATGGAACAACCCTTGACCGCCCACCGGTCCGGCACCCTCTCCGGGCTGAGGGCCTCCCCCGGCGACACGGTGGCCGCCGGAGCGGTCATCGCGGCGATCTCCGACTAGCCGCAGCACGCCTCGCTAGGCGTCGCCCTCGGCGTCTTCGCGCTGTTCCTGCTCGCGTTCGGCCTCCTCCTCCAACTTCTCCTGCTCGCGCTGCTGCTTTTCTAGCTCCTTTTCGGCGTCACGCTGGGCTTTGTCGTCCTCGTTCTCCGCGTTGTCTCCGCCGCCTTCCTCGTCGTCACCCGATGGCGGACTTACCGGCGGGGCGGGCGTTTCAGCAGGGGTTTCCGGGAGAGGTACCGGCGTGTTTGTGGTGGGCTCCGGAACGGGCACTGCAGGTGCTGTGGGGGCTGCGGGATCCGTTTGCCCCACCTCGGCTGCGATCGCGATCAGCAACTCGTCGATGGTCTCCGAGATGTGCGCCGCGCGATCCGAGGTGACGGTACCCTGCCCCTGGGCCACGGCGACCGCCTGACTGAGATCAAGGGCCAGCTGGGTGGCACCGGCCTGGTCTCCGGCGGCGGCGGCCGTCGCAATATCACGAACAGAGGCCTGGAGGACTGCGGCCGTTTCCGGCTCAAGCTCGGGAGCCCCGCAGCCAGCCAGAAGCAGGGCGACGCCGAGGGAAGCGCCTGCTGCCAGCTGATATCGTCGGCGATTCATGGTTGCACCCTTTCGTAGAGTTCCTTGAGCAATTCACCGGTGGTGCCGGGCACCGCTGGTAGCTCTTCGACGGTGTCCTGCCCACCCAGGTTCAGTCCCACCGCCGATGCCACGCCAAGGGCAAGCACGGCGACAGCAGCGAACACGCCGATTAGCCAGTGGCGCCGTCGCGCGGGTCGACGGGTCCCACCAGCGGGTCGTGACGCAGACGAGGCGCCAGGCGGGGCACCAGCAGGGGTTGCGGGCCGGGATACCGATGCCGGCGGGTAGGCGCCCGGGGACGCATCTGCCTGCTGCTGCATTTCGGTCGCTGCAGGAGCGGCCGCCATGACGGTGGTCCGCGCGGGCTGGTGTCCGGGCTCATCGGGCAGGCTGAGCTGGAAGCGGGCTGGGGCCGGTCCACCGGTTGGCAGCACCTCGGTGTGTGGCTCGGGGGTCTGCCACTGCGCGAATTCGGCGGCGACGGCGCCGGCGGTGGGCCGGTCGTCGGGGCGGTCGGCGGTCATCCGGGACAGCAGCGACTGCCATTTCGGTCCCAGGGTGTCGGGGATCTCGGGTGGCCGGTTTAGCCGTGCCACAGCTGTTTCAAGACTGGTCCCCGGAAAGGCGCGCGCACCGGTCAGTGATTCCAGCAGGACCAGTCCGAGGGAGTAGATGTCGGTAGGCGTGCCAATGGCTGCGCCGCGGGCTTGTTCGGGGCTCAGGTAGGCGGCCGTGCCGATGGTCTGTCCGGTGGCCGTCTGCCGCGCGGCATCATAGAAGCGAGCAATGCCAAAGTCGGTGAGCAGGTAGCCGAAGACTCCGCTGTCCGGTTCGGTGGTCCGGGTCAGGATGTTGGAGGGTTTGATATCGCGGTGCAGGATGCCCTGCTGGTGGATGTACGCCAGCGTTCTCGCCACGTCCCACCCTGCCAGCCGCACCGCCTCGGGCGATAGCGGACCGTCCGCAAGCAGCGCACCCAAATCCGGACCCTCGACGAGTTCCATCACCAGATAGGTGGGCCCGGACGAGGTGCCCGAGGAGTCCATGTCGAGCACGCGCACCAGCCCAGGATGGTGGAGACCCGCCAAGAGCCGCGCCTCGTCCGACCCGCGGGACACGCCGTCGGCCGCGCCCGACCGGAACAGCTTCACCGCCACGTCCCTGCCGAGCCGCGTGTCCCGCGCTCGATAAACCTCGGCCATCCCGCCGGTACCGACCACGCTACCGAGGAGGTAGCGTCCGTCAGCCAGTGATTGGGTACTCATGCTGCCTCCGCTGGATTGATTTCCGGTCCGATTCTACGGGGGAGCCTCCTGCCATCCGTCAGGAGGATCCGACGACGACGGCGCGGCACCCGTGGGTACCGCGCCGTCGTGAAGGGGACTGAAAGGGTCAGGCGACGTTGTTGTCGTAATCGTGGTCGCGGGTTTCCCGGCTGAGCCACAACGCAATGAACGTCGCCACTGCTGCCGCGCTCAGATACAGACCGACCAGCAGTGTGCTGCCGTCGGCGAGCTGCCAGAGGGCGATAGCAACGAACGACGCCGGTGCAGCACCGATGACGCTCGACATGTTGTACGCAACGGCGGAGCCGGTGTACCTGACGTTTGCCGGGAACAGCTCCGGCAGGATGGCTGCCATCGGCCCGAAGGTGAGGCCCATCAGGATGAACCCGATGATGAGCAGCGCCATCGCACCGGTGGTACCGGCACCGAACAGGGGAACCCAGGTGAAGCCAAACAACGCGATCCCGATGGTGGTGGCCATCAGCATCTTCCGGCGACCGAACTTCTCGGCAAGTGGGCCGGACACCAGGGTGAAGATACCGAAGAACACCACACCGACGATGAGCATGATCAGGAAGTCTCCCCGCGCAATCCCCAGTCCCGGAACGAAGGCCTCAGCGGCGGCGTCGTCGAACCCGCGACCTGCGGCTTCGGCGGCCGCACGTGCGTCCTCGACCGAAGCCGGGGTGGTGCCGAACGTCAGGGTGAAGGCGGTCATCAGGTAGAACAGCACATAGGTGGCGAACATGATGAACGTGCCCAGCAGCAGGGCCCGCCACTGGTGCTTGAAGACGCTGGCGAGGGGCAGTTTCACGACCTTGCCCTTGTCCTTGACCTGCTGGAAGGAGTGGCTTTCGATGAGCTTGAGGCGGACATACAGTCCAACGATGACCAGGACCGCGCTGAGCAGGAACGGTACCCGCCAGCCCCAGGCCAGGAACTCCTCATTGCTGAGGGTGGCGTTGAGGTAGACGAACAACAGGTTCGCGAGGATGAAACCAATCGGTGCACCCAGCTGTGGGAAGGTGCCGTAGACGGCGCGCTTGTTCTTCGGCGCATTCTCGGTGGCGAGCAGCGCGGCGCCGCTCCATTCTCCGCCGAGGGCGAGGCCCTGGAAGAAACGCAGCAGGACCAGCAGCGCGGGTGCGAGGATGATCCAGCCATCCACCTGTGCGGTCGGCAGCACACCAATCAGGAACGTGGCAATGCCCATGGTGAGGAGGGACGCGACCAGCGTCCCCTTCCGCCCGATCCGGTCGCCGTAGTGACCGAAGATGATCGACCCGAGTGGCCGGGCCACGAAGGCGACGCCGAAGACGGCGAAGGAGCTCAGGATCGCGTTCGCCGGGGTGGCGTCCGGGAAGAAGAGCGCCGGGAAGACCAGCACTGATGCCGTGGCGTAAATGTAGAAGTCATAGAACTCGATGGTGGTGCCGATCAGGCTCGCGAAGATGACGCGGCCCTTGGGATTTTTCGGCTGTGCTACACCGGCGTCCACGACGGACGGGGTTGTTGACATGTCTGCGGCTTTCTCTCACTCGGGCGCGCGCAGGCGCCTCGAACAGGTTGGGCGAAT
This sequence comes from Arthrobacter flavus, assembly GCF_039526005.1. Taxonomy (NCBI): domain Bacteria; kingdom Bacillati; phylum Actinomycetota; class Actinomycetes; order Micrococcales; family Micrococcaceae; genus Arthrobacter; species Arthrobacter flavus. Next base: position 184,177 of record NZ_BAAAIJ010000032.1, on the reverse strand, counting down.
GCATCTATCAGACCAGTAAGGTCCAACAGGTGGATAAATTTGTCCAATATGTGGACAGTGCAAGTGAGAGACAGGCTACAGTACCGCTGACTGCCAGGGCAGGGTGCGGGGACTTTTTGTTCTAGAGCCGGACGTGCAGCCGCCGTGCCGCCTCGGAGATGGAGCCGGTCAGCGACGGGTAGACGGTGAACGTGTTGGCCACATCGTCCACGTGCAACTTCTTGGTCACTGCCAGTGCCAGCGGGAAAATCAGCTCGGAGGCGCGCGGACCGACGACGACGCCGCCAATCACCGTTCCGGACCCCTTGCGGGAGATGATCTTCACAAACCCGTCGGTCACGTTCATCATCTTCGCGCGGGCATTGGTGTGGAGCGAAAGCTTGACGACGTCGCCCTGGTAGCGGCCGGATTCGACGTCGGCCTCGGAGACCCCCACGGTGGCAATCTCGGGGGCCGTGAAAATGTTGGACGCAACCTGCTTGAGCTTCAGCGGGGTGACGCTGTCCCCCATCAGGTGGGCCATCGCGATCCGGCCCTGCATCGCCGCCACCGACGCGAGCGCCAGCACACCCGTGCAGTCCCCCGCCGCGTACACGTTCGGGGCCGAGGTGCGCGAGACTCCGTCGACCTTGATGTGGCCCGACTCGTTGAGCTGGACCCCTGCGTCCTCCAGCCCGATCCCCGCGGTATTGGGGATTGACCCCACGGCGATGAGGCAGTGGCTGCCCTCGACGGTCCGACCGTCGGAGAGCGTGACGACCACCCCGTCGCCTACCCGCTGCACGCCCTGGGCCCGGCATTCCGACAGCACCGTCATGCCGCGGTTGGTGAACACGTTCTCGAGCACCTCGGCGGCGTCGGCGTCCTCGCCGGGGAGCACCCGGTCCCGGCTGGAGATCAGGGTGACCTTCGATCCCAGGCCGTCGTAGGCTGAGGCAAACTCGGCTCCCGTGACCCCCGAGCCAACCACAATGAGATGCTCAGGCACCTCGGTGAGGGTGTAGACCTGGGTCCAGTTGAAGATACGTTCGCCGTCCGGCTGAGCTGTGGGCAGTTCACGGGGATGCGCTCCGACGGACAGGAGGATGGCGTCGGCTTCGACCACTGTGGTCTCACCGCCGGAGGTGACCTCAAGCCGGTGGTTGTCCAGTAGCTTTCCGTCGCCGATGAGGATCTTCACCCCTACCCGCTCGAGTGCTCGGGTGATATCGGCGGACTGTTCGGCCGCAAGTTTCAGGAGCCGCGCGTTGACCTGGCCGAGATCCGCGTACGCCGCCTCGGTGTTCTCGAAGCGCACCCCCAGTTCATGCGCTGAGGCCACCCGGGCCATGATGTCTGCTGTAGCGATGAGTGTCTTGGACGGCACGACGTCGGTCAGTACTGCTGCACCACCGAGCCCGTGTCGTTCGACGATCGTGACGCTGGCACCAAGAGAGGCGGCGACCATCGCCGCCTCGTATCCGCCGGGCCCGCCGCCCAGGATGGCAATTCGAAGGGCACTGAAATCTAGTTGGCTGGTCACAACTGACCATTCTGTCCTATCCCTGCCGCGCTCTCAAACGGTTAAGGCGGTCCGCGCACGCCTCAGGCGGTGGCCGCGGGCGGGGAACTGAGGGTAAGTTTGATCAGTGATCGAGAACCCCACGTCAATGACGCCGACCGACCCTTTCGACCTGGCCCGCGCCGCCGCCGAGTACATCGCCGCGCAGACGGGCGTCGCCAGCCACGATATTGCCCTGGTGCTGGGCTCGGGGTGGGGTGAATCTGCCAACCTGATCGGCGAGACCACCCACACCCTCGAGGCCTCGGACATCCCCGGCTTCTCTGCCCCCGCCGTCGAGGGCCACGTGGGAACCGTACGGTCAGTCCTGACGACGTCGGGCAAGCGCGCCCTGGTGGTCGGTTCCCGGACCCACTATTACGAGGGCAAGGGTGTTCGGGCCGTTGTGCACGGGGTGCGCACCGCCGCCGCTGCCGGAGCGAAGATCATGGTGCTGACCAACGGGTGCGGCGGGTTGCAGGAGAAGTGGACCCCGGGGACGCCCGTTCTGATCAGCGATCACCTCAACCTCACCGCCACCTCCCCCCTTGAAGGCGCCACCTTCGTCGACCTGACCGACTTGTATTCGTCACGGATCCGGACGATCGCCCGCGACGTTGACCCGTCGCTCGACGAGGGCGTCTACGCACAGTTCACCGGACCGCATTATGAGACGCCCGCCGAGGTGCGGTATGCCAGGACGATCGGCGCCGACCTGGTGGGCATGTCGACGGCACTGGAGGCCATCGCCGCCCGGCATGCCGGCATGGAGGTGTTCGGGATTTCCCTGGTCACCAACCTGGCCGCGGGCATCAGCGCCACACCGCTGAGCCATGCCGAAGTGATCGAATCCGGGACGGCCGCCGGACCCCGCATCTCACGCCTGCTGGCTGACATCATCAGCCGGCTCTAGAAGTTGACCGAAGGTAAGAACACGCTATGACGCACGCCGACCACGAATCACTTCTCGCAGCCGCACGCACCTGGGCGGCTGAGGATCCGGATCCGCACACCGCCGCGGAGCTGGAGGCGTTGCTCGCGCAGGCGGCCGACGACGACACCCGTACCGCCGCGACCCAGGACCTGCAGGACCGTTTCAGCGGGCCGCTGCTCTTCGGCACTGCGGGCCTCCGGGCCGCCCTGGGCGCCGGACCGAACCGGATGAACCGGGTGGTGGTTCGCCGCGCCGCCGCTGGTCTGGCCGCCCATGTGACCGGCAGCGCCGAGGGAGCATATGTGCCGCGCGCCGTCGTCGGCTTCGATGCCCGCCACAACTCGCGGATCTTCGCCGAGGAGACAGCCGCCATCTTCACCGCCGCGGGCATCCAGACCTTCCTGATGCCCACCGAACTGCCGACGCCGGTCCTCGCTTATGCGGTCCGCGCCCTCGAGTGTGAGGTGGGGGTGATGGTGACGGCAAGCCATAACCCGCCCCAGGACAACGGGTACAAGGTGTACCTGGGAGGCCGCGCCGTCGATGACGCCGGTCGCGGGGCGCAGATCGTGGCCCCGCAGGACACCGAGATCGCCGCCCGCATCGCAGCGGTTGGCCAGCTCGACGGCATCCCACTGGCGGCCGGGGGCTGGAATGTCCTGCCGGAAAGCATTGCGAAGGACTATGTCACATCGGTGGTTGCATTGGCGGACCGGGAACGTTTCCCGGACCGGGACCTGTCGATCGTGCTCACCCCGCTGCACGGGGTAGGCGGCACCACCGCACAGGACGTGCTGGCCGCCGCCGGTTTCGGGACCGTCCACGTGGTCGCCGAGCAGGCAGACCCGGACCCGGACTTCCCCACCGTTGACTTCCCCAACCCGGAGGAGCCCGGCGCGCTGGATCTGGCCGTCGCTGCCGCGATAGCTCACGACGCCGATCTGGTGCTCGCCAACGACCCGGACGCCGATCGGGTTGCGGTGGCAGCCAAAGATCCGGCGACCGGTGAGTGGCGGATGCTTCGCGGCGATGAGACGGGGGCCCTGCTGGGGCAACACCTTGCCGTGCGCCGCGCGCAAGGCGCCGGCCCGCACCCGGCGGGGACCGTCTTCGCCAACTCGATTGTGTCCTCGCGACTACTCTCCCGCGTCGCCGCAACCGCCGGGATCCCCCACACCGAAACCCTGACCGGATTCAAGTGGATTTCCCGGGTCCCGTCGCTCGCCTACGGCTACGAGGAGGCACTGGGCTACTGCGTGGCACCCGACCTGGTCCGGGACAAGGACGGAATTTCCGCGGCGCTGCTCCTGGCCGAGCTGGCCGCGGCCACCAAGGCCGAGGGGCGCACCCTGTTTGACCTGCTCGATGACCTGGCGCTGCTGCATGGGCTGCACGCCAGCGACCAGCTCTCGGTCCGGGTCGGCAGCCTTGGCCTGTTGGACGCCATGATGAACCGGTTGCGGGAGAACCCCCCGCAGGCCTTCGCGGACTCGGCAGTCGACGTCGTGCAGGACCTCCTCACCGGCCACGCCGGGCTTCCACCGACCGATGGGCTGCTGTACCTGACCCGGGACGACACCCGGGTGATCATCCGGCCCAGCGGCACCGAGCCGAAGCTGAAGTGCTACCTGGAGGTCATCGAACCGGTGGAGTCGGCCGCCGAGCTCGACGAGGCGAAGGTGACCGCCCGCGCCCGGCTGGACGCCGTCCTGCGCGATGTGGAGGAGTCCCTGGGGCTCTGACCTTCGGGAACACCCTCGTGCGACTGGTTGCTCTGCACCGTGGTGAACGGTCACGATCGGGTCCCTGACCGGGTGCCACTGCCGCCCTGAGCGCTGAATCCAGTTATGGTTGAGTCAGTATCGTTTTGCACAATCTCGAGGAGACTCCATGTCACACACCACTACTTCCTCCGAGCGGACCGCTCCGCGCAAGCAGCCCACCCACTCCGGTGAGGGCCACCTGGTCAACAACCTCGTGACGTTCGCCGTCATGATGGTGTTGTTCCTCGGCGCCGTCGGTTCCCTGGCCTTCTTCGATGAAAGCAATGTGTGGGCCTTCGCCGTCTGCCTGACGCTGTTCTTCCTGGCCTTCTGGATCCCCCAGTCGATCCTCGGACGCTCCGATACCGGCCCCGCCCTCGCCAAAGGCGACCGCAAGGCCTAGCAGGC
>NZ_BAAAIJ010000032.1:59905-179445 GCF_039526005.1 Arthrobacter flavus | reverse complement strand
GGCGGACCCGCAGACGAGTGGTTGAGCAACCACTCCCCTGCGGGTCCGCCACTTTTTTGCGCGGTAGGACCGTTAGACGCGGTAGGACCGTTAGAGCAGACCCTTGGTGTGCCAGACGGTCTTCGTCTCGGTGAAGAACGTGATCCGGTCGATCGAGGGGGCGCCGGCGTCGGGGCCGGTCTCGGGCGGCAGCACCCGTTTGAGCGTTTCCGCGGCGGCGATCTGCAGGTCCACCCAGTCCAGGTCCTCGGCCCCGAGCAGGTCCAGGGCGTTGACGTCGGCGTGGGAGGCCAGCCAGGGAGCGATCTCGGCGGGGGAACCGCTGAGGATGTTCACCACACCCGCGGGTACATCCGACGTGGCGAGGACTTCCCCGAGGCTCAGGGCCGCCAGTGGTGCGCGCTCGTTGCCGAGCACCACCACCGTGTTCCCGCTGACCAGCACCGGCGCGACGGCACGAACAAACCCGAGCAGCGAGCCGGGCCCCTGCGGGGCGATGACCGCGACGACACCGGTGGGCTCCGGGGTGGACAGGTTGAAGTACGGGCCCGAGACCGGGTTCGCGTTCCCTGCCACCTGCACGTATTTGTCGGCCCAGCCGGCGTACCAGACCCACAGGTCAATGGCCTCGTCGACCTGCGCTGCAGCCGCAGCGTCGGAAACCCCTTCGGATGCGGCAATCTCGTCGGCGAACTGTGCCCGGCGCCCGTCGAGGACCTCGGCAATGCGGTACAGCACCTGCCCGCGGTTATACCCGGAGGTCCCGGCCCAGCCGCTGACGGCTGCGCGGGCGGCGGTGACGGCGTCGCGCGCGTCCTTGCGTGAGCCCTTGGCCGCATTGACGGTGTTCAACAGGGGTCCACCCTTCCTGGTTGCTACCTCATAGACGCGTCCGGATTCGCTGCGGACGAACTTTCCGCCGATGTAAAGCTTGTAGGTCTTCGGAACGCCTAGCCGTGCAGCGCTCATTTGGAGCCTCCCAGGGGGGTCTTGTTCATGATGGCTGAGACCACCGAGGACTTGGGCGCCGCAGCGGGGGCCAGATAAGCGCCGAGTCCGTGGCGGCCGCCTTCCCTGCCGTACCCGGATTCCTTGTAACCACCGAACGGTGACGCGGGATCGAACTTGTTGAACGTGTTCGCCCAGACCACCCCGGCGCGCAGCTTGTCGGCGACGGCGAGAACCCGGCTGCCCTTGTCCGACCAGATCCCTGCCGAGAGACCGTAGGGGGTGTTGTTGGCTTTCGCGATCGCTTCGGCGGGAGTGCGGAAGGTCAGCACCGACAGTACCGGCCCGAAGATCTCGTCCCGGGCAATACGGTGGCTGGTGGACACGTTGGTGAAGATGGTGGGCGGGAACCAGAAACCCTGCTGCGGCAGGTTACTCGCCGGGCTCCAGCGGGTGGCGCCCTCCTGCTCCCCAATGTCGGAGAGCTCGCGCATCCGGCCGAGCTGGGACGCCGAGTTGATCGCACCAATGTCGGTGTTCTTGTCCAGGGGGTCACCGACGCGCAGCGTCGACAATCGCTCCTTGAGCCGGTCCACGACTTCGTCGTGGATTGACTCCTGCACCAGCAGGCGGGATCCGGCGCAGCAGACCTGCCCCTGGTTGAAGAAGATCCCGTTGACGATGCCCTCGATGGCCTGGTCAATGGGGGCGTCGTCGAACACGATGTTCGCGCCCTTGCCACCGAGCTCGAGGGTGAGCTTCTTGCTGGTCCCGGCCGTTGACCGGGCAATGGACCGTCCGACGGCGGTGGAGCCGGTAAAGGCGACCTTGTTGACGTCCGGGTGGTTGACCAGTGCTGAGCCGGTGGCCCCGGCGCCGGTGACAATGTTCACCACACCGGCTGGCAGGTCGGCCTGCTGCAGGATTTCGGCGAACAGCATCGCGGTCAGGGAGGTGGTCTCGGCGGGCTTGAGCACCACCGTGTTACCCGCGGCCAGGGCGGGGGCGATCTTCCACGCCAGCATCAGCAGCGGGAAGTTCCACGGAATCACCTGGGCTGCGACGCCCAGTGACCGGGGGTTCGGGCCCAGTCCGGCGTGGTCGAGCTTGTCAGCCCAGCCGGCGTAGTAGAAGAACCACGCGGCGACCAGGGGGACGTCGACGTCGCGGCTTTCCTTGATCGGTTTGCCGTTGTCGAGGGTTTCCGCGACGGCCAGTTCACGGGAGCGTTCCTGCACCAACCGGGCGATCCGGAACAGGTACTTGCCCCGATCCGTGCCGGAGAGCTTCGACCAGGTCTTTTCGTAAGCCCGGCGGGCGGCGGCGACGGCGGTGTCGACGTCGGCCTCGCTGGCGCACGAAATGGTGGTGATGGTCTGCTCGGTGGCAGGGGAAATGGTGGTGAAGGATTCGCCGTTGCCGGGGACGAACTCACCGTTGATGAACAGGCCGTACTCGGTTTTGAGGTCCAGAATAGAGGTGGACTCCGGGGCCGGTGCGTATTCGAGGAATGTCATGAGTGGATCCTTAGTCGATCGTGACGTAGGCAGGGCCGGAGTAGCTGCCGCTGGTGAGCTTCTGACGCTGCAGGAGCACGTCATTGAGGAGGCTTGAAGCGCCGAAGCGGAACAGGTCCGGCTGAAGCCAGTCCTCCCCCACCGTTTCGGCGACGGTGACCAGGTACTTGATGGCGTCCTTGGACGTGCGGATGCCGCCGGCCGGCTTCACCCCGATCTTCTCGCCGGTGAGCCGGTGCCAGTCGCGGACCACTTCAAGCATCGACAGGGTGACCGGGAGGGTCGCAGCGGGGGCTACCTTGCCGGTGGAGGTCTTGATGAAGTCGCCGCCAGCCAGGATGGACAACCATGAGGCACGCCGGATGTTGTCGTACGTGTTGAGCTCCCCGGTTTCCAGGATCACCTTCAGGTGCGCGTAGGAACCATCGGCGCGGCGGCAGGCCTCCTTCACCGCAACGATCTCGTCGAACACCAGACCATACCGGCCCGCCAAAAACGCGCCACGGTCAATGACCATGTCAATCTCGTCCGCACCCGCCGCAACAGCGTCGGCGGTATCGGAGAGCTTCACCGACCGCGACGCCCGCCCGGAGGGGAAGGCCGTGGCGACCGCTGCGACATTGATGCGGCCCGGGGCGTCGGCGTCGTGGGCTCTGCCCAGCGCCTCGACCGCGTATGGCACCATATCGCCATACACACACACCGCGGCCACCCGCGGGGTGGACAGGTCACCGGCGTCGGGCACCAACGCCTTCGCGACAAGCGACCTGACCTTCCCCGGAGTGTCCGACCCCTCAAGGGTGGTCAGGTCGATCAGGGAGATGATCGTGTCCAGGGCCCACGCCTTCGACGTCGTCTTGATCGACCGGGTCCCCAGGGACGCCGCGCGGGCTTCCAGGCCCACCGCGTCGACACCAGCGATCCCCCCCAGATAGCGCTTGAGGCTCTTCTCGGTCAGGTCCCCGCCGATCACTTCCAGTGCCCGTGACGCAGGCGCTATGGCGGTGCTCCCGGTGGCAGTAGTTTCCATCGTTGAGTGTTCTCCGTACTTCGGTTCGGTGCCACGGCGGGACGGTTCCCACAGCCGGGCAACAGGGCCGCGGCGACGCTGCTGAACGGCTGGTTTCCGCAGGCTGTGGGACAGGAGGTCATACCCGTATGGTCGCGTCCGACTTTACCACCGCCCTGCCTCAAGCGACGGGCTGTTCCCCGTTAGCGAAGACGACGACGGGTCCCTTCCGGATTGGTGACCGGAAGGGACCCGTCGTTCTCGCTACTGCGCGGGGCCGTCAGCTAGGGGGTACCCGGCTTGATGACGACGGTTCCCATCACGGCATTACCCGTGGCACTGTTCGCGGTTGCGGTCAAACCACCCGCGGTGGGTCCGCTGACCGGTCCGTTGCTGTCGGCGGCAAGCCAGCTCATATGCCCGGCTCCCGTTCCGGCCCCGGTCTGTCGTGCAGTCACTCCACCCGGAGCAGCCCAACTGGTGGTCGCAGCAGTTTTGTCAGCCCAGTAGGACAACACCCAATCGCCAGCCGCAGCAGGCAGCGTCGGGGTGGTGTGCTGTGCACGGCTGACGGTCTCCGTCTCCATGTCAAAGGAGGCCGCGGCAATCTGCGCCCCGCGGTAGACCGTAACCACCAGGGTCCCCCGGCCATACGCTGCCGTGCGCACCGATACCGTAGCTCCCACATCGGAGGCCGTCGCCACCCTGCCATACATGACCGACCGCATCGAGGTGGTGGCACCCTCCGCCGACACGTCCCAGCCCGTGGGGTGCGTCAGTCCCACGGTCCCGGAATTCGTCGAGAACATCGCCACCAACACGTCGCCGGCCTGCACTTGCGCTGGCAACACCACACTATGGGTCAGGACCGAGCCGGTATTCGTGCTCGCAGTCGACGCCACAAACGTGACGGGTGTTGTCGGATCCGTCCCACCACTGACATCAATGGTGCGTGTAACCGTGCCCGTAGCGCCTGCGTTATCCGTCACGGTCAACGTCACGTCATAACTGCCCGCCTCAGGAAAAGTACGCGTAACAATTTCCCCCTCGGCCGCAGGCCCACCCTCAAAAGCCCACACATGGCTAGTGACTTCGCCGTCGGGGTCCGACGAATCGGACCCGTCGAACGTACACGTCAACTCCACACAATCGTCAGTGAAGGTCGCCGTCGGCTCCTCATTCACCGGTGGAGCGGCAGTGACAGTCACCTCCTGCGTGGTCGAGGATGTGGCACCGTCATCGTCAGTGACCGTGAGGGTCACCTCATAGGTTCCAGCCGATGCAAACTCCCGGGTGAAGACTGCTGCCGTCCCGGATCCACCGTCGCTGCTGGTCCAGGCGTACGAGCCGATGGTCCCGTCGGAATCGGTCGATCCCGCGCCATCGAACGAGCACTCAAGGCCGTCACATGTCTGGGTGAAGCTGGCCGACGGCGGCTCGTTGACCGGCGGAGGAGCCGTTCCTGGCTTGGCGATCAGAGACTTCGCCGTCCAGTTGGCGCCATCGAGGGCTGGACCGCTCACGGCGGTGGACGTTCCGGAAACGGTTCCGTCACCCACCGACTCCGTCCAGTCCAGAGCATTCAGATTGCCGTCCGCGGAGGCCCAATACAACGTGTCGTCGGCCAGGAACATGCCCCGCACATTGCTCCAGGTCGCGCCGCCCGTCGGGCCGGCGATAGTGAACCGCTGGGCACCGACAATCCCACTGTCAAGCTCAAAATGCCTCATAAACAGACTGGTTTGGCCTGCCAACGTGAAATAGATGCGGCCATTGGAGTAGAACAGCCCTGTCATCGACTGCATCTCACTCGCGAAGTTCGCCAGTCCGTTCAGATTGATGACTGTGGGTCCGCCAATCTGTGATCCGTTAAAGGATCGTTGATGCAGTTCCCCGTTGGCCATTGCGAGATACATGGATCCAGCTGCGACGAACCCGCCGCGCACGCTGTCCCACGGAACAGCACCCGTCACATTCGGGCTGGCCTCCGCACCCTCACTACCGGTGAAATACACCTGGCTTAGCTGGTCTGTCTGGCCGGGATCCGGGGCAGGCGCATCAAGATCGAAAATCTCGACTGCATTGACCAACGAATTTTCAACAACATGAAGGAATTCGATGTCTACCGTGCCGTCGCTGGTGATATCCCGCGTCAGCATGGTTCCCGTATCGTGACCCACGCTGGCGTTGATGTCATAGTTCTCGAAGGCCATCTGATCGTCGACCGTCATCGAGAACACCCGTGAGCCACTGGCCTGAGTGCAGCTGCAGCGGTCCGCGAGGTAGATTCTCACCTGGACGTCCTTCCCGGCGGTTACGGGGAACGACCATTTCATCTCGGGTGCGCTTGCTGGGTCCCAGCGCTCGGTTGAAAACACCGACAAGGGAGTACTGGCAGGCACGGCCCCAGTAATCTGCGGCACAGCGGGGTAAGCCGCAGCGTTGCCCGTATTGCGATACGTGCTGCCCGGCGGGGCAGCATCACCGACCCAGTCCGGCCCCGCGTCAATGGACGGGATCGTATCGCCGCCTGCATTGACCCGGTAAAGATACCGCGGATCCACCGAGCTACTGGGTGTCCCACTTTGCAGTACATCGACCGGTAGCGCGGGTGCCGAAGCCGCTGGTATCGCGGTTCCTCCGGCCAACGGGAACAACGCGATTCTCGCTCGATATAGGAAGCGGGCAATGCGATCGGTGTCCGAGCCCACCCACAATCCTTGAGACGTTGCAAGCAGGTCGAAGACGCCACGGCCGCGGTCCCGCCCTGGGTCCCATTGCATGGGAAGACCACTGAGTGCACTGAGCGCGCCAATGCCCTCCCGCTCGACGGCGCCCTGCCCTGCAGCGTCACCGCGGAACGGGTTGTTCATCCACCGATGGTGTCCACCGAAGTAGACAGTCTCCCCGGTGGCTTCCAGGGCGTACACGCTATCTCCACCGGAATAGTCCACCCAGATTGGGTTGACGGCTGCCCCCCGGTCAGCTATTTCCCACCTCGACACGGTGTCGCACAGAGTTGGAGGGCCGCTGCCGTAGCCGCCCATGGAACCGAGCACGAAATAGGATCCGTCGGGGGAGATATCCAGATCGTTCAGGTAGTAGGCGAAGACAGAGAAGCAGTTGGGCTTCCACCTGTTGGTTTGCCAATCTGCCACCGTGGCCGTTGGCGTGGAGAGATCGATCATTCCCACCTGCACGCGGTCCAGCCCGTCCATGGACGTGAAATTGCCGGTGACCACCATGGTTTGGCCATCCGGAGTGACATCGAACTTGTGCACGAAGGTGGTCCCACCAAGGTGGGTCCCCGCGAAGACAATATTGGTGTTGGCGCGGAGCGCGCCCGACACAGGATCCAGTTCGGCGAGCGCCGCCCGAGCCTGTCCCCTGACGGCGGTAAATTCTCCGCCGATGAAGAGTCGGTTACCGGAGAGTTTCATGTCGTGGACGACTGCGTTGATATTCCCCGCGTTGAACGCGGTAACTCTGGCACCGTTGCTGAGAGCGAGTCGCACCACCTTCGGGGTGCTGGCGCCGTTGAGAGTTCCAAACTGTCCACCGATGTAAACGGACTGTCCATCCGCCGCGGCGACCACGCTTCGCACAGTGCTGTTGAACTGGGGCGCAAAGCCGGTGCTGATCTGACCGTTGTTCTTATTGAACGCAACCACTCCGTTGCGGGTCAATACTGGTCCGCCGGCACTGGCCTGGACCTGGGTGAACGATCCCCCGAGAACGATTGTGTCGCCGACCTCGGCGATAGAGAACACAATCCCGTCAAGCACATGGGGGGTGTAGTTGACGGGGGTTGAACGGACCACCGATGACAGGGTCTGTTCGGATGCGGTTGCTGCCCCGGGAATCGCGACACCGAAGCTTGCAACCATCAGCAGCCCGAGAAGGATCGAAATGAATCTTCGCACTGACATTCCTCTTCCAGTTTTGGCTTGCGCCAGAGCGGAATTGCCGTACTCCCACTGTGCGGCAACCTGAGACCGGACGAGGCCTCGGATGCATCATTATGTGATCAAAGATTAATAGAAAGGAATACTCGGATTGCCTTGCCGCTACTGGTCTTTCGGCCGCGGTTACTCAGTTTTCGCGGAGCATTGCCCGCAGCGACCCAGCGAACGGTCCATGGTCCGGTTTGACGGACTAAACAGCAGTCGTCAGACCCTCCCCAAATCCGGATGATCACACTATGATTTCGATCACTGAGAGTCGATCAACTGAAAACTAGAGGCACATCTTGGATCTGGGGACAAGAGAGCAGCGTCCGGCGCGTTTAGGCGCACGGGCGGGATCCCACCTGTTCCCCTCGCTTGGATCATCCTGGCCACTCGTCGTGTTTCTGGCCGGTTTCCCGTTCTGGTGGCTGCTCGGGTTTGGCGTCCTTGGGTTCCTTCTCCTCGCGGTTCCCCTCGGCTACCAGCTGCTACGCCGGCGGGCGTTCGACGTTCCACCGGGATTCGGCGTCTGGCTCCTGTTTCTTGCCGTCGTCGTGCTCGGCTTTTTTGTGCTGTGGGAACCTGTCCCCGGCCTACTCCCTGAATCCGGCCCCGGACGTATCCTGCCCTGGGCCTATCGCGTCGCGTGGTTCATCGCCGTCACCATCGTTTTGCTGTTCATTGGCAACAGCACGGAGAAGGAACTCCCGACCAGGCGGGTCATCCTCCTCATGGCGTGGATGTTCGTGATCACGGTTGTCGGCGGGTACGCCGGGCAGTTCCTGTCCCGGATCGACTTTCCGTCGCTGCTGGAGGTAGCGCTTCCTGAATCTCTGGCATCCAACACCTTCCTCAACAACCTCATTCATCCTGGCCTGGCCCAGATCCAGAGTATTTTGGGATACGAGACACCGCGACCGAAGGCTCCGTTCGAATACGCCAACTCCTGGGGCGCCAACTTCGGGATGTTCCTCCCGTTCTTTTTCCTGTCGTACCGCTATACAAAGAACGCCTTCCAACGGGTTCTTTTTGTGATCATTCTGGTCGCGGCCATTCCGCCGGCAATCTTCACGTTGAACCGAGGGTTGTGGTTGGCCCTCCTGATCACCGCGGGGTTCGCAAGTATTCACCTCGCAGTGAAGGGCAGATGGCTGGCCATGATCAGCTTCGGTGTCGCGGGAACCGTTGGGTATCTGGTGCTCCTTCTGACCCCGTTGGCGGACCTCATCCTTGCGCGACTGGATAATCCACACAGCGATGCGGGACGGTCCAACCTGGCAGACACGGTGCTGGAGGTGGCGATCACCTATTCGCCGATCATTGGGTTCGGAGCGCCTCGTTCCCGGCAGAGTAATTTTTACTCGGTTGCCGGGGGCGCCACCGCGGAATGCCACCAGTGTGCGCCCCCGCAGCTGGGCACTCAGGGGACCCTCTGGTACCTGATTTTCGCTACCGGATTCCTAGGCTTGGTGCTCTTCCTGTACTTCGTGGTCCGGCGCTCGCTTCCCGCGCTCGTCAGTTCAGATCCGACAGCCTCGGTGCTGTTCTACCCTGTGCTGTTCTTCATCTGTGTCATGCCCTTCTACGACACCATCGCTTCCCCACTCATGACGCTGATGATATGCCTCGGTTTACTGTGGCGCTTTGAACAACAGCGGGAGGATGCAGGTAGTCCTCACCCGCCGCCGAAGGAGTCCATCGCATGAGAATTACTACCCGAAGCCAGCAGTTGGCAGACCTGCTCTCCACCGTTGAAATCCTGCATCCCGAGGCTTCGGTCGAAACAGGCCTGGTGACAGGCAGGGACGTCCAGTTCCGGCTGGTACCAAACGCACGCCGCCCTCGCATGCTAGTACCGGCTGGTTCGCCCCGCGCTGCTGCCAGTGCAGTGGACCGGCCCAGCGCCAATGACACGGTGTGGCGCTCGGCGCCGCGCCGGATGCTATCGGGCCTGTTGTCCACCAGGCTCGGCTCAGCGGCCATGCCGTTCGGGGTATCAGTGCACGCTGCACCCGATAGCATCAGCGACTATCTGCAGGAAGTGCTCGGGGAACCAGTCCTGATCTCGCTGATGGTCGGCTCAGCGCGCGCGAACCGCAAGCCCATCCTTAACATCCATCGACCCGATGGAACGGAGATTGGGTTTGCGAAGGTCGGTTTGAGCGCCTTGACCAACCAGCTGGTCCATCATGAAGGGACGGTCCTGAAGTTCCTGGCGGCAGGGCGACCCACCGCGTTCAGCGCGCCCAGGGTGCTGCACCATGGGGCCTGGCGGGACCATGAGGTGCTGATCATGTCCTCGCTGCGACCGGATAGGCCCCAGCGGAAGCCCCAGCCCCCCTTGGCGGCCGCGGCGCAGATCGCTGCCGTGTCCGGCGTTCAGATCATCCCCATTGGGTCCAGCCCCTGGGTGGCCCGGCTCTCGTCGGTGATCGAGCCGTTCAGGAACACTGATGATGGGCTGCTGACGGAAATGCTTGACCGTTATCTCGACTTGTATGGCGATGTCGAGCTCCCCTTTGGGGCCTGGCACGGGGATTTCGGAGCCTGGAATCTCGCGCGTACCTCGACTGTGCCGATGATCTGGGACTGGGAACGATTCAGCGCCGACATCCCCGTTGGCTGTGACATCGTGCACTATTTAGCCCATCAGGTATTGCGCCGCCGCGGTGACACAGCTGCAGCCAGGGCAGCGTTGGATGACCTCAGCCGGCCGGCGCTCAGCGCCGTGCTGCGCTGTGAACCAGCCACGGTCCGCTACGCGGATGATCCCCTGCTCCTGAGGGCCATCACTATGGGTTATCTGTTGACCATTGCAGCGCGGTTCACCGCGGACAGCCATACCGAGCAGGGACAGCCGGTGCAATCCCTGGCACGTTGGCACCAGAGGGTGCTCGCGGACCAGCTGCAAGTCGGCGAATACTCGGCCTTGCTCCGGAGCCCCGAAAGGAAGAAGCCATCATGACGCTGAAAAACTACCTCCGGGAGTCGGCCCGTGACTACGCACGGTCCGCTGCCACGTCGGCTGGACAGCTCGGCGCAGATTTCAGGATGCGCCCTTCATTCCTGATCGCAGGAGCCCAGCGGTGCGCAACCACGAGCGTGTTCCGGATGCTGGCGGAGCACCCACAGGTCCAGCCTCCCTTGCTCAACAAGGGTATTCACTACTTCGACACTGCCGACAGGTTTCAGCGGGGCACCAAGTTTTATGCCGCCCATTTTCCGTTCAAACGGCCGCGGATGGCCGACCGCCTGATCACCGGTGAGGCGAGCCCGTATTACATGTTCCATCCGCTGGCGGCAACCCGCATAGCTGCCGAACTGGGACCGGTGAAGGTGATCATTCTCCTGCGGGACCCGGTGGAACGCGCCTTCTCCGCCTATAAGCAAGAACGGGGGCGCGGGTTCGAGGACCTGAGCTTCGAGGAGGCCCTGAAGCGGGAACCGCAGCGACTGGCAGGTGAGGAAGAACGCATCATTGCCGACCCTACCTACCAGTCGTTTTCCCATCAGCACCACGCCTATGTGGCGCGGGGCTGCTACGCCGGGCAACTGGAACGGATGTTCGCGGCCGTCGGGCGGGAACAGGTGCTGGTCCTGGACGCTGATGCTTTCCTATCCGCGGGACTATCGCAATGGCCCCTCCTCCTCCGGCATCTCAACATTGGCGACTGGTGGCCCGAGATGCCGGTCCATACCAATTCACGGCCGAGCACCCCGATGCCGGAGCAGACCCGGCGATGGCTGGCAGAGCAGTTCGCCGAGGAGGATAAACGGCTCGTCCGGTTGCTCGGATACGTTCCGAGCTGGCAACAATGACTCCTCTTCGGAGCTGGCCTCCCCCCTCCAGACGCAAAATTGTGCTGTACATCTCGGTACTGGCAACATCGCTGATCATCGGGCTGCTGGTATTTTTCGGTAACGAGCCGCGCTATACCGCGCGCACCGACGTGGTGGTCCTAGCGGTGTCCGACCTCGCTGGCGAAGCTTCCCGACCCGCAGACGTGTCGATCGACTCGGCAGTCCAGGTGCTCCTCTCCGACCGGGTGCTGGGAGAGACGGCCCGCTCACTGTCCTACCCCGGCCGCTCCAGTGGACTACTGAACGATATGACGATTTCGCCACTCATCAACTCACGCATCCTGCGGATCTACGTTTCGTCATTACAGCCCGATGAGGCCCACCAGGCCGCCAACGCGCTCGCTGAACAATTCCTGGCGGCCCGGCGCTCCTCCCTACTGGCCGCCGACAATACCCGGGCCGACTCGATCCGGGCCCAGATCGAGTCAGTGGATCTCAGCCTCGATCAGCTCAGCACCAGTGTGGTGCTCACCGACGACAACGCCGCCGAATCAACGGCAGCACTGACTGCCGAACGGGTGGCGCTTCAAACAGAACTCACCGCTCTTTCGATTAAGGAATTGGAGCCCGGATACATTTCCCATATCGATCCCATTCCCACGGATAGCGGCCGCGCAGGATTGCCGGTCCACACCGCATCCGCGGTTGCCGTCGGCCTAATCGTCGCGGCCCTCCTCAACGCGGCCCTCGATCGCTGGCTACCGATTGGTCGGCGTGCCCACCGTTCGGTATCGAACCCACTCCGCAAATCGCTCCCCCCAAGATCACCAACGCTCCGACAGATCGGCTAGTTTGTTATGCATAGCATCGCCAGCAGCGCGAACAGCGCGGTAGACGTCATCATCGCCACACGAGATCGGCACGAGCTGCTCCTGCAGACCATTGACAGCATCCTGGGACAGGACTACCCGGGTATGGTGCGCATCACGGTGGTGTATGACCGCAGCACCGAACGTGCTGACCTGGCACGGACCTCCACCTCCCGTCCAATCCGGGTCATGAGCAACAGGCGTACCCCCGGACTACCCGGATCCCGGAATACCGGGCTGTTGGCAGCGACGGCGCCTCTCGTTGCGTTCTGTGACGACGACGACCTGTGGCGTGGTGACAAGCTGCAACGCCAGATCAGCGCCCTGCGTGATCAGGACGCCACCGGCTGCGTCAGCGGGATTGACGTCCATTACGGCGAGAGGTGCAGTACGCGCATCCCGGCGGTCGTAAGCGTCACCGAGGACGGGCTTTCCGGCAGTCGTCTGACGGGCGCTCATCCGTCCACCTTCCTCTTCCAGCGAGAGCATCTGCTGGCCAACGTCGGGCTTGTCGATGAGGAGCTACCCTACGGCTACGGCGAGGACTATGACCTCCTCCTCCGGGCAGCGCAGCAGGGCCGGATAGCGGTTTTGCCAGAGGTCACGGTGGACGTCCTCTGGCACCCCAAGGGCTCCTATTTCTCCCAACAGTGGCAGGCCATGTCGGACGGAGTCGGCTACCTGATGAACAAGCATCCGTCGATCAGGGCGAATCGGCGCGGGGCGGCATGGATGGAGGGTCAGCGGGCGTTCGCACTGGCCGCGTTAGGCAACCAGCGTGCTGCTGCCCGCCGGATGGCCGCCACCTCGCTGTCCCACAGCGTACTTGAGCCACGAGCCTATTTGGCCCTCGCAATGACCCTCAACCTGGTCAAACCCGAGACCATTCTGAGGACCCTGAATGCCCGTGGCCGTGGCATCTAGATGCGCTTAGATTTCTCCTGGGGACGCTGGTGGCTCTGCTGCAGACGGTAGGCGAACCGTAGCGGCAGACTGATCAGCCCTGCAAGACGCCGGTCACGCAACGGCATCTGCTCCTGCCAGACCGAGTCTTTGCGGATTTCCAGTCGCCCGGTCCGGAATCGCATGGGATTCCCGGCCACTGTGTGATGCTTCGATAAGGTGACGGCGTCGTCTTGGATGTGCGATGTGTCTGTGGCATCAACACCGGCAAAGGACAGGATCTCATCAACGACCCGGCGGGGATGAGCCATGAAGTCTTCATAGTGAACTGTCTTCACGGGTACCCGCAACAGCGTCAGGGCATGGAACAGCAATCCATAGGCTGCCCAGTTGGCGACGGCCGCAGCAGTGGAATACCGTGGCATGTAGGCGTCCGACGAACCGGCTTCGGGGCGCTTGACGACCTTCGCCCAGGAATAGGCCACCCCTCGTGGGTCCCTCACCACCAGCACACACTTCAACTGCACGGAAGCCCGGCGCAGGAGGTAGGCGTAGGCCGGGTGTTTGCTGGAGTCGACGATGAGCTGTGCGGCGCCAACCTTCCGGGCCGCCCGATACAAGGCGTCGAGCCGGTCGAGTAGTCTCTGCCGCTGCCTCCTTCGGGTAGGAAAGGTAAGGCCGGTGACCAATTCAGGAAGGTACCGGTTTCGGACCACCGCGGTCCGGTCCTCCACGGCAAGGGAAGAATCAAGGCTTTCCCATCCCCCATAGGCATACTCGCCCACCCCGGTCCAGAACGGACAGTCGGAGAATGGCAGTGAGCAGCCACACAGTTCATCGTCGCGGAGCCCGCGTTCCCACAGGTGCAGAACCTCCCCCAGCCCAACCACTCCCGGGCATTCGGCCAGACAGCGCTCCAGCAGGGTGGACCCGCTGCGACCAAAACCGCCCAGCATCAGCACCGCCGGTGGCTGCTCCGAGGCATCCAGGTCCTTACCACGCGACCCCTCCGGGATCCATTCCCTGTTCATCATGACGAGCCACTACCCCCATCCTCGCGGCGCACGCCGCGACCTTTCGTGTTTATTCAGTATGTTCGGCATTGTCAAGAGGAAATCGTCGGCCCATTGTCAAGGGGGTCGAATGGCCCCGTTTTTTATTGCCCGTCTTCCGGACTAATTGCAGCATTCCTATGTCAGACTGGTGCAACAGTCACGCTCTGGTCTTTCGGCACGAGAACTTGTGGGGAATTACTATGTTGGATCAGTCATCCGCTCGCCCTGCCTTCTTCAGCCGATCGATGAGGCGGCACTGGCGCGTGCTCGCCTCGGTGATCGTCATCGGCCTGCTGGCGGCCGCCAGCTATGTGGGCATCAACACCGCGCAGTACTCATCCACCAGCACTGTGTTCCTTGAGCCTTTAGCAGGCAATCCGTATTCCCCTGCAACTCCATCGTCTCGCCCCGA
The DNA here is from genome assembly GCF_039526005.1 of Arthrobacter flavus. Taxonomy (NCBI): domain Bacteria; kingdom Bacillati; phylum Actinomycetota; class Actinomycetes; order Micrococcales; family Micrococcaceae; genus Arthrobacter; species Arthrobacter flavus. The sequence goes on along the minus strand of NZ_BAAAIJ010000032.1, from coordinate 164,984 downwards.
GCAATTGGCTGCGCTGACCACTGAAGCTGGCTTGGTCTACACCGATGCTGTTGTGGATCTGGCGACGGGCATCGGGACGACCCTCGGGTTTGACCTCGGAAGCACAATTCGGGACAAAGTCGTCACTCAGGTGCCGTCAAATTCTCAGGTGGTTCAGATTACCTATACCGAAAACTCCCCGGAGCTGGCTCAGGCTGGATCGCAGGCTTTAGCAGAGGCGTACCTGCAGTATCGAAGGGAACGTGCGACCCGCGTGGTCGAAGCGCAATCCGAGCTCAGCGATCAGCAGCTGGAATCGATTTCCGCGCTCCTTAACCAGGCGTCTGAAGCACTCAATGCTGCCATAGCTGCGGGGAACGCCGGCGAGGCTGAAGCACTCGATTTGGAACAGCAGGTCATTTTGTACGCAAACCAGCTTGCCCAGGTGCGGCTGGATCAAACGGATGCGGCCACCACCTCAATCAGACCGGGAGACATCATCAGCCCAGCGCCTCTTCCGCCGGTTCGCGATGGTGTGCATCCCCTGCTGATTGGTGCTGGCATCCTGGCTATGGCAGTGCTCCTCGGCATCGCGCTCACACTCATTCGCGAACGCACCGACAAGAGGATCCACGACCGCGACGACCTGTCAGCCGCGGGCGTTTCACCCTTTCTGGGAGCTGTCAGCCGGGGAAGCGGTCCAGCTGATGAGAGTGCACGCGAAAACTACCATCGCCTCACCAACAGCCTGCACCAGTTCATTTCCCTGCCGGACGGCGCTCTCATGGTTGCAGGCGTTTCCGGCATGACCCCGGCTTGGGAAGTGGCGGCCGGGATTGCCGACACCTTGGCCGAGGCGGGCGCTCCGGTCACGCTGGTGCTGGCAACAGCTGAAGCCCCTCACGACCTGGATTCCTCGGCGCCAGGCTTCACCGACCTGCTGTCCGGGCGCTGCCAGCCCACTGAGGCGCGCCGGATTGGAGTCCGGGTGAGTGAGAATGTCACGATACTGGGTCCTGGTACTCAGGTGGAACGGCTAGAGTCCCTGGTCTGGGATCCTTCTCTGGAGACAGTCTTCAGAGATTTGTGCAGTACCGGGTTAGTGCTCGTCGTTGGGCCGTCGGTGAACACTGCCCTCGGCGGGGTCCTGGCCCGGGAGTCCGCAGCAATCCTGCTGGTGGTGGAGGAAGACAGATCTACCCTGGCCGAGGTGCTTGTCGCGAGGGAAACGCTCGACCAGGACCGCACCACGATTGTCGGAGGTGTACTCCTCACCCGCGAACGGGGGAAGCACCGATCCTCAGTCAACGGGTCCATCTTCAACCTCTGGGGGCACAAGTCCGACACCCCACCTCACCCGGAACAGACCGAAGCTGCCGCCCAGCACTCGTCACACACCTGAGGGTCCATGAGGATCCGAAGGCTTTCCCCAGCCGCAGCCGCCCGCTCCAACGGGCAGACTGCCATCGCCACCATCGCACGGTCGGGCAGCGCTAACCTGCTGGGCGCTGGCCTGTCCGCGCTAGCGAATTTCACCCTGGTGGTGCTGGTCTCCCGGATGTGGAGTCTGGAGATCGCCGGGTCCTTATTCGCGGTGACCTCCATCTTCCTGATCGCCCTGGCCTTGTCCCAGCTGGGAGTTGACCAGGGCCTGGTCCGGTTCATCGCCTGGAATAGCGCGCGGGGCGAGGGCGGAAGCAACCGCCAGCTGGTATCGCGAGGCCTGAAAGTAGCACTAGCGGTGAGCTTCGTTGTCATGGTTGCCGGGTTGTTCCTTGCAGAGGCCTTGAGCCGCCTTCTGGCAGGGGAAAGCGGGGCAACAACAACCCACCAAATGATCATGGTCTTCGCCATCGCCCTGCCAGTAGCGGCCGCTTATGAGCTGATATTGGCTATTACTCGCGGGCTGGCTCGGATGCGGCCCACGATTTTGATCGAACGGATCTTACGGCCGCTCCTGCAACTGGCGGCAGTGGCTTATGCCGGCTGGATGAACGCCGACGCTGGCTACCTGGCACTCGCCTGGGTTGCCCCGTATGGGGTAGGCCTGCTCTGTGCGGTGGGCAGTCTGAGGTTCATTGTGCGTGCTACCCCAGGACTACTGGACCGCGGAAGCTCGGTTCACAGTAAAGCAAACATCTCGGAGTTCTGGGCCTTTACCGTGCCACGGGGTGTGGCCCGGCTGGCTCAGGTGGGACTGCAACGCGCTGATATTGCCATCGTAGTGGTGCTGGCCGGACCGGCCGCTGGTGCGCTGTATACGGCTGTGACGCGGTTCCTCGTCCTTGGGCAACTTGCCGGCAGCGCTCTGCAGCAGGTTAGTGAACCTCAGTTGGCGCGCCTACTGGCCGTCAAGGACGTCGACGGCGTCAAACAGGTGGCTCGCCGGCTAACCCTCTGGACTGTCCTGCTCACCTGGCCCCTCTATCTGATCATCGCTGTTTACGCTGAGTTCTTTTTGCGCCTCCTCTTCGGCCCTCCCTACGGCGCGGGCAGCCTCAGCCTCCAGATCCTCGCAGTGGCGATGCTGTTCGCAACGGCAATGGGACCGCTAGACGTCCTGTTGCTAATGGCGGGGCGCAGCAGCCTTTCCCTGATCAATACGACCACTGCACTCGCCGTGGACGTTGCCGGATGTCTCCTGCTGGTCCCGACGATGGGTATCACGGGGGCAGCGATTGCGTGGGCCGCAGCAATCATCACCAAAAACGTCCTGTGCTTTGTCCAGGTCCGCCGCTCGCTAGGCATAGTTCCGGCATCGCAGGAGCTGCTCTGGGTGGCCGTTACCTTGGTAGCGTTTTTCGGTGCCGTACCCGGGCTGGTCCACCATCTCGCGTCGGTGCCCCCAGCGGTCGAAATCACCGTATTGGCCGTCCCTGCAGCGGCCTACATCATTTTCCTGTGGCTTCGGAGACGGGTTATTTTGGTGGGGCCAGCTCCAAGAACCGCCAGCGGACCAGAGCACAACCAGCCGTAACATCGGCTGCCAGTTTCAGCCAGTGGGTAAACTTTGTTACGGTTTTGTAACCATCACCTACGATCTTATGGTGCTTCGACTTGCTAGCTGGGGACAGGTAAGCAGCCGAAATGGAGTAAACCCATGACAAAAGTTAGTCATTCACTGCGGCCAAAATATGGCATAGCCGCCACTCATCCCGCACCACATCACCATCTCAGGATTTGGACTGCCTCGGGTGGGGTTGTCGCCCTTGCGGCCACCCTCCTCGCAACGGGCACAAGTGCCCAGGCTGCCACTTCGGCAACCAGTACGGCCGACGCCTACACCGTGTCCACGATGCCAAACGAAAACCGCGGTAACTCGACCAAAATTGCGGTTGGTGTGGACGTGCAGGATCAAAAAACAGGCTACATCCGGTTCAGCCAGCTAGCTGACGCCTCCGAAACAGGTCTGCACCTTGAACTCTCCATCACCGGTGGGGATGCCGGGGACCTACGTGTTCATCAGGTTGAATCTGACTGGACCGAACAGAGCATCACTGCCACCAACGAACCGACTCTGGGTTCCCTCGTCGGAAGTCTTGAGGTGGCGGGAGGTGCCCAGACCGTCAGCATTCCCCTGACCGGCGTTCAACCGGCCGGCGACGGTACCGTGTCATTTGCGCTGACCCGCGACGGCGACGGCATCAGCCGGATCGCTTCGAGGGAAAGCAACGCCGAGCTGACACCGAAAGTCGTCCACACTCCCGACGCCGGATCGCCGTCCCCCGCGCCGACCCCTGCACCATCCCCTGCACCATCCCCTGCGCCCTCTCCGACCCCCGTCCCGGCGCCAGTCCCTGAGCCCGCCCCGAACCCCGGGGCGGAGGAGTGCAGCGTGTCCGCCATCCTGGTTCCCAGCTGCGGTAGCTGGTTTGGGGCAAGCGCGAACCCGCTGGCTGGAGAAAGCTGGGATACCGCCCTCGTCAACTTCGAGAAGACCGCTGGGCGCACCATGGATATCGCCCACTACTATAAGCGTGGTCAAAGCGCCCTCTTCCCTAACGAGGTCGAACTGAACCGTCAGGACGAGGCTGGAAAGAATCGCATCCTGTTCTACAACTGGAAGCCGACCGATCTGACCTGGCGGCAGGTCGCTGACGGAGCCGCGGACGGCTACCTGCGTGACCTCGCCGCCCACATGAAGCAGAACGCTGATAAGCCCTTCTACCTGTCGCTCAACGCCGAGATGGAAGACGAGGTGGACCTGGCCTCGGGATCCGGTCAGACACCGGCCGATTTCCGCAACTTCTTCCGCCACGTCGTGCAGGAACTGCGAGGCAACGGGGTGGACAATGCGGTCACGGTCATGAACTACACCGGGATAGAGAAATGGGGGGAAATGCCCTGGTTCGAGGACCTTTACCCCGGAAACGACGTCGTTGACTGGATCGCCCAAGACCCGTATGCGTTCGGGAAACCCCCAGTCTGGTTGACCGACTTCGAAGGCATGGTGAATCGCACCGACGGTGGCTGGCCAGGATTCTACAACTGGGCCGCAACGAACTACCCCGACAAGCCACAAATGCTCGCGGAGTGGGGGGTAGACGAGGATCCTGCGTACCCGAATTACAAACGGGACTTCTTCGACACCGCCGCTGACCAACTCGCGCAGCACCCGAAGATCAAGGCCGTCGTGTACTGGGACTCCACGGGCATCGACACGTCAGGGAATCCATTGATTGTTGGCGACACGCGAGTCGACTCTGCCACGGCCAGCCTTGACTCGTTCAGGAACTTCGTCGCCAGCGACTTCCTCACTGCGCCGCGGAAGAGCTACCTCGACTAGGAGGACCAGCGCTCCCGCGTAGGTGGCCACCGGACATATTTCGGTGGCCACCCTGCTGCATTAACCTGAGTTGCTGGTTAGGATCGAACTCTCAGCCATGAGAGCGAGGGAAAATGAGGCATCCAGGTCCGCTCGTGATGCTTGGTCTGATTCTCTCGGTCCTGGTCACCTCCTGCAGTGCGCCTCCCAAACCGTCAGCCGGGTGCGATGTATTTTTTGGGGTAGCCCCCAATCCCCATGGAGGGGAGAACTGGGACACCGCCTTGACCAGTTTTGAACAGCGGGTGGGCAGGTCGGTGGACATCGTTCACTACTACAAGCGTGGTCAGGATGCGCTGTTCCCGACTGAGTCCGAGTTGAACCGGCAGGACGAGCCCGGTAACGAACGGATACTGTTTTTCAACTGGAAACCCGATTCCCTTACCTGGCGGGAAGTGGCGGACGGCGCGGCCGACCCTTATCTTGCTGAACTTGGCGACCATCTGCGGCGCGAAGCGGGCCAACCCTTTTTCCTTTCCCTCAACGCGGAGATGGAAGACGAAGTCGATGAAAACGAGGAGTCGGGCCAGACCGCCGCCGATTTTCGCGACTTCTTTCGCCACACCGTCGAGGTTCTCTCGCGGTCAAACCCCGACACGATCGTCACGGTAATGAACTACACAGGGACCCAAAAGTGGGCAGAAAAGCCTTGGTTTGAGGAGCTCTATCCGGGCGACGACGTCGTTGACTGGATTGCCCAGGATCCCTATGCTTTCGATCTGGCTACGACGCCGGACCTCTTCCAGCTCGCCAACCAGACCAGCGGTGGATCCTGGCCAGGGTTCTATCAGTGGGCTGCCGCGCATTATCCCGACAAGCCTCAGATGCTGGCAGAGTGGGGAGTAGATGAAAAGCCCCGTGGGCCTCACTCCAAGGCAAGTTTCTTCAACTCGGCTGAGGAGAAGCTTTCCCGGCTACCCAAGCTACGCGCACTTGTGTACTGGGACCACCCCGGGGTCACCGCGGAGGGTGTGGAACTGGGCGTGGGAAACACTGGTATCCGATCATCCCCAGAGGCACTCTCAGCTTTCCGCGATTTCGTCAATAGTCCCGCCCTGACCTCGGAACGAAACTGTCAGCTCACCCCCTCTCTGTCCCGCTAGCTCAGCGAATTCTGGGTGGCAGCGGCCACCCGAAAGATCATGCTGTCTCTTAATGCGCAATTGGGCTAGGATCAGCGCATCTGCCTGCTTGGAGTACTTCTCATCGACCGATCATCCGGGAGAATACGATGAACCGTTCCGCTCACCTCCTCACCATCGCACTCGCCCTAACCCTGACAGGCTGCACGGGCGCCACCAGCATGGACCCCGACAGTCTGCCCACCCAGACCGGATCATCGATCCCGACCGCCACCGGCACACCCGCAGCGTCCCCCAGCGAGGAAAGCACCTCCGCGCCGGAGGCCACCGATAGCGTTGAGGGCACCGATAGCGTTGTGGGCACCGAGGATAATAGCTCCGCTACACCTCAGCCCGAGCCCTCCGACCCCGGCACGGTACCGGAAAGGGACCTCAATGATCACGGGAACTTGCCAGGAACGGTTGGAGAAGCGAGTGTCTTCGACGACGGTTCTGGGACCACCTTCGCTGACATGAAGGCTGAGGAAATACAGGTCGACTTCCAGTGCACTGGTGACTCGCCCCAGGAGAGTATCAATGGTCAGTTCGTGGCACTCCACTTTTCCGTAGCCGCGCACCCTGAGTTGGTGGATTCTGGCTGGCCGTATTTTGCTATGTCAGCGCGTGAATTCAAGGCGTGGGATGCGGACGGGCAACCGGTCGATGATCCGGTGGGCAACAGTGCCGGCTGTGTAGCTCCCGATGATCTCCTTCCCAGTCCGATCGAACCGGAAACCGACGCTGAGGGTCTTATTGTGCTTGACGTGCCAGCAGGTAGCGGATCCGCGGGATTCGTCATTGGAGGGTTCGAAGGATCATACGGCTGGGAATGGTCCTGGTAGCCCGACGAATTTAGTCACTGGCGAAATCCTATGAATTCCAGGGCCTCTCGCGACGTTTCCTAAAAAACCTGCGGTGCACCCCTATTCTCACCATTGTTATCTATGACACAATCTTCAATTATGGACCTAACCATGGTTGCCGCCGCATTCGGCGTGGGGATTGTTGTCGGATTGACAGGCATGGGTGGGGGCGCTCTCATGACCCCAATTCTTGTGCTTTTTTTCAACGTTCCGCCGCTCACTGCTGTTTCCAGCGATTTGGTGGCAAGTGCCGTAATGAAACCGGTTGGATCAGCCGTTCATCTACGTCGGGGCACCGTTAACCATCAATTGGTTAAATGGTTAGCCATTGGCTCAATTCCGTCTGCATTTTGTGGGGTCTTGATATTGAAGGCCCTTGGAGACGACCAAAGCGTTCAGGCTGGCATCAAGTTGGCGCTCGGAATCGCCCTAATGATCACGGCGGTGCTGCTCGTGGTCCGGGCTTACATGCGATTGGTGGAACGGGCCCGGACCCGCAGTGGCTCGGGACCGCTACAGCCGCAGGGTCGGCCTGAGGTCGTGCCGAAGGTCCTTCAGACACTTCTGCTAGGGGTGGGAGGGGGCCTCATTGTGGGCATGACCTCCGTTGGTTCCGGGTCGATCGTCATTATTGGACTCATGATGATCTACCCCGGGTTGAAAGCCAGCCAACTGGTGGGAACTGACCTTTTACAGGCTGTTCCCATGGTGGCCGCCGCAGCGTTGGGACACATGCTCTTCGGCTCGTTGGACTTCGGGATCACGTTGCCTCTGATAGTCGGTAGCATCCCCGGCGTGTATCTCGGCGCCCAGATGTCCTCCCGCCTCAGCGGAGGACTTGTGCGGCGTGCGTTAGCGTTCGTCCTGCTCGCCTCGGCGCTGAAGATGCTTGGGGTGGATAATCTCACCACGGGCACGATCCTCCTCGTGGCACTACTTGTTGCTCCCGTGCTGTGGATGTTCCTGCGGCGGCGTTACGGTTTCCCCGCGTTGGCCTGGACCGAGAAGCGGCAGCGCGCAGAGTCCCGCAGACTCGCTGAGACCGCAACCGGCAGCAATACCGGACAGGGAGGGCAGGAATCGCCATGAGTGTTAGGAATACCCTCCTCACCGAGCCTGCCCTGGCGTTGGAAGGGGCGAAGCTTGACGAGCTTGAGCTCCTCCTCGGAGGACTCTATGCGCCGGCCAACGGGTATTGCCTCCCTGAGCAGCGACCGCCTGGGTGGCCTGCGGAATTCACGCTGGGGGTCCCAGTCGCTCTGGCCCGGGAAGCACTGCATCGCAACGCGATGCTGTTGACTGACCCGGACGGCACCCCCCTGGTGCGGCTCATGATTACAGCCTTCAGGGAAGAGCCGGGGATTGTTCATCTTGCTGGCGACCTCGTCCGGCTGCAACCCGCCGAGCATCCGCCAGCCCGGCACCTTCGCCTCACCGAACCACTCCCCCGGCCAGCCGGTGGTAGACCGCAGCAGATTGTGGCCGCAGTATTCACCACCGACCCGTCCGCCGAAGACATGGCACGTGCAGTATCAAACGCCCGCGATATTAACGCTCTTCTAGTGCTGTTGGCGATCATCGACAGCAGTCAGACCGGGAGTCGAGCTGGCCAGGATCTGATCGCCGGGCTGCTCCGCTGCGCAGGCCATGTGACTGGTGCTACGGTGCGCCTTCTGGTACTCCCGGGTGCACCTCCGAGCCACGAAGCCGGGCAGCGGGACCTTCGTCATCACGTCCTGCAGCAGATCGATGCGGACCTGGTTCTTGACTTCGCAGCAGGGGACACGGGGCCCACCCAGCATACGGACTCCGGCGCCCTCCGGCAGCGCGGCCTGGTCGTCTTGTTCACCGGCTTTTCCGGGTCCGGAAAGTCGACAGTGGCACGCGAACTAGTCGAACGCCTCCGGAGCACTGACGATCGTCCCGTGACCCTGCTGGATGGGGACTCGGTCCGCAGAATGTTGTCCTCTGGGCTGGGTTTTTCCCGGGTTGACCGGGAGCTGAACGTGCGGCGCATCGGGTGGGTGGCCGCCCAGATCGCTGGTGCAGGCGGTATTGCTGTCTGCGCCCCGATTGCCCCCTATGATTCAACCCGCCAGGAGGTCCGGCAGCTGGCCGAAGCCGTCGGCGGCTTTCTCCTGGTGCATGTGAGCACGCCGATGGACATCTGTGAACAGCGGGACCGCAAGGGTCTCTACGCCAAAGCTCGGGCGGGACTCATCCCCGAGTTCACGGGAATCGATTCACCGTACGAAGTGCCTCAGGAACCTGACTGCGCGGTGGACACCTCCGTGACCGGCGTGAGCGACGCCGTCGACCTGGTGCTGGCTGCCATTCAGCGCCACAGCGGACACGATTCAATGTAGCGAGTCATCGCGCCGATCTGGCTGACAGCCAGTCGGCAACACCAGTCCCGGGGAGACCTCTCTGGAACTCTCCCCGGTGCTGGCGTCTGATGACTGTCTCCTGGACTAGTCGGCGCCCACAATCATCCCGGCGCCCACTGTGTGGTTGCTGAACTCGTCAATGAGGACAAATCCGCCCGTCTGACGGTTGCGCCGGTATTCGTCGGCGAGCAGCGGTGAAGTGGTGCGAAGGCGTACCCTGCCGATCTCATTCAGCGACAACGAACTCACCCCTGGGTTGCGGTGCAGTGTGTTGATGTTCAGCTCGTACTGCAGGTCTTTCACCAAAGCACGTGCACTGCGGGTGGTGTGTTTGATCGCGAGCTTCTGTCCCACCTGCAGTGGTTTGTCGCTCATCCAGCAGACCATCGCATCAATATCCTGGGATACGGTCGGCTGATTGTGTGCCCGACAGATCATGTCCCCCCGGGAAATATCCATGTCATCCTCCAGCCGTATCACCACCGACATGGGGGCATAGGCTTCCGTGAGCGGCCCATCGGCAGTCTCAATGGATGCTATGCGCGACGGCAGCCCGCTGGGTAACACCACGACGTCGTCTCCCGGCCGCATCACACCACCAGCCACCTGCCCTGCATACCCCCGGTAGTCGTGGTGGCGCTTCTGGTGGGGGCGAATGACATATTGCACGGGGAAGCGCACATCCACCAGATTACGGTCGCTGGCAATATGAACGTTCTCCAGGTGATGCATCAGGGACGGACCCTCGTACCACGGCATATTCTCCGACCGAGTCACCACGTTGTCACCTTTGAGCGCGGAAACAGGAATCACGGCCAGGTCGGTAATTTCGAGTTTCGCGGCGAACTCAACGAACTCAGCATGGATTGCGTCGTAGACGTCCTCCGACCAGTCCACCAAGTCCATTTTGTTGATCGCCAGCACCAGGTGCGGCACCCTGAGGAGCGAGACCAGAAAAGCATGCCGCCGGCTCTGTTCAACAAGTCCCTTGCGCGCGTCCACCAGCACCACCGCCACGTCAGCGGTCGAGGCGCCAGTGACCATGTTGCGGGTGTACTGAAGATGCCCAGGGGTGTCCGCGATGATAAATTTGCGCTTCGGTGTCGCAAAATACCGGTAGGCAACGTCAATGGTAATGCCCTGTTCCCGTTCAGCTCGCAGCCCATCAGTCAGCAAGGCGAGATCTGTGTACTCATCTCCGCGATCCCGGCTGGTCCGCTCAATGGACTCCAACTGGTCGTTGAAAATGGATTTTGAATCGTAGAGCAACCGGCCGATCAGGGTGCTCTTGCCATCATCGACCGACCCGGCTGTTGCAAAGCGTAAGAGATCCATCAGAAATACCCTTCCTTCTTGCGGTCTTCCATAGCCGCTTCGCTTACCTGGTCGTCACCGCGCGTTGCTCCGCGTTCGGTGATCCGTGTCGCCGCTACCTCGGCGATGATCTGATCCACTGTTGTTGCCTCTGACCTGACCGCCGCTGTCAGGCTGGCATCGCCGACTGTCCGGTAGCGTACGGTCTCGGTGAAGACCTTCTCGTTTGGCTGGGGCCGGCAGAAACGATGCACGCCGAAGAGCATCCCGTTCCGCTCGAAAACCTCACGCGGATGGGCGTAGTAGATGGACGGCACCTTGATCCGCTCATGACAGATGTAGCTCCAGATATCGAGCTCAGTCCAGTTCGAAATGGGGAACACCCTGATGCTCTCGCCCAGGTGCACTTTGGTGTTGTACAGGTTCCACAGCTCCGGGCGCTGATTTTTCGGATCCCACTGACCAAACTCGTCGCGGAAGGAGAAGACGCGCTCTTTTGCCCGGGCCTTCTCCTCATCCCGACGGGCTCCACCCATCAGAGCGTTGAAGCCGTTTTTCTCTGCCGTTTCCAGCAAGACCGGGGTCTGGATCCGATTCCTCGACCCGTTCGGTTCCTCCTGTACCAGACCCCGATCAATCGCTTCCTGCACCGACCCCACCACTAATTGAACACCGATTCGATTAACCATTTCGTCCCGGAACTGCAACACCTCATCAAAGTTATGACCGGTATCGATATGAACCACCGGGAACGGCAATGGGGCCGGAGTAAAAGCCTTGACCGCAAGATGCAACATGACAATCGAATCTTTTCCACCAGAGAAAAGAAGTGCGGGCTTTTCTAGTTCCGCAGCCACTTCCCGGATTATATAGATTGCCTCGGATTCCAATGCCTTTAATTGCGTAAGATTATACCGAGGAGCTTCTTTGTTCTGGATCATATTGCACATCCCATCTTCTTGAGACCGATTTACTGTACTGATTCCACATGGTTAATTTGCTGCAGCCTGCCTACCAGCATTTCCGCAAGGTCCGGTCGACAAATTAGCAGGTCGGGCAAATACGGATCCGGCCGGTTGTATTTCAGGCCTGAGCCGTCAAGCCGGCTAGCATGCAGACCCCTACTGCGGGCCACGGCCACCGGGGCGGCTGAGTCCCATTCATACTGTCCGCCGGCGTGCACATACGCGTCGACTTCTCCCCGGACCACGGCACACACCTTGTAGCCTGCCGATCCCATCGGAACAAGCTCGGCATCGAGTGCTTCAGCGAGCTCACCGACCAGAGCTGGCGGCCTACTCCGGGACACGGCAATCCTGATCTGACGGTTCGCCTTCGGAACCGGCATCGTTGCGACGCCGCTGTCCAGGATCACACCCCGGCCAGGCAGCGCAACAGCCCCGGCGGTGAGATCGCCGCCACACCACAGCGCCACATGCACAGCCCAGTCATCGCGTCCTTCTGCGTACTCACGGGTTCCATCCAGCGGGTCAATGATCCAGACCCGCTCCGCGACGGCACGATCTCCGCTGTCCGCGGCCTCTTCCGACAGCACGGCGTCGGCGGGCCGATACTTTTTCAACCCGGCGCTAATCAACATCTGGGACTGTGCATCGCCTTCGGCCTTGAGCTGGGGTGCTGTCAGCCCTCGGTGCAGCGCCGTGTTTCGACGCTCCAACAGCATCCTTCCGGCCTGCGCGGCGAGCTCAGTCGCCAGCACCAGATCGGAGTCTTCAGGGTTTCCCGGTTTATTGCTTCTCATGCGCTTTGCCTCCCAGCATCAAGGTCAGATTTGAGCAGCTGATCGTCGTCCAGCACACCAATCACCTGGTGACCGCCCGCACCATGGGGCGCGGCGATGACCTCCCGGACGAGGCCACTCGCCACCATGAGCAGCAGGGGGAATCGCGGCAGGATGATCCGGCCGCAACCGATGAAAAAGCTTGTGAGAGACCGCAACATGGAGACCCTTAATGGCGTTGAGACGAACACTCCCCACATCCTAGGAAGCCCGCACAGCCAGCACACGCGTAATACTTACCCGACGTCGGATGACGGATACCTGCTTTGTCGCGGGGAACCACCTAGAGCCAGCGTCGGCTCTGGACGAGTACTGGCCAAACTACGTAAGACCTCCACTACCTCCGACCCTGTCCGCCAGATGAACCGGCGGTTCTCCTGGACCCTTACACACAGCTCCACGGTCGGTCCCTCATGCATGGCACTTCACACTTATTTTGTCGCAGCGGCTACACCGCACGCACGTAGCGCAGGCTCGAAGTCCAAGTAGCAAGTACTCGTGCCTTACTGATCCCGTCTCCCTAAGATCTCCGCATGACCGAGGTGACGAGCCGGACCCCGGGCGCCTTTTATCAGAGAGGACGAGTCGGTGAAGATCATGATGGTGACGTCCGCAGGGGGCCACCTTGCCCAGCTGCTTCCGCTGGAGGACTGGTGGCGAACTCATACGCGGTCCTGGGTGACGTTCCGTCGGCCGGAGGTTGAGGCAGCGCTGGCCAGTGAGGCTGTCACCTGGTGCTACTACCCAACAACACGCAACATCCCCAACGCCATCCGAAACCTATTTCTCGCCTGGCCGACACTGCGCCGGGACCGGCCCGACGTCGTGGTGTCAGTTGGCGCGGGAGTGAGCGTGCCCTTCTTCGTGGTTGCACGGCTCCTCCGGATTCCGACGGTATACATCGAGTGTTTTGACCGGATCACCATGCCGACCCTCAGCGGCAGGATTTGCTACCCACTTTCGGACATCTTCTGTGTGCAGTGGGAAGAACAGCTCCGCTACTATCCGGATGCAGTCAATATTGGACCAGTATTATGACCAGCTTCACCACCTCACCCCAGGTGGTGGTGTCGTTGGGCACGGATCACCACAAATTCGATCGGCTGGTGGACTGGATCGACGATTGGCTTGCAGCCACCCCGTCTGCACCCTCCTGCCTGGTCCAGCATGGTGCAAGCCGTGCGCCCCGGTATGCCCAGGGAATTGATCGAATGCCACGCCAGGAGCTTTTGGGACTGTACAGCAGCGCGACAGTGGTTGTGGTTCAGGGCGGACCGGGGTCCATCCTGGACGCACGGGAAGTAGGACATCTCCCGATCGCGATTGCGCGCCGGCCGGAGCTCAACGAGGTCGTCGACGGCCACCAGATAGCGTTCTCGAACACCATGGCCCGGTATGGAAACGCCATCGTTGTGGGCAGTCCCGAAGCGTTGATGCGGGCGGTGGACGGCGCCTTGAAGCGCCCCGAGTCGGTCCGCACGGACCCCCGGATTTCTGGCGCACATGCGGCCGCCCTGAAACTGGACCAGGCAATCCGGGAACTAGAGCAGTCCCACCGTAAACCCATCGCATTGCGCCGGATCCGACAGCTGATGACCCATCGCTAAACCGTTGAGTGATGCGCCGGCCTGGTCGGTGGCATGCCTAATCGGCGAAGATCGCATCCACCACATTCTGGGCCCAGGTGAGAATGTCTGCGTCGGCGAGGTCCCGCCCGCCGACCGGTGAGGACTTGGGTTTCGGAATCAGCGCAGCGTTCAGCGCGGGCTTCAGGGAGGCCCCCGGATACATGCGCTTGAGCCGCATCTCCTTCGATTCCGGCAGGACGGCAGGGGCGAATTTGATGAAGTTCCCCTGCAACGCCACATCGGTCAGGCCCGCGGCACGCGCCGCCACCCTGAACCGAGCCACCGCGATCAGGTTGACCACCGGCGCGGGCGGTTCCCCATACCGGTCACCCAGTTCTTCGACCACTCCGTCGATCGCTTCGTTCGTCACCGCGGACGCCAGCTTGCGGTAGGCCTCCAGCCGCAGCCGCTCCCCCGGTACATAGTCGTGGGGCAGGTGGGCGTTGACGGGCAGCTCGATCTTCATCTCGGCCGTCTTTTCCTCGGCCTCACCGCGGAAGTCGGCAACCGCCTCCCCAACCAACCTGATGTACAGGTCGAAGCCGACGCCCTGGATGTGCCCGGACTGTTCCCCGCCGAGCATATTGCCTGCTCCACGGATTTCGAGGTCCTTCATCGCCAACTGCATGCCGGCACCGAGTTCGTTGTGCGACGCGACGGCCTTCAACCGCTCCAGTGCCACCTCGCCCAGCGGCTTCTCCGACGGGTACAGGAAGTAGGCGTAGGCCCGCTCCCGGCCGCGCCCTACCCTGCCGCGCAGCTGGTGCAACTGGGACAGGCCGTAGTTGTCGGCCCGGTCGACGATCAGGGTGTTCGCGTTCGAGATATCCAGGCCGGTCTCGATGATGGTGGTGCACACGAGAACGTCGAAGCGTTTCTCCCAGAAGTCGACAATGATCTGTTCCAGACGGGATTCGCTCATCTGACCGTGCGCGACGGCGACGCGGGCCTCCGGCACCAGCTCTTTCAGGTGCGCTGCGGTCCGGTCGATCGAGGACACCCGGTTGTGGACGAAGAACACCTGGCCTTCCCGCATTAGCTCACGGCGCACCGCCGCCGACGTCTGCTTGTCGGTGTAGGGACCTACATAGGTCAGCACCGGGTGGCGTTCCTCCGGCGGGGTGGCGAGGGTTGACGTTTCGCGGATGCCGGTCAGCGACATTTCGAGCGTCCTGGGGATCGGCGTCGCACTCATGGCGAGGACGTCCACGTTGGTGCGCATCTTTTTCAGCGCTTCCTTATGCTCCACGCCGAAACGCTGCTCCTCGTCGACGATCACCAGGCCCAGGTCCTTGAACCGCACCTGGTCCGAGAGCAGCCGGTGGGTGCCGATGACGACGTCGACTGTGCCCGTGCCGATCCCCTCGACCGTTTCCCGGGATTCCTTGGTGCTCTGAAACCGGGACAGGGGTTTGACCCGCACCGGGAAGCCTGAGAACCGTTCGGAGAAGGTTTCGTTGTGCTGTTGCACCAGCAGCGTGGTCGGCACCAGGACTGCCACCTGTTTGCCGTCCTGGACGGCTTTGAACGCAGCCCGCACGGCGATCTCGGTTTTCCCGTAGCCGACGTCGCCGGAGACCAGCCGGTCCATCGGAACTTCGCGTTCCATGTCGGCTTTGACCTCGTTGATGGTGGTCAGCTGGTCGGGGGTTTCGATGTACGGGAACGCTTCTTCCAGCTCCCGCTGCCACGGCGTGTCGGTGGAAAAAGCGAAACCGCGCGATGCCATCCGGGCCGAGTACAGCCGGATCAGCTCCCCGGCGATCTCCTTGACCGCCTTTCGGGCCTTCGACTTGGTGCTGGCCCAGTCGGAGCCGCCCATCTTGCTCAGCGCCGGGGCGTCGCCGCCCACGTATCGGGTCACCTGGTCTAGCTGGTCGGTGGGGACAAACAGCCGGTCCCCGGGGGCGCCCCGTTTGGACGGCGCGTACTCGAGCAGCAGGTACTCGCGGATGGTCTTCGTGGGTCCAGCGCCGCTGGCGCGCTGCAGGAGTTCAACGAATCGGGCGACGCCGTGCTGTTCATGCACCACGTAGTCGCCCTCGCGGAGCTGCAGGGGGTCGACGGCGTTGCGGCGTTTCGACGGCATCTTGCGCATGTCGCGAGTGCCAGAGGCTGTGGTCCTGCCCAGCAGGTCAGCCTCGGTCAGCAAACCGAGCTTGAGCGAGTCCAGCACGAAACCGCGACCGGCGGAGGCAGTGGTGATCTCGATGATGCCCGGCTGCGGCGGCGACTCAAGCGAGTCCACCCGTGCTGCCGGGATGTCATGATCATGGAACAGTTCGGCCAGCCGCGCGGCGGGGCCTGGCCCCTCGGTGGCGACCACTACCCGCCACTGGTCCCTGACCCGGGTGCCGAGGAACTCCATCATTTCCGCCACATCGCCCTGATAACCCCGTGGCTCGCGGGCATGCACGGTGAACGTGTCGATTTCGGGCAACAGATCCTGCAGTGAATCGTCGGATCCGAAGGATGTGATGGACCACCAGGCGACGGCGTTGGCCAGGGCCGCCGACCGGGTGTCGGTCAGCGACCGGAAACTCGCGGTCTGAAGATCGGCTCCCAGGGTGCCGCCCAGGTCCAGCGGAGCAGCGCCGCCGTCGGACGCTGTTGCCCAGGCCGCCTCAAGGAATTCCTCGTTGGTGGCGGCCAAGTCGTGGGCGCGGGTGCGCACCTTTTCCGGTTCGATGACGACGGCGATCGACCCGGCCGGGAGTTCACCCACCAGCGGCACCATTGAGTCCACCAGGACCGGGGCCAGGGATTCCATTCCTTCGACGGCAATCCCGCCGGCAATCTTTTCCAGCATGGCTGCCGCCGCGGGTAGATCGGGCTTCAGGAGGGCAGCCCGGGACATCACCGAGGGGGTGATGAGGATTTCACGGCAGGGCGGCGCAAACAACGCGGCCGGGCTGCCGTCGTCGTCGCGCGCCAGTGACCGCTGGTCGGCGACGGCGAACCAACGCATCGCCTCCACCTCGTCGCCGAAGAACTCGACCCGGATGGGGTGATCTTCGGTGGGCGGGAACACGTCGATGATGCCACCGCGGACGGCGAACTCGCCGCGGTGGGTGACCATGTCCACCCGGGCGTAGGCAGCGTCGGAAAGCGCCCTGACCACGTCGGTGAACGCCGCGTCCTGTCCCACGGTCAGGGTGACGGGTAACAGTTCCCCAAGGCCAGCGACGAGGGGCTGCACCACAGCCCGGATGGGAGCGACGATGATCCGTACGGGCTGACCCTCGGGATGGGCGAGCCGGCGGAGCACCGAGAGTCGACGACCAACGGTGTCGGAGCGGGGTGACAGCCGTTCGTGCGGCAGGGTTTCCCAGCTGGGGAACTCTTCAATGTCCGACGCCGGCAGGTAACTTCTGAGCGCTGCGGCGAGATCCTCCGCTTCCCGGCCGGTAGCTGTCACTGCCAGGACCACTGGTGGCCGGGCATCGTCGCCGGCTGGCGTGGCGGTAGCTGGCCCGTCCAGTCCGTCCACCATCTCGGCGAGGAGCGCGGCCCGCAGTCCGGCGGGCGCACCGATCTGCAAGTCGGTGTTTCGCTCACTGATGCCGTGTGATGCGTTCATCCGCACCCGGGCGAAGGACGTGTCCTCGATCAGTGCGGCGCGCAGTCCGTTCAGGCTCACAGGTTCTCCTACAGGATCCGTCAGTTCCAGCAAATATTCGGGCAAACTTATTCCGGCGCCGGGGACCCCCAGCGCGGTCCCACCCAGCACAAAAGCCCGAAATTCTGTCGAATCCCGGGGATACCCCAAGCCTACCCTGCGGGCCGACCGCGGGGCTCGATCAGGCCTTAGGATGGGTGGGACGCAAAACGCCTTTCAACCTCGGAGGACCCTTGGCACTGAACGCCTCAACCACCCTGCCCTATGACGCTGCCACAGTGACCGGAGTCTTCACCGACGAGGCCTTCCTGAAACATGTCAGCGAGCACGTCGGCGGCACCCTGAAATCAGTGACGGTCGACGGTGACACGGCGGCTGCCTTCACCCTGACCGCCGTGCGCACCCTCCCCACCAAGCGGCTCCCGGAGATGGCGCGCAAGTTTGTTGGTGAGAGCCTCACCGTCACGCAGACCGAACAGTGGGCCGCACCCCTGCCCGACGGTTCACGTGTCGCCAAGATCACCATGACCGTCGCCGGCGTTCCGCTCACCGTCGACGCGGAGCAGCGCCTCGTCGCCGCCGACGCAGTCACCCGCGTGGAGCTGAACGGCACGGTGAGCTCCTCGATTCCCTTCATGGGATCGAAGATCGCCTCGGCGGCCGAACCGATGATCGGTAAAGCCCTTAACCTTCAGGCCTCCGAAGCCAGCAAATGGCTCGAACGCCGCTAGGCAGAGAAGGAAAGAACCCGTGTCACTCCCCACCCCCCTGGCCCTGATTCTCATTCTGAGCGGCGTCTGGACCCTGATCGTCTGGCCGCCCTTCCTCCGCAGAATCTTCAAGGACCCCCGTTCGAAAGACGAGCAGGGAGCCCCGACCCGTTTCCTCAAGGTCCATTTCATGTTGATCAGCACTTCAATGATCCTGGGCCTTGCCACCCTGGTGATCGGAATCCGCACCCTGGTGAGCTAAGCAGTTGGATAGGTCGAACAGTGAGCAATAAGCAAGAACCTCAGCTCCCGAAACAGGTCCTCGGGCGGTCGAGCTATCCCGAGTACCAGCGCATCAGTGAGATTCTCCGCAAGGAAACCGTGGGCGGCATCCTGCTGCTCATTGCAGCAGTCGCAGCACTGGTCTGGGCCAACTCCCCAGCATCAGCCAGCTACTTCGCGATCCGGGACTTCGAGTTCGGCTATGAGCCGTGGCACCTTCGGCTGAGCGTTGGTGCCTGGGCCGCAGACGGTCTGCTCGCGATCTTCTTTTTTCTGGTGGGTCTTGAGCTCAAACGCGAGTTCGTCGCAGGAGACCTCAGGAAGTTCAGCCGGGCCGTGGTTCCGGTGACCGCCGCAGCTGGCGGCGTCCTAGTACCGGCCCTTTTCTACGTGGCCATCAACCTGTCCTCCCCCGAGTCGCTCAGAGGGTGGGCTATCCCCACGGCCACCGATATTGCGTTCGCCCTGGCGGTGCTGGCGGTCATCAGTTCCCACCTTCCGAGCGCGTTGCGGGTCTTTTTGCTGACCCTCGCCGTGGTCGATGACCTGATAGCGATCGGGATCATTGCGTTCTTCTACTCGGACGACGTCGAGTTCACCTACCTGCTGTTCATGCTGGTCCCGCTGGCCCTGTTTGGCTTCCTGGCCCAGAAGAACCCCAAGTATTTCGGCCGGCACACCCCCGCCGCCTGGCTGATCCTCCTGCCGATCGGGGTGGCGACCTGGATCCTGATGCATGCCTCCGGGGTCCACGCGACCGTTGCCGGCGTCCTGCTGGGTTTCCTGGTTCCAGTGCTGCGCAAGAGCAAAGACGGCACCGTTAAACTGCCACGCCCCAATAAACCAGGGCTCGCGGAGATTTTTGAGCACCGGTTCCGTCCGCTGTCCACCGGGTTTGCGGTGCCGGTATTCGCTTTCTTCTCTGCCGGAGTCGCCGTCGGAGGGCCCGAAGGGTTGATGTCAGCGATCGGGGACACGGTGACGCTGGGGATCGTTGCCGGGCTGGTGCTGGGTAAGCCGATCGGCATCCTGTTGACCACGTTCGCCCTGACCAAAACCACCCGGGCGAACCTTGACCCCGACCTGCGATGGATTGACCTGCTTGGCGTCGGGTTGCTCGCCGGGGTGGGCTTCACGGTGTCGCTCCTGGTCAACGACCTGAGCTTCGAGCAGGGATCAGAGCACAACGACCACGCGAAGGTGGCTATCCTGGGCGCCTCGGTGCTTGCTGCCCTGGCCGCCTCGGTGATCCTCCGCAGCCGGAACAAGCACTACCGCCGGGTCGTGGAAGCCGAGCAAATTGACGCCAACGACGACGGCGTACCTGACCTGTTCGAGGACCGGAACCGCCAGTAGCTGTTACCGGTTAGCGGCGAGCAGCGCCTCTTCGAGCGCCACCCAGGCCAGCATCGCGCACTTGACGCGGGCCGGATAACGGGAGACTCCGGCGAGGGCTGCCGCGTCCCCGAGCACTTCCTCGTTCGGTGCGACCCGTCCGCGCGAGCGCATGACTGACCTGAACTCGTCCACCAGATCCATCGCGTCGTCGCGACCCAGACCCTGCATCAGATCGGTGAGGACCGAGGCCGAGGACATGGAGATGGCGCAGCCGGCACCGTCCCAACTGACGCTGGTCAGCACCCCGTCAGTGAGAATGGCGCGCAGGGTGATTTCATCTCCGCATACCGGGTTCAGCTGGTGGGACTCGCCGAGGGTCCCGACGCCGTCGTGCTCCAATAATCCAGCACCGTGGCGCTGCTTGGCATGATCAAGAATGATCTGTTGGTAGAGCTGCTGCAGGTCATCGGACATTATTTGACTCCAAAGAACGGGCGCACACCGGCGACGGCTGTCAGAAAAGCATCGACTTCGTCGCTGGTGTTGTACAAGTAGGTGCTGGCGCGGGTGGTCGCGGTCAGGCCGAGCCGGCGGTGCAACGGCTGGGCGCAGTGGTGCCCCACCCGCACGGCGATGCCCTGATGGTCCAGGAACTGGCCGACGTCGTGGGCGTGGACGCCGTCGACGTCGAACGCCGCCAACCCGATCCGCGGCACCCCTGCGGCAGGTCCGAGGACCCTGATCCCGGGCAACTGGGTCAGTCCGTCGACCAGTTGCTGGCCGAGCGTCTCTTCCCACTGTTGGATCCGCTGCATGCCAGTTTCGGTCAGGTAGTTCGCTGCCGCCGCCAGGGCGATGGCCTGGGAGATCCGCTGGGTGCCGGCTTCAAACCGGGCAGGTGCGGGTAGGTATTCGGCCCGTTCCATCGTGACCGTGGTGATCATGGATCCCCCGGTCAGGAAGGGAGGCATCGCGTTGAGCAGTTCGGCTCGCCCGTAGAGGACACCAATTCCGGTCGGACCGAGCATTTTGTGCCCAGAGAAGGCCATGAAATCGATGTCGAGCGCGTGCACGTCGACCGGCAGATGCGGCACCGACTGACACGCGTCGAGGACAGTCAATGCCCCATGCTTGCGCGCCAGCCCCACGAGCTCTGCAACGGGGTTGATGGTGCCCAACACGTTGGAGGCGTGGGTGAAGGCGACGATTGCGGTGGCCTGGTTGATGATGGTTGCCGCGTCATCCAGGCGAAGTGCGCCGTCGTCGTCAACCGGAATGTACCGGAGCGTCGCGCCGGTTCGCGCCGCCAACTCCTGCCACGGAATGAGGTTGGCGTGATGCTCCATCTCGGTCACAACAATTTCGTCGCCCGGACCGATGGCGAAGCGCTCAGCCGCCGATCCGCCCCGGCCCGCCGTAGCGTTCGAGAAGGAGTAGGCCACCAGGTTGATGGCCTCAGTGGCGTTGGAAGTCCAGACGATCTCGTCCACCGCCGCGCCAACAAAAGCGGCGATGGTGTCACGGGCAGCCTCGAAGGCGTCGGTCGCGTCCACCGCGAGGGAATGGGCACCCCGGTGCACCGCCGCATTGCGCTGCTCGTAGAATTCCTGCTCAGCCTCAAGGACGGTTACCGGGTTTTGCGAGGTCGCACCCGTATCCAGGTAGATCAGTGGCCGCGAATTGACCTGGGTGTCCAGAATGGGGAAATCGTTGCGGATCCGCCTCACCTCGGTGTCGGTCAACGGGTGGTGCGGAGCAGACGGAATGGACAAGAAGGGCCCTCCTCAGTTGTTGCTGGGCTCATCCACTCTACGCCCGACCGCGCACTACCGAAGATCTTCTGAACGTCTTGCAGCAAGAAGTCTAATATGCCCCGACCGGTCGAATCATGACCTTGAAGGTACGCCACATAATCATGAAGTCCCCCGTCACCGACCAGTTCTCGACGTAGTAAAGGTCCAGACGAACGCTCTCGGCCCAGTCGAGATCGGACCGTCCGCTGATCTGCCACAGGCCTGTCAGACCCGGTTTAATGAGGAGGCGCCGATGTGTGTGTCCATCGTAACCGGACACTTCGCTGGCCAAGGGGGGCCGGGGCCCAACCAGGGCCATATCCCCTCTGAGGACGTTGTAAAGCTGTGGGAGCTCATCTATCGAGTACTTGCGAAGCCACCCGCCAACCTTGGTCACGCGCGGGTCATGGCGCATCTTGAAGAGCACTCCATTTCCTTCGTTGCGATCCCGTAGCGCGGCAAGATCCTCTTCAGCTGTGACTACCATCGAACGAAATTTGTACATGGGAAACAGGCCTGATCCCCGCCCCACTCGTTCTTGCTTGAAGAAGACCGGGCCTGGGCTATCGTGACGGATCAGCAGCGCAACCACGACGAAAACGGGTGCCAGGACGATGAGAGCGAGTCCGGAGAGGACCACATCCATCAAGCGCTTGACCACGTGACGCCCACCTGTGAACTGAGGCATCTCAACATGCATGAGAGGCAATCCCTCCACCGGCCTCATCTGAATCCGGGGACCAGCCACGTTAGTCAAGGTTGAAGCGAGGACCAGCTCTGTAGCAGAGCGTTCCAGCCTCCAGCCGAGTTCACGAATGTATTTACTTCCCTTGTGTAGATGCCCAGCAACAATGACTGCGTCAGCCCCAGTCTCAGCGACTGAGTGTTCGACGTTGCTCAGTCCGTAGACAACCGGAACAAACCGATCACCAGCCAAAATAGTATGCGAACGGCTTTTGCCTTCCAGGACTGCCCCTACCACTTCGTAGACCGCCCCGGTCTTCTTGGATAGCTGCTTGACCACGTATTGGACATCATCATTGCGCCCTACCACCACCACTTTGGAAAGAAACATCCCAAACTGACGCTGGCGGGTCAGCCATTTTCGCCAGATCCAACGACTCCCCAAGAGTCCTAGCAACCCGGCAGGAAAGGTCACCAGCAGGTAGTAACGGAAATTGTCACCTCCTAAGAGGACCACTGCTACAGCCATCCAGCTGAAGGTGGCAGCGCTTGCCTGAACAACTCGCTTGTACTCGGCCGCTCCAACACCAATTAGCCGCGGATCCCGAGTCCGGAACATTGACATCATGACTAGCCATCCAACGCTGACAGCGATGGCAAACGTGATGGTCTGCGTATAGGCCGAACCACTGGATGTGGCTTTCAGAATCCAGTCGGTACTCAGGAGGACCGTGGCTACGATGGTGACCGTGTCGGTCACTCGAAGAGATAGTTGGTAGCGCCGGCGCCACGGCACGCCAGAGACCGCCGCCGGGCGAACTCGGCGCCCCCGAGTTGATGAGGGAAATGGAAAACTTAGCGTTTGCCCTTGAGCCTGGAACATCTCACGCCGCCGTCGAGTATCGAGGGCTGGCACGCCATCCCCGATGGGTAGAAGGAGCCGACGACGGCTGGGGACGAGCCTTGGTCTCAGAAGGCTCCGACGCCGCCGGCTCCGCTTGTAGGGGACGTGAACCAAGATGACAGCTAACGTGCATCCGTCGATCTTGTGCCCATATCCAGAGGGGAACCAGCGGCCCCTCCGGGGCCTGGATTCCGTTGAATGAAGACAGGAAAAGGTTTGCTCTTCGACATGGCCTGCGGCCTACACCGCGGGTTGAGGCTATAAGCATGGTGAGACCCGATTCGTAAATGCCAGAGGTTTGCTTTCGATAGCAAGCCTATGAATCGGCCATGAGTCGGACACGAGTGGCGTCTACCTGAGTTCGCTCGAGGGAGACTACTCGTAGGGGGCTCTTCCTAAGCGGTGTTACCTGCCGCGCGCGGATGCCGTACGCAGCGGGCCACGGTGGGCACTGAGCAACAGCTACGTTGGGTCCACATCGCGAAGATCCTCGCGTCGGCTGATGCCTAGTTTGGCGAAGATCCGGTAGAGGTGCCCCTCAACCGTGCGCACCGACACTCCCTGTTGCTCAGCAATGTCGCGGTTAGAGTATCCCCGAGCGGCTAGAGTGACGATGTCGCGCTCGCGTTCCGTGAGCTTCGTCGCTGACTGAGAATCAGAGAATTGGGGCCTTTGTAGTCCTTCAAGTTTTTCGATCAGCTCGTTCAATGGGGACTGCAGGGCCCGGGCCCGTTGCCCCTGTCCCTCATGAGCGAGTACGTTCGCAGCCGTTCCGAAACATTCGGCGGCGATGAGCAGGTAGTCCGCGTCTCTGGCTTGAATTGCCGCCGACTCCAGCGCGGCAGCATCCTTTGCCCGCATCGCCAAGGCCATAGAGTGCACAACTGCGCCGTCTACACCTTCGAAACCGGAGGTAATCTCGCCCAGCGGGGCGAGGGATGCTGTGTCGCCGAGCCGCACCGCAAGCTCCAATGCCGAGGCTGCTAGAGCTGTCATGCCTGAGGTACTTGCATAATGAGCAATCCTGCGAAGTTCGGCGATGCTTCCCGCCGCACCCTTGAACCTCGCCTCGGCGCCCGCCACGTGGATCTGTCCTAGTAATCGAGCCTGAAGGGGACCATAGGCCGGCAGGGCGGCGAACTCACTGGCGTACTGTTGCGCGCCTGCGCTATCGCCCGCCATCGCGCAAGCATAGGCCGCCATTCCGGTCGAGAGAGTCATAAGCTGCGCAATGTCCGACTCCCTGAAACCCTCAACGGCGAGTATGAGCCGCTTGCGCGCTGTCCGCATCTTGCCCTGGCGCAAGGCGACGACCCCCTCAAAAAACTCGAGCATGCCCCCGAAGTGCATCATCCCGCCATCGGTGGACTGCGGGTAGTCCGCTAGCAGGGTCCCAACTTCCTTCCACGATCCAGCCCGGACCAGTGACATTCCGTGCCGGGTGATCACGAATTCTTGGTGACGCAAGAATCGGTGACCATGCCCCGCGATGATTGCCAGAGCGTCAGCGGTCGCAGCAGCCCCCGCTAGAGCCCGCCCGGTCGCTCCCAATACCTCGCCCAGGAGCGCGAGCGCGGCAATGCGAGTCTCATCGGTTCCCTCCGGATGATCTCGAAGCTCAAGAAGATGCTTCTCTGACTCTTGGTACCGACCCTCAAGATTCATCACGAAACAAGTCAGTAAGCGGCATCCGAGCCTGGAGACTCGCAAGGATCGGTCCGAAGCGCCGGCCTGCTGCTCGATTCGGTCAATTGTGTCGGCCCATCGATCTGCATCACCTTGGATCTCAGCAGAGTTGCTTCTGGACCGCATCCGTAAGTCTATGGAAAGCAATGTCGCTTCTTTTGCGATCCTCAGGCTTACGCAGTTCTGCAGGGTCTCGTCGATCAGCTCGCGTGCGTAGCTGAAGTCCCCCCTGGTCATCCGCGCATGGGCAATTTCGACAAGCGCGCGCGATCTAAGTTCAGGAGCCTGGACTTCTCGGGCTGCACGAAGTGCAAAAGCGTGATCGTACAACCGGTTGGCAACAATTGCGGCCCGCAGCAGGGTGGCATCGTCGATGACGGTGCCACAGTCAAGGCCCCACGAAACCCAGCGAAGAAACCCTTCGATTGAGCCCGTTTGATACTCCGAAAGCGTCAGGAGTCGTCTCCGAATGGCTATGCTTCGACCGATCGGCACATGGGCGCGAATTACTTCCCCATACAGGGGGTGGGTTAATGCGACCCCCTTGTCGAATCCTCCGGAAAAGCCCACCAGCTGGTCTCTGGCTAGGTCATCAATGGCTTCAGGATCGCAAATCGTCCGCAGAATGCTGAGCGCTACGGGTTCAGCCAGCGCAACGGTTTCGAGGACCTCCAGCTCGGCCGGAGTGCGCCCACGCAACTGCCCCCGAATGAGGTCAGTGAGTCGTAGGTCAATCTCAGGGCGCTCGCCCGACAGACACCAAACTCCATTTCGCTCGACCAGAAACTTCTCCCGCGCATCCGAGTGAAGCAGCGCCAGCAAAAACATCGGATTGCCCTCTGATGTCTTGCTGAGGAGAGTGATTACGCTCGAAAGAATCTGATCCCCTAGCTCCCGCACGCACAGCTCGTGGATCTCCTCAAGATTCAAGGGAGCAAGATCATATCGATGCAGAATATGGTCATGCCAGAGGGCGAGGAATTCGGATGGTGGCCCTGGGGTTGGGCGGGCTAGTACCAGGGCCCGAGCCTTTCGGGTGGCGATAAGCTGGGTGAGTAAGACGCTTGTACTATCATCGAGGTCGTGTGCATCGTCGACGACGAACAGCGGTGCCGGCGTCCCAGGCTTGAGCTGACCTAAATGCTTGGTTAGTGCACGGTAGATCGCGATAGGCGACCCCGCGTCCGCTACCGACAAGTCCGTCAAATACGGAGCTATTGCACCATAGGGGACCTTTTTCAAGGATGGCTGAGCCCCAATGTGAATAACAGTCACCTCATCGGCCAGGGCATCGACAATGGCTCTGGACAGGGCAGTTTTACCAAGTCCTGGCTCACCCACCACCAAGGCACCGTAACGGTGCGCTTCGGACAACTGCTGAAGGATCTGAGTGACCAGGACTTGTCTTCCCACCAAATGGCTTGGAGGAGAGCGAATATCCTCAGCTGTCTCAGACCTACGCAAGGATCATCTTCAGCTGGCTACGGTTCGATACACCTAATTTGGCATATACCTGATAAATGTGTCCTTCTACCGTTCGGATGGACAAGGTGAGTATCGAAGCAATCTGCCGGTTACTTGACCCCTCGGCGACGAGGAGCGCAATGCCTCGCTCTCTCTCGGTCAGGCTTTCGAGCGCCCGCTGACGTAACTCCCCACTTCCGCGTCCGACCGACCGGAGTACATCGTCCGCAGCAACAGCGGCCGCCCTATCCCCTTCCGATGCGCTGCCTGCAGTCAGTGCCTGCACCAGGGAAGCAGCATCGACAGCCAATCGGAGGTTACCAATTTTGGCGGCCATTTTCGCTGCTCTGAGCATCTGGTCAGCGTCGCCTGATGCGATTCCCTTTCCATACAGTGCGCAGGTCGCTGCGTAGGCACCTTGGCTATCCATTCCGCTCGTGGCCAGCCGCTCAGCCAAATCATTCATTCCGAGTTGAACTGCCTGGCAGAGAAAAAATAGCTCGTGTCCCACGTTTCCTTCAGCCCTATCCTCGTCAGCCAACTTGAGCATGTCTTGGGCCGCTTGGAGAGGACCTCGGGTTGCAGCTGACGCTAGAACGGCAAAGTAGCGAGTCGCCCGGCTCGTGTGCCAGTCATACCGACGAGCTTCCAGGTCCACCTCTCTGAGGTGGGACATCGACGATTTCACATCCCCAGTGAGCGAGTACGAGTATGCTGTCGCGGCCTCCGCAAGGGATAGGAAGTCCTGGCGATCACGAATCCTCAGCTGGCTGACGGCCGGAAGGAGCTTACCGAGTGCGTCATCTCCCCGCCCAGCGTAGGCGTAGAGGCACCCTTCGGCTAACTCGAGTGAAGTTCCATCGAAGACCCCCGCCAGGGACCCCTGCGTATGGTCACTCAGCATTGATAGACACTGCTCCCATTCGCCGGAAATCAGCATGACTGAAAACAGTCGTACCCAGGCGGACTCGGTGAGTAGCGGGTCTTGGTCGGTGTCGGATAATCGCAAGACCACCAAACGACTGAGTTGAACAGCGTCCTCCTGGCGACCCGTCATGCTCAGCGCCTCCGCCAGCCAGCCGCAGTACTGATGACGTACAGCAGAATCCATCGCTTCGCCCTGCTTGAGTAGCTCATCCAGAGGCTCAATCATCGAGGTATACCTGCCGTTGTACGCCCTCAACTCGGCATCGAGCAACGCGATTTCTACCAACAGTCCCTCCGCCCCCCCGTGATCGGCCTGCTCCTTCTGCACCCGCTCGCGAACCAGGTGGAGAATGCTATCCACCTGCGTGTGACGATCAGGATTCTTGGTGAGGAGTCGACACCTGAGCATCTGGATGCCGACCCACTCGTGAAACGAGCTGTCCTGCGCATGCCGATCATAGTTATCGAGAATGGCCAGAGCACGATCGGTCTCGCCCTGTATCCCGTATGCCCGTGCTTCTTCTGTGACCTCCGCTGCGCCCCTCAGCTTTTCTGGAACAGCCTTCACGAATCGAAGTGCGCTTTCCGTGTCGTAGTAGCGGTTCGCCAACCGTGCGGCATCAATCGCTAGCCTAGGATCGATGTCCATCGAGCATTCCAGGCACCACGCCGCGTAATTCATCCGGCTTAACGCCGGCATTGGCAGGCTGAGTGAGGAGGCCGCGAGCTGGTGGAGAAGGTCTCGACTCCGGCCGAGCGGGACCTGCCGTCGAATCACGTCGCCGATCAAGCCAACAGCGATTCTAACCATCGGCCGCTGCGTGTGATCGATGTGGAAGATCCCAGTCTCCATGAGTGGATCCAACTCGGCTTCTCCCGAGAAATCATCGAGAAGTTCCAGCGGGATCACACCCACGATTGAGACGATCTCCGCTGTTCTCCGTTGATTCGGGGTCAACCTATCAAGGCTGGCGGAGATCCGTTCGGTGATAATACGACCGGGATCAGGCGTTTTCCGGGAGCTTGACACCCAGATACCGTCCTGGGTGGTGATATAGCCAGATTCGACTTGGTCCCGAGCAATGGCCTGCAAGAATAGCGGATTGCCGCCACTGGCATGCCACATATCTAGGATGACGGATCGGGACGCCGGCCCACGAAGTCCCGCAGTGAGCAGCCGATTGGAGTCAGCAAGTGACAACGGTTTGACATCCACCCGGTGAATAAGCTCGTCTTTCCAGAGGTCGCTGAAATCGTCGGGTGCGGCCTGGAGGTGTTGACAAACGAGGAGTACTTTGGCGGCTCCGGCCCGGACGATGTGTGCGATCGCCATCGCCGATGCGCTGTCCAGGTCCTCTACGTTGTCCACGAGAATCAGGGTCTGCTTGCCTGCAGTCTGTTTCGAGAAAAGATCCCGCAAACTCTTCAGAAGAATCAGAGGGTTGTCGACGGCCTCATCGTCCAGCTCAGTGAGAACAAAATTGAGCGCCCCATACCTCATGCCCGAGGTGAGCGCGCTCCCCCTGATGTAACGGAGCTCGTAGTCCTCTTCAACCTCGCGGGCTACCTTCTGCGCCAGAACCGTCTTGCCAATTCCGCCCTGTCCCGTCAAGATCGCACCGCGAGAATCTGGTCTGCGCACAGCTTCCCGCAGTATGTCCAACTCTTCTTCCCGGCCAATAATCGGCCAGTCTCCTTGCACCCCAAACATAGCGCCCCACTACATGGTGCAGGTCGGCACGGCGAGTCGTCCCAGCCCGACAGTTCCGAGGAGGCGGCTGTCTCCCGCCTCCAGGTCTAACGGTGATGCAGGGAAAGCCCCTACTCCGACCGCATTAGACCATAACGATACGCTGGATCGATGAATAAGGCACTAAAAACTATGACAAATCTCTCAGTGATCTGACGTAACTGTTTCCTATCGCATGCCCAGCACCTGGTGCATGCTGTGCTTACCAGGGTGGGGCCGACGACGGACTGGGGTCAGCCCGGTCTCAGGAGGCTGGCCGCCGCCGGCCCGACCGTGGGTCCACCACCGCAGGCGAACGGTATTTCGCCAGCGCGCCCTGCTTTGGGAGACTCTTGAAGCGTAGTTATTCCACCGGCAAGCACACACGGGTATTAGGTACTCGTATTATGGGCCGCTATTACTTCAAGGCCGAACGGCGTTACGCGCCTCATTCGGGCGCGAATCCTGCAGTAATGGATCCCCGCATTAGTTCTTCACGACCGCTGATACCAAGCTTCAAATAGACCCGGTAAAGGTGCCCCTCAACTGTCCGGGGAGATACCGTGAGGCTGTGGGCTATCTCTGTTGTTGCAGCCCCTTGTGCAGCGAGAGCGGCGATCTCCTTTTCGCGCCGGGTTAGTGCGACACGTGCCATTGAGTCGCCACTAATTGTGGCTGTGCGGACATCTCCGAGCGTGGGACCCAGCCCGCGCAATCGCTGTAACACTGCGTGTTGCGCCCTCCACCTGCCCAGACGGCTATTGCAGACGGCGGCCCTGGAAAGGCACTCAGCACCGAGCAGCAACAGGCCACTTTCCAGCGCCCGGTCACTGGCTGCCGTGAATTGAGCTGGATCGCTCGATTCGGTCACCTCAGCCATGATGCGCGCCGCCTCGGCGCCGATTCCGTCAATGCGATCGGAGACAGCCCGGAATCTCTGGCGGGGCACTGGATGCTGCAACAAGAAGAGGATTTCGAGAATTTCGGCTTCCGTGTGAACTAGTCCGAGAGACCGGGCTTGATCGGCTAGGTCCACCACGATCGACAAATCACTCGAATTCACGGCGGGCCACGACCGTGCAGCTGTCACATAGGCAGTGGAGACCAGCTGCTGGGGCAGGTCTCCGTGATAGGCGAGCGCATCGAAGTCGTGTGCATAGGAGGTGGACTTGTCCAGTCTGCCGAGAAGTCCGCAAGCAAAAGCGGCAGTACCGAGCGCTAGTGGCAGCACCAATTCTGGATCGGAGTGTCGCAGCACTTCGATTCCATCGGCCAGCAGTTCACACCCAGCTCTGATTTGACCGCGTCGAACTGCCATCATGCCTTCGATAGCAGTCATTTCGCCGCCAAAGTACTGAACCTGAGTCGGTGCGTTCCGTTCATGCCATTGGAGTAATTGTGCGACCGCCGCGTCGTCCCTGATCTGCACCGATAGAACACCCTGTCGAGTGGTGATGGCCCGATAGTGATCAGCCATCAACCCTTCCGGCCCTGTCTCCGACACTGCTCGCCACACCGGTTCGCCAGCTTCGGATGGGTGCCCTGTGATCGCCAACAATTCCCCGAGTAGCATTCGGGCAAACCCGCCAGCGAGAGTCTCCGGTGCGTCTTCCTCCACTAATTGCCGAAGACCCGAGATAGCGGCGCTGTAATCACCCGAGAGGCTGAGTGCGAAATTCTTCAGAACCGCAGAGCCCCGCCCGAGGTGATCGAACTGTTGTGGAGACAGACGATATTCGGCTGTAGCCCACCTTCTCGCTATGGTCAGGAGCCCATCTGGCCCTCCCCCACCTCGCAACCAAATCTGCGCCTCGGTGACCGCCGCCGCACCGAGGGTTTGCACATCTGTCGCGCTTTCGATCAAGCCACACACCTCGGTCGCTGCGGCTTCGATGTCGGCAAGACCCACCAGGCTCCGCGCGTTTTCTACCCGAGCTGCAATGGCGAGCTGACGTGAGGTCACGGCCGCAGAAAGACGTTCAGCGAGGCCGGGGTCATAACCGTTGTTCGCTTGCCGTGCCGCTTCAAGCAATTCGTGGTCGCTAGCGGGGTAGCCAAGTTCCACCTTAAGCGTAGTAAGGGCACTGGCACAGAAGGACTCCAGCTCGCTCTGACCTACCAGAGATTCTTGGAGCCAGCGAATGATCTGGACACGTCTGCCCGGTGGCATGAGGCGTCTGATGACTTGGCCATACAGCTTCGGCGCGACTGTTATGCAACTCTTGGCACCACCATGGTGGTTTGAGTAGGCCAGAATGTTGAGCTGCAACGCTCCGTCTAAGGCAGTCGCGTTCAACATTTTCCCAGCAGAGTCGATGGGCATACATCCCACCGATGCCACCGCTTCCACTACCTGGCGTTCGGCCGGGTTACATTCGTCGAGGAAATTCTTCACTCGACCAATTAGTACCTCTCCTACTGATTCTGGGACAGAGGTGACTAACCAGACACCGTTGATCTCACGTAATGCTCCAGCGCTGACGAAGTGGGAGACGAGCGCTTTGGCCAGGTAGGGGCGCCCCTGGGACCAGTCTGAGATCAAAGCTACAGTGCCCGCACTGACAATACCTCTAAGCTGCTGCTGACAGAGTCGAGCAATCTGATCACGGCTCAGCCCCGCGAGGTCAACACGCTTGATGAGTCCGTCCCGGCAGAGCTCATGGAGTTCCCCGGGTTTATCCCCTGGCTCATCGGACACTACTAGTAACCGCACTTCGCGGGCGACCGCAAGCTGCCCTAGCAGGTGACCGCTATCCTCATCGAGGTGGTGGGCGTTCCTCACGACCACCAACACCGGCAGCCGAAGATCGGTTGCCGCGGTTGTCCGAAGACCCGACTTGATGAGGCGGAGCACTGAGAGGGGCGAGTCTACATCGGACAGATACTGACCTTTGATCACCGGAAACAGTGCACCATAGGGAACGCGCCTAAGCGTCGAATCGGCGTAAACAGTAATCGGCAGGGTCCTCGACCCCAGCCGATCCAGTACGTGGTCCACCACTGCTGTTTTGCCGATACCCGAGGGTCCACAGACCAGAACACCTCCAAGGGCCGGGTTCATGATGCCCGCCGTAATCTCTTCGACCTCTCGTTCCCGGCCAATTAACCCGCCATGTTCGGCCTGGATGCTCATGGTGTGGCTGCCTCGCTGAGTGCAACTTTGGCCAGCAACTCTGACTTCGTCCGGACGTGCAGTTTTGTGTAGACACGGTACAAATGCCCCTCCACGGTGCGGACGCTGACCCCCAAAGTCTTTGCAAAATCCCGGTTGGTAGTGCCGTCCACCATTGCCTTCACAACTTCCATCTCGCGAGTCGTTAGGGCTGCTAGCTGTCGGCGTACCCCCAGAGCTGTACTGGTCGATCCGATAATCCCGCGCACCCGGTCTGCGACACGTCCCCTGAGCCCGGCGCATTCCGACTGATCCGCGAGCTGAGTCGCTGATGCGGCGGCGTCACGGGCAAATGGCAGGTCACCAATTGCACGGGCGATGTCCATTGCCTGCAACACCAGATCGGTGTCTTCCATCTCCACCCCTGTGGCATACAGCGTGCACAGTGATGCGTAGCGTCCCTGGCAAGCTGCCCCCAGTTCCATGACCGACCGTGCCACACTCTGGTCCCCAAGTCTCAGAACATGACATAGCGTCAGCAGTTGCCAGGAAGAGTTTCCCCGCTCTCCGTCTTCTTCACTGAGGGCCTTCAATGCAAGTGCAGCTCTGTCAGCGGACACAGTGCCCTGCAAAGCCAATGCGGCAAAGTGTTTAGTCAGCCTTCGCACGATCCACGGCACCTCATTGGACGGATCAGACGCCGCCAGTAGGTACCGTTCTGCACGCTCTGGGGAATCTTCCGAGGTGATCCAGGCTAATGCTGCCGCGACAAGCGGAGCTAGCCCGCCAGGATCGGATACTTGAAGCTGGGACAGAGCCGCAGTCAAGAAGCCTTCAGCTTCAACGGGACGGCCACCCACAGCGTTGACCAGTCCCTCGACGATCTCTTCATACGTTCCCGTGCTTCGTCCCGCCCCGCCGAGGTATCGTCCCGATGCTTCGAGCATCGCCGTCATGTCTCCACTCAGTGCTTCTACCGTTGCCAACGTGACAGCAATTCGCGCCAACTCCGGTCGGCCATCGTAGCGGCGGGAAGGGGCAAAGGTGTTCGCAATCTCTCTAGCCTCATCCGTTCGGCCGGTGAAAGCCAACGCCTCACACATCAGAATGGCTGCCTGAAAACGTTCGCCTCGATCGATTTCAAAAGGATCGAACATCGGTGACGTCAGCTCGTCGATAGTCCGACGATAGTCGCCATCGTGAGCTGCTTGATGCGCGCGGCGTAGGTGTTTTGTGGACGCAAGATCATTCTCCGTCCGGGTAGGAAATCGGTCCCAACAGGACGTCTGTTCGGCCCACCGTAGATTTACCCGGCTAGCTCTCCCGAGGATGGCATCCCTCAGCAGGGGTCCTGTGACCGAGACGACAGCCCGATGATCCCTTTCGATGGACACCATCTTCAGTACGTAAAGTGTATCCAGATCCCCTAATTGGTCTGCGGCGACTGCGGCCAGTGGAGTAGTCCCGGCCGCCGCCAGGCTCTCGAGCAGTTGCTGCTGCGTTGGTTCGAGAGCTGCAATATGGTCCATCACTATGCGGGCTGATGCCGGACCCAGATCAACCTCGGCAGAGGTCAGCACCCACACTCCACCGACACAGCGCAGCGCACCCGAAGCGAGGTAATCGCCTACGAGTGCGTTCAGAAGCCGAGGGTTCCCTCCACTCTGCCGATGAAGAAAGAGCGAGGCCGCCCGGCACACCGCTCCCCCTAGGGCGGACTTCATATCGCCAGCCACTTCTTGCTGAGTCAACGATGCCAGATGAACTTGAGCAAGAGTTTGACTCTGGCAGAGGTCCTGGAAGCACACTGGCGCTCTGGAGAGGTTGACACAGGCAGCGAGTAGCCGGATTGATCCCGTTTGAGCCAATTGCCCCAGCACAGTTGCCGAACCCTCATCCAGCAGCTCGGCGTCGTCGACCACAATAATTGTGGGGAGACCTAGCGCACGCTCTTCGAGCAGCCGGGACAATCCCGTAATCACCCGCACTGGGTGATCCAGGTGGTTGGCGGGCAGGTCTGCAATTAGCACGCGCAGGGCACCGTAGCGGAGCTGGGTATCAAGGTTCGAACCACGTAAGTGAATAATGCACGTGCTCGATCGCAGACGGTCTATCACTGACCGCAATACTGCCGTTTTGCCGCTTCCGGTGTCACCCACGACAATCACTCCAGGCGAGCCGGTTTCGTCAACCAATCGGTCGCATACTGAATCCGCGACTTGTTGGCGAACTCCCGACGTCGGCGGGTGATCCTGGCCCGCACCAGAAACCGCCTTCATCGGGGGGCGACCCGGTGAGGATGGAGCAGGTTCGTAGACATACGTATTAAGGTCAAAACTCATGGAGAGACCAGCCCTTCGCGTTCCCAGCGTGGAGAAGTACTGCATACGATAGGACTCGTGTTGATCGCGCGCATGAGTAGCGACTACTCGATTTTCCGAACGACGTCACGCAACTACTACTCGGATGCTCCGACCCGGTTACCCGTGGGTCGGCGCCTCAGCTTCAGAGACCTGGCATGAGGAGTTCGAGGGCAACAAAAAGGGACCGACGTTGGGATGGGGGTGGCCCAGTCTCAGAGGCCGCCCAACGTCGGCCCCCGTATGTGGGGCCATCTAGGCCTGACGCGGTGTGGGATCACATTGTCCCTCACCGGTGGTCGTCACTCTATTTTATACGCTATTTTCCAGTGGAGTGGAACTTCTGCTGAGCGCTGACAAGACCCTCGACGATGAGAGATTCCACCGCGTCGGCTGCATCCTCCAGAAGGAACGCTAGTTCTTTTTTTTCGACCGAGCTGAAGTCCCTGAGCACGTGGTCGGCGGCGTCCTGCCGGCCCGGCGGGCGGCCCACACCGACCCTGACCCGAAGGTAGTCCTTGGTTCCGAGTGCCTTGGAAATGTCGCGAAGCCCGTTGTGTCCACCTTCACCGCCACCAGTCTTCAGCCTGACCGTGTTGAAGTCGATGTCAATCTCGTCATGCACAGCGATAACGCGTTCGGCGGGAATGTCGTAGAACCGGCAGAGTGCGTTCACCGGGCCACCTGTCAGGTTCATAAAGGTCAGCGGCTTGGCGAGCACCAACCGCGGCCCACCCAGCCCTAGCCTGCCCTCGAGCACGGCGGCGTGAGCCTTGTGGCTTTTGAACTTTCCGCCCAGCCGCGCACCAAGGACATCGAGCACCATCTGTCCCACATTGTGCCGGTTATGGCTGTAGTCGGGCCCGGGGTTGCCGAGCCCGACTACAAGCCAGGAGTCAGTCGCCATGAATGCGCCGGAGAAGTGGCTACTCGCCCTCTTCTGACTTCTCGCCTGAGGCGGCGACAACGTCGCCTTCTGCGACGGTCTCTCCGTCATCTTCGCCGAGGTCCTGGACCGTTGGCTCGCTGATGTTGACGATCAGCGTGTCCGCTTCGATCAGCAGGGTGACGCCCTTGGGCAGCACGATGTCTGAAGCGTGGATGTGCTCGCCGACGGTGCGTCCCTCAACATTGACGGTCAGCGAATCCGGCAGGTGAGTTGCTTCTGCTTCAACCTCAACCGAGTTGTGCTCAAGGTTCATCACAGCGCCTGGCGCCAGTTCGCCTTCAACGTGGATGTAGACGTCAACAGTGACCTTCTCGCCGCTACGGACGGTCAGGAGGTCAAGGTGCTCGACGATGCGCTTCAACGGGTTGCGGACCACGTATTTGGCGAGGGCGAGGTGCTTTTCCCCTTCGACGTCGAGGGTGAGCAGCGCGTTGGAGGTCCGCAGGGCCAGCGTGGTGGCCTTGGAAGGCAGCAGTACGTGGATGGGATCCGCACCGTGGCCGTAGATGACCGCGGGGATCTTGTCTTCGCGGCGCGCACGGCGGGCCGCACCCTTGCCAAATTCGGTGCGTACTTCTGCGGGAAGTGTGAGGTCAGACATTGAGTCTCCTGTGTTGACGAGTAGTGGATCGTTGCTGGGCAAACGATCGGCATCTGTCTAGAAACAGTCAACACGCTTGGTGTTGGACTCTCGTCACTAGCCACCGTCGATCACGGAACACTCCCGGAAGTTCCGGGATGCTCCCTCGCCTAGGCATCGCGTTCAATCCTACAGCACCTTGAACGTCTGGAGGGACACCGCCGACCGCCGGGTGGAACTACCAGGGCATCGGGCGGCCGCAACAGCCGTTCCGATGCCCCATTCAGTCGACTCTAGGCGTTGCCGTCGAAGAGACTGGTGACCGATCCGTCGTCAAACACTTCACGGATTGCCCGCGCGATGAGCGGCGCAATCGAGAGCACGGTGAGCTGCGGGAACCGCTTCTCGGACGGAATGGGCAGGGTGTTGGTCACCACCACCTCGCGGGCACCGGACTCGGCAAGACGGCGGGCCGCTGGGTCTGAGAACACGGCGTGGGTCGCGGCGATAATGACGTCCTTGGCACCCGCGTTCTTCAGAACCTGGACCGCCCCGGAGATGGTCCCGCCAGTGTCGATCATGTCGTCGATCAGCACACAGGTCCGTCCCTCGACCTGACCCACTACCTGCTTGGAGACGGCCTGGTTGGGAACCGTGAGGTCGCGGCTCTTGTGCACGAAAGCCAGTGGTGACCCGCCCAACCGCTCGGCCCACTGCTCGGCCACCCTGACCCGGCCGGTGTCGGGGGACACCACGGTGACGTTGTCGGCGTCGACCCGGGTGCGGATGTAGTCAGCGAGCAACGGAATGGCCATCAAGTGGTCGACGGGACCGTCGAAAAAGCCCTGGATCTGCGAGGTATGCAGGTCAACTGACATGAGCCGGTTGGCGCCCGCCGTCTTGTACAGATCGGCGACGAGCCGGGCGGAGATCGGTTCGCGGCCGCGACCCTTCTTGTCCTGCCGGGCGTAGGGGTAGAACGGGGAGACAACGGTGATGCGCTTGGCGGAGGCCCGCTTCAGTGAGTCGATCATGATGAGCTGTTCCATCAGCCAGTTATTCAGCGGCGCGGGATGCGCCTGGATCACGAACACGTCGGTGCCGCGCACGCTCTCCCCGGACCGGACGTAGATCTCGCCGTTCGCGAAATCATAGGCGGAGATGGGCAGTAGCTCGGTCCCGAGCGCTGCCGCAATCTCCTCCGCCAGTTCCGGGTGGGCCCGACCCGAGGCCAGGACCAGTTTCTTTTCGCCGCGTGCGGTGATCTCACTCATGAACGGTCGCTTTCGTCAGTACTGGTGATGCTGCTGGTGGATTCACCGGTGGCACGCTTTTCGGGAGTCGCGGCCCGGGCCGCGTTTGCTGCTGAGCTGCCGGGGCGTTTGGCCTGCACCCAGCCCTCGACGGTGCGCTGCGGCGCGACGTTGACAGCAAGTGCGCCTGGCGGCACCTCGTTGCGCACAATAGCGCCGGCGCCTGTGTAGGCGCCGTCGCCGATTGTCACCGGCGCCACGAAAACGGTATTCGATCCGGTGCGGACGTTGCTGCCGATAGTGGTGCGGTGCTTGTTGACGCCGTCATAGTTGGCGGTGATGTTGCCGCAGCCGATGTTGGTGTCCTCACCAATCACGGTGTCCCCCGCATACCCGAGGTGTGACAGCTTCGATCCACGACCGATGACAACGTTCTTCGTCTCGTAGAAGGCCCCGATCTTGCCGTCCTCCCCGAGGACGGTTCCGGGTCGCAGGTAGGTGAACGGGCCAACGGTGGCGCGGGCACTGATGCTGGCGCCAGACCCATGGGTCCGAAGCACCGTCGCCCCCTCCCCCACCACCACATCGGTGAGGGTGGTATCTGGGCCGACGACGGCGTCGCGCGCTATCTCGCAGGCGCCGTGAAGTTGGGTGCCGGGCAAGATTGTGACGTCCTCCGCCAGCTGCACCGAGGTATCGATCCAGGTGGTGGCGGGATCGACAATTGACACGCCAGAGCGCATCCAGCGGGTCAGGGTGCGCCGGTTGAGCTCGGCGCCGAGGGCTGCAAGCTGCACCCGCTCGTTGGCTCCCTCTACCTGCCAGGGGTCGTCGGAGACGACGGCGGCCACGCGGCCACCGCCGTCTGAAGCGATGCCGAGGACGTCGGTCAGATACATTTCGCCCTGGGAATTCCCTGCGGTGACTGAGGTGAGGGCGCTGCGCAGTGTCGAAGCGTCAAACGCGTAGATACCCGAGTTGATTTCGTTGATGGACCGCTGGGCGTCGGTGGCATCCTTGTGTTCGACGATGCCGGTGACGGTGCCGTCGGCGGCCCGCAGAATCCGCCCATACCCGGTAGCGTCCTCAAGAACGGCGGTCAGCACGGTCACTGCGTTGTTCTGGGTCGAATGGGATTCAACCAACTGAGCGAGCGTGTCCGCTGTCAGCAACGGCACGTCTCCGTAGGTGACCACGATGGTTCCCTCGAGGGGTGCGCCAGCGGCGCGGTCCAGCGCGTCAAGAGCTACCTGGACTGCCCGTCCGGTCCCTGGCACGTCGTCCTGGTCGACGATAACCGCTTCCTGGTCAAGGCCGGCGATATGACTGGCAACGAGATCCCGTTCATGCCGGACCACTACTGC
Organism: Arthrobacter flavus; assembly: GCF_039526005.1. NCBI lineage: Bacteria > Bacillati > Actinomycetota > Actinomycetes > Micrococcales > Micrococcaceae > Arthrobacter > Arthrobacter flavus. Next base: position 126,312 of record NZ_BAAAIJ010000032.1, on the reverse strand, counting down.
CATTGCGTTGGGGACCACTCCTCTGGCAGCGGCCATGGCATGCCCCACCATCGATCGCCCGCCCAGGGTATGAAGGATTTTCGGTGTGCGGGACTTCATCCGAGTGCCCGCTCCTGCGGCGAGCACGATGACCGCGGCTGGACGAAGGACTCCTGCCTCCGAGTCTGATGCCTGGTGATGCGTATTCGAGGTCTGCGGACCCATTGAGGAGACACTCCTGCCTGTAGTTTCTCTGTCAACCGGAAAGTACAGGCTCACACCGTCAATACTACCCGCGGCCTTACCGCCCGACCGTTCCGCCCATAGGATTCGAACCTATACTCCACAGCTCCAAAGGCTGGGGTGCTGCCATTACACCAGGGCGGACTGCGCTGAAAGAACTGACTAATTTCCGTCCCGAAGCGCGGTTATCCAGTTTGCCATGAGTCGGGGGCATCCTGCGACTTGGTAGCGCCCATGCGGTCAGTCCGGGGCGAAGTAGGCAGTGTCACCTCGCTGGCTTTCCCCGGCTGCGGCCCATCCGTTCCAGCGTCGAACCTGCACTGGGCCCTAAGACCGCATTGTCCCTCCCGCCGGGAGGTGGACTGTAGCGGGCGGGGTGGCTTTTGACGCGCTGCATTTCTCGGTGCAGCGGGTGTCCCGGAGGCGGTCCGGTGTTGGTTCTCTGGTTCTGAAAGATAGTTGAAAGAGATTTTCGGGTGACCTTGAATCGGCCCCTATTTTGTCGGTGGTCGATGATGGAAGGAAGGTATGAAAAGCAGTGACGCTTCTGCTCCCGGACCAGAGGACCTCTCCGGACGCTCCCGCGCGCACCCCGGAGACGGCGGACCGGCGGACCAGTTCCTCGGTCAGATGGAAGATATTTGATCACCGGCACGGTGGCAGGTAGAGCTATCGCCCACCTTGTGCCTGGCCGATCTCTACAGAATCGCGATAAAGAACACAGCTGCCGCTACCGCTGAAAGGACAAGAGCCCCTACCAACGCCAGCTTGTCAGAGTGACGCATCCGGTACTTATCGCGACGCCTACCTCGAGGTAATCCAGCTACATCTGTCATACATCCACGGTAGGCGCCGCCTGGTGCGCCGGGAATACTGCTTCCTACTTCACTTTGTGCAGGTGGTACCTGAAAGGGAGCCCACTCACACTTGGATTCCTACTTACCGAGAACCTCAGCAGCTGCGAGCCACTGCAGTTCAAGGTCCTGCTGTTCGGCCTGGACTACCTGGAGCTTCTTATTGAGGGCTGCCATCTTGTCGAAGTCGACGTCCCCTGACGCTCCATCATTCATTTGATGCTGAATTTTCTCGACCTGCGCTGCCGCCTTGCTGAGCTGGCGTTCGATGCGGGTCAGGTCTTTCTTCGCCTGCCTGGTCTCCTCGGAGCTATACCGGGGAGCGGACTCCGCACTGTTCTGTCCTTCACCGGCGTTCAGGGGAGATGCGCCCGATCCGGCTTCAGCTGCGCGTCGCAGTTCCAGATATTGGTCGACGCCGCGGGGCAGATCGCGGAGCTTTCCATCACCCAGCAGCGCCATTTGGGAGTCAGTGACTCGTTCCAGCAGGTAGCGGTCGTGGGAGACGACCACCAAGGTTCCGGGCCAGCCGTCCAGGACATCCTCGATCGCAGCCAGGGTGTCGGTATCCAGGTCATTGGTGGGTTCATCGAGCATCAGCACATTGGGCTCGCCGACCAGGAGGCGAAGCAGTTGCAGCCGGCGGCGCTCGCCACCGGAGAGATCCTTCACCTTGGTCCACTGCTTGGCGTTGGTGAAACCAAGCTGCTCCACCAACTGGGTCGCTGACACTTCACGTCCGCCTACGCTGAAGACGCGCTTCTCCTGCTCGATAACCTCGGTGACGCGCAGGTGCTCCAGCTCGTTGAGCTCCTTGACTTCCTGGGAGAGCACAGCCGTCTGGACCGTCTTGCCCTTCTTCACCTTCCCGGCGTCGGGGGTCACCTCGCCGTTCAGCATCCGCAGCAGGGTGGTCTTGCCTGACCCGTTCACACCGACCAGTCCCAGCCGCTGGCCGGGGGCGAGGCGCAGGGTGATGCCGTCAAAAAGGGTCTTCTCCCCGAGCGCCAACGAGACATCCTCAAGGTCCAGGACGTCCTTGCCCTGCCGGGCCATTGCCATCTTGCTCAGAGCGAGGGAGTCACGCGGCTCGGGCACGTCGGCGATCAGCGCGTTCGCTGCCTCGATCCGGAACTTCGGTTTGGCGGTCCGCGCGGGGGCGCCGCGGCGCAGCCAGGCCAGTTCCTTCTTGACCAGTTGCTGCCGCTTGCCTTCGACCACCGAGTCCATCCGGTCACGCTCGGCGCGGGCGAGCACGTACGCGGCGTAGCCGCCGTCGAACCCGTCGACGACGCCGTCGTGGACCTCCCAGGTGCGGGTACAGATTTCGTCGAGGAACCACCGATCGTGGGTCACTACCAGCAGGCCGCCGTCGGTCGGACGCCAGCGCTCCGCAAGGTGGCGCGCAAGCCACGCCACACCCTCCACATCGAGGTGGTTGGTGGGCTCGTCGAGCATGATGACGTCGTCGTCGCCGATCAGGAGCTTGGCCAACGCAACCCGACGCTTCTGCCCGCCGGAGAGCGAGGAGACCTTGGCGTGCCAGTCCACTTCGGCCACGAGACCGCCCATCACGTCGCGGATTTTAGGGTTGGACGCCCATTCATGGTCCGCCTGGTCGCCCACGATTGCCTCACCAACACTGAGGTCACCGTCCAGGACATCCGTCTGGTCCAGGTATCCGACGTGCACGTCGCGTCGCCGGGTGACCCGTCCCTCATCGGGGGTGGCGCGCTGCGCCAGGAGGCGCATGAGGGTAGATTTGCCGTCGCCGTTGCGGCCGACCATCCCGATCCGGTCGCCGTCCTCGATGCCGAGGGAAACGCCGTCAAGGACGGTGCGGGTGGCAAACGTGACGCTGACGCTTTCGGCGCCCAGAAGATGTGCCAAGTAAGTACTGCTTCCTAATCGTGGAGTGAAAAGATTATGTGAACTGGCCCAGCGTCAATGGCAGGTCAGGCGATGTGGTCGGTAACAATTCTGGCACCGTACACCGGTCCATGCACGGCGGTGGCGTTCAGGCCGCTATCCGTCAGTTGTCCGGCCAATACCTCCGCATGCTCTTCGCTTTCCGCAAGGAAAGCGACGGTAGGTCCTGAGCCAGAGACCAGACCTGCGAGGGCTCCAGCGTCCTTGCCCGTCTTCAGAATATCGGCCAGCCCCGGAGCAAGCTCAAGTGCGGCGAGCTGCAGGTCGTTGTGCAGGAGATCCGCCAGGGCCCGGGCATCACCGGACCGCATTGCCCCCAGAATTTGTGGGTCAATTTCCGGCGGCGCCGCCGGTTCGGTGCCTTCGCGTAGACGAATCTCATCAAGAGTCCGGTAAACCTCTGGCGTAGATAGCCCATAACCCGATGTCACGAGAACCCAGTGAAGAGGGGTCTTGGAAATTGCCGGGGTTAGTTGCTCCCCCACCCCGACGCCGACCGCTGTGCCCCCGACCAGTGCGAATGGAACATCGGCGCCGAGCTCCGCCGCCATCTTGGCCAGCTCGTCCCGGGAGAAACCACTGTTCCACAGTGCGTCGCATGCCACCAGCGTGGCGGCTGCATCGGCAGATCCACCGCCCATCCCACCTGCCACAGGTACACGCTTGGTGATGTCCAACAATAGCCCGGTTGAGTTCTCGCTGAGATCGGCGAGCAGTGCGGCCGCGCGGGCGGCCAGGTTGGTGGCATCCAGCGGAATGCTCTCAACCGGTAGGTTGAGCGACCCTTGCCCGTTGACTGTCACAATGGTGCCCGGTTCGTCACTGACGGTTGCGGTCACCTCTTCGTAGAGGGAAACGGCTAGATAGACGCTGGCGACACTGTGGTAGCCATCTTCCCGGAGCGGGCCAACCCGAAACGAGACGTTGATTTTCCCGGGCGCGCGGACCCTGACGCTGGCCGGTGCGCCACCAAATAGTCCTGTCGTTTTGCCTGCCTCCATAGTCTCCAACCTAGGCTACCGGTCGCTGAACCGGGAAACCTGAGGCCGTCGAGAGCCCAAAAATCTCTCGAATTAATGCATTGCGAAAAACTACTAAGCGTGCTTACATTACGAAGATAAGCAGGGTTACTATCGGAAGGAAATGCTATGACTACCCAGAATTGGTCAGAGGACCCGTTGACGGCAACGCCGTCAGGAGAGCGTGTTCAGACCGCCTCGACGTCCTCATCCGTCACTACCGAAGAACGCACCGGCCCCACCGGGGTGAAGGACCAGGCGACAGGACAGGCAAAAGAGGTGGGTCGCGAAGGTTTGGACGCAGCACAGAGTGTCGCTCAGACCGCGGGCACCGAAGCGAGGAATGTTGCGGACGAAGCCAGCACACAGGCGAAGAACCTGCTCGGCGAGCTTGGGTCTGACCTCAAGGAACAGGCCGGCGCCAGCCAGCAGAAGGCCGCCATGGGCTTGCGCTCCATCAGTGATGAACTTGGTTCGATGGCGGATAACGGCGACCAGAGTGGACCCGCGAACAGCCTTGTTCGCCAGGCTGCCCAGCGCTCGGGCGACGTCGCAGGCTGGCTGGAAGGCCGCGACCCAGGGTCCCTCCTGGAGGAAGTGAAAGGATTCGCCAGCCGTCGTCCAGGAACGTTCCTGATGATGGCCGCCGGTGCAGGTCTGCTCGCAGGACGCCTCACCCGAGGCCTGGCCGGGGCCGGATCCGACGAACAGAACGCCACGCCAGCCAACCCGGCACCCGAGTACCCACCAACGGTGCCAACGCAGCCTGAACCCTCCAATAATTTCAGCTCGCCCACCGCCGCCACCCCGGTAACTGGCGCCACGGGAGCAGCGGCAAGTGGAACTGGCGCTTCGGGACACGAACTCAGTAACCCCCTGGGCGACCCCTTGGCCGCAGAACCAGTTATTGAGCCCGGTCGGCGCACCCAGGACGGGTCACCGGACAGGGACCTGCGCTGATGAGTGGCACACACACCGGAGGGCCCCCGTCGTACGAATCGCCGCGCACCGAGGCCGAGGACCGGGCCGCCAACGAATCCCTGGGATCCCTCCTAGGCGATGTCAGCCGCGACCTCTCCACACTGATGCGCCAGGAACTCGAGTTGGCCAAAGCCGAACTCCGTGAAAGCGGGACCAAGGCCGGTAAAGGTGCCGGGATGTTCGGCGGCGCAGCCATCGCCGGACACTTCGTCTTGCTGTTTCTGTCGCTTGCACTGATGTGGGCGCTGGACGGCCTCGTCGGCCTTGGCTGGTCTGCAGTAATCGTCGCAGTCATCTGGGGCATCATCGCTGCCGTGCTTGCGCTGACAGGCAAGAAAGAACTGAAAAGCGTCCGCGGCATGCCCGCGACAGCTGAAACCGTCAAAGACATTCCCCCCACTCTGAAACCAGGTGAACCTACCCCATGAGCCAGACACCCGAACAAATTCGTGCAGATATTGAGCGCACCCGTCGCGACCTTGGCACCGGCGTCGACGCCGTCGCCGACAAAGTAAGCCCGTCCAGCATCGCCCAACGCCAGGGCGACAAAGTGCGGAGTGCTGTTGGAGGAATCAGGACCTCTGTCATGGGTTCGGCCGACCAGGCCTCCAGCGGAACGAAGTCGGCAGTCCACAACGCCAGCGACGCCGTCCAGGATGCGCCACATCAGCTAGGTAATAAAACCCGGGGCAACCCCTTGGCTGCCGGCTTGATCGCGTTCGGTGCAGGAATGCTCATTTCCTCGCTGATCCCAGCGAGTGACAAGGAGAAGGAAGCCGCGACAGCACTGAAGGAGAAGGCCGAGCCCCTCACCAGCAGCGTCACCGACGCAGCGAAGACAGTGGTCGAGGATCTGAAGGAGCCAGCGCAGCAGGCGATGGATTCGGTCAAGGAGACGGCCGCCAGTTCAATGAACACTGTCAAGGATGAAAGCACATCGGCAGCCGCCGACGTCAAGGGCCGGGCACAGGATGCCAAGGATACGGTCCAGGACGATGCAAGCCGCTCCTAGCAGGCGCTAGCCGTCCTAAAAAACCCGGGATCGAGTCAACACAAATAACCGAAATCCGTCACGAAACCGGTCATACCTGTTGACTCGATCCCGAGGAGCGCTATTTATGGGCCCAATCCCGGAGGCAGATATCCGGATGCACTCGGTTACGGAGTGGTCGACTGCGCGGGTTTCGCTTCGGCGATCCGGGCAAACGCGGCGATGTCGAGCATTTCGCCCCGAAGACTTGGGTCTACGCCGGCAGCGGCAAGGGCCTCGCCGGCGAGGGCGGGGCTGCCCGCCCAGCCGGCGAGGGCGGCGCGCAACGTTTTGCGCCGCTGCGCGAACGCCGCGTCGATGACGGCGAAAACCTCACGTCGGCTGGCAGACGTCGCGGGCGGCTCGTGTCTGACAAACCCCACGAGCCCCGAGGCGATCTTCGGCGCCGGCCAGAACACGTTCATTCCAATCACGCCCGATTTGCGCATGGTTGCGTACCAGGCGGCCTTGACCGAGGGCACCCCATAGGTTTTGGAACCCGGGCCTGCCGCCATCCGGTCGGCCACCTCGTCCTGCACCATGACCAATCCGTGGCGCAGCGACGGGAAGTTCTCCAAAAGGTTCAGAACCACCGGGACTGCGACGTTGTACGGCAGATTCGCTACCAGAGCGGTGGGCGGGTGTGGCAGCTCGGTCACCCGCATCGCGTCAGCGAGGACCACGTCCAGGTTGGCTGCCGTCTTTGGCCGCCACTTGGCAACCGTTTCCGGGAGACGCCCGGCCAGTATCGGGTCGATCTCCACCGCAACCACTCGGGCCGCGGCGTCGAGGAGGCCCAGCGTCAAGGAACCGAGGCCCGGCCCCACTTCGAGCACGGTTTCTGACGGGTCGAGATGGGCTGCCGCAACGATCCGCCGAATAGTGTTGCCGTCGATGACGAAATTTTGGCCAAGCGTCTTGGTGGGCCGCAAATCCAGGTCGGCGGCCAACCGGCGGACATCGCCGGCACCGAGTAGGGGCTGGACCGGCTGGGGGTTAGGGGGCTGAGTCACCTAAGCCATGGTAGTCGGGCACCACACAAAAGCGGGCCCCCACTTGGGGAACCCGCTTTTGGTGTTTGGTCGCTGGTCGGTCTAGTACCGAGGCTGCTATCCAAGCCCGAGTTTCGCCGAACACGAAGGCCAATGACCCCAACCACCGTTTTGCTTGAGCACTTCGGCCGTGGCGATCTGGTCCGCTGGCGACGCCAGGTGCGGCAGGGGAGCATACTTGCCGCCACCCGCGCCCAACCAGCTTGGGGCGCTGAACTGCAGTCCACCGTAGTAGCCGTTTCCAGTGTTGATGGACCAGTTACCCCCGGACTCGCACTGGGCCAGTGCCTGCCAGGCTCCGCCTGCTGGCGCGGGGCCGCTTGATCCGGCGGGCTCGGGTTCACTCGCGGGCGCCGGCGCCGCATCGCGCTCCGATTCGGACTCCGGCTCCGGCTCCGGCTCCGGCTCCGGCTCGGGCTCCCGCGTACCGATGGCAATAAGTTCAGTCACGGGTTCGAGGGTGACTTTGTCGCTGAGGAGTTCGCGGTCCTGTTCGCGACCGTCGATCAGCATGGCAGTGTAAATTTTGGTCCGCTCGCCGTCGACCCCGGCCCTGGTAATGCGCTGCTCGCCAAGGTCGAGCGTGTCGTCGTCGACCTTGTCGGTGGTGAAGGTAATGCTCTCGGTGACGGTCTCGCGGTGGTCGCTGTCGACGCGGGTGATTTTCAACCCGAGACCTTCCACCAGAGACGAGGTGACCGGGACGCTGACCCGATCCTCCTCGCCGAGGACAATGTCCGCTTCGTCGAACAGATCCTGAACCGATTTTTCGGTGGACGTGTGGGTTGCCGTCGAGCCATCGACGGTCAGGGTCACGTTTTTGGGGGTCGAGATCTCCAGTTCGGAGCTGAGCGTAGTCAGGCGGGTTTCGAGGTCAGCTGAGATAGCTGAGGAATCGGCCACCCCCAGCTCGTTGACGACGTCCCCTACCGTCGAGCCGGTGGTGTGAACTACTGTGTCCGCGCCGTTGAGTACGACGTCGATCGCCGTCGCCTTGGTGATCTGGATGGCCGAACCATCCTCGACAGTTGCCGTCAGTGAAGGGGTGACCTGGTCGTTTTCGGTGACGACGACGTTGGAGTTGGCTAGCACGTCGCCGACGGTTCCGCCAAAGGTCTGGACGATGCTTGCCTGGCCGTCAATGGTGAGGACTATCGACTTGTTGTTGCCCACAAAGGCGACAAGTCCCAGCACCAGGCACATCATGACTATCCCCTGGCCGGCCGTCTTGATCCAACGATTTCTGCTCGCCACAAAGTCCCTCACGGTCGACTTCATCCGGGCACGGGGGAATCACGGCGGTAAACTGGCACACCGGTGGCCCGGGTACGTTACTGCCGTGAAGGCATGAGCTAGTAGCGGGTGCTTTGGTCGCCCGAACGGCAGCGACCAACCAATCCCGCAGAAGAACTGTATTAGACGGAAAGCCTTCCCCGACCCCGGCTAATAAATGCTCACCGTAACCGAAATGAGATAAGCCGGCAAGTCGGGGCAGGCCCACACTGGTTAGCCGAGGTCCCACTCTCCGTACACTCTCCGGGTGTTATCGGCGATCGACTGGCACAGTGTCGCCAGGTCCGTGTCCAACACATCCGCCATCCCTCTGACCGTGTAGGGCACCAGATAGGGCGCGTTCGGCCGGCCCCGGAACGGATGCGGCGTCAGGAACGGAGCGTCAGTTTCGGTCAACACCAGCGCCGGATCGGCAATCCGCAACGCTTCCCTGAGGTTGTCTGCATTTTTGAAAGTCACCGTCCCGGCGAAGGACATGTACCACCCGGCGTCGTTGCAGATTCTGGCCAGATCGGCACCACCGGAGAAGCAATGGAAGACCACACGGTCCGGCGCACCCTCGCTGCGGAGGGTGGTGACGACGTCGTCGTGGGCGTCCCGGTCATGGATCTGGAGCGTGAGATCCAGCCGTTTGGCAATATCGAGATGCCGTCGGAAAGAGTAGTGCTGGCTGTCGATCCCCGCCGCGGGGGTCCGGTAGTAATCCAGGCCGGTCTCGCCAATGGCCCGCACCCGGGGATGAGCGGCCAGTTCCTCGATCTCCGCGAGCGCTGCCTCGAGGCCTCCACGCTCTGCGAGCAGCGGAGCATCGTTGGGGTGAATCGCTACCGCCCCGAGCAGGCGGGGTTCCTGATCGATGGCCTGCACGGTGAATCGTGATGACTCGAGATCGCACCCCACCTGCACTGCGCCGCACACGCCCACAGCCGCAGCAGCATCAAGAGCTGCTGCGACGCTGACCAACGGAAGACCGCTGCGGAAGTCCAGGTGGGTGTGATTGTCCATCACCGGCACCGGCAGCGGTTCGGGCGCTGGCGGGTAGCTCCGCTTGTCCTCGCGACCGGCAGCAGCCGCAGGGTCGCCGTCGGCGGTTGGACTGGGTGAGACGGGGCGGTAGGCCGGCGGAATTGCGGTAGAAGGCATAGTCCAACCCTAGCCACCAGCACGGTGGCTCCGGAACTTATCTCCACGACACCAAGTTGTCCTAGTAATCTGTAACAAAGCAGTTGCTGCGTACTCCACGGACCGAACAACCGCCGGGGTGACCGACCAGGGCTGGCCGACTCAACTGCACATCGGCGTGCAGTGTTCGCGGAAGGTTCGCATGGACGCCCACAACCAGTACGTCTCACCCTCTAACAGGACCGGGCTGGAAGACTCCCCCACCCCGGGCGATGCCCCAGTGATGACCGCGCAGCGTTTCGACGAAACTGCTGGCCACATCCTGAAATCGATCAACACGGTTATTGACGGCAAGCCCGCCGCGGCGCGGCTCGCGCTCACCGTGTTACTGGCACAGGGGCATCTCTTACTGGAGGACGTGCCGGGGGTGGGCAAGACCATGCTCGCGAAAACACTGGCTCGAACCATCGATTGTTCAGTGAACCGCATCCAGTTCACGCCGGACCTGCTGCCGTCCGATGTCTCTGGAGTGTCGATCTATAACCAGGACACCCACCGGTTCGAATTCCGGCGCGGCCCCGTTTTCGCCAACATCGTGATCGGTGACGAAATCAATCGCGCCTCGGCGAAGACACAGTCGGCCCTCCTGGAATGTATGGAAGAGCACCAGGTCACTGTTGATGGTGGCACTTACCGGCTGGGTGAACCCTTTATGGTGGTGGCGACCCAGAATCCCATCGAGATGGAGGGGACTTACCCGTTGCCTGAGGCGCAACGGGACCGGTTCATGGCCCGTATCTCGATGGGCTACCCGGACCGCAGCGCCGAACTGCAGATGCTTCAGAACCACCAGTCCGCCTCTCCACTGGAAGCAGTCCGACCCGTGGCGAATGTGGCGGACGTAGCCGCGATGATGGAACAGGTGCGCCGCGTCTATGTCTCCCCGGCGGTACGCGATTACACGGTGGCGATCGGCCAGGCGACCCGGGACCATCCTCTGCTGCGGCTCGGCGCCAGCCCGCGCGCACTCCTGCAGTTGCTCCGTGCCGCCAAGGCTGGCGCAGCACTGGAGAGCAGGGATTTTGTGTTGCCCGATGACATCGCAGCCGTCGCTGAACCGGTGTTGTCCCACCGGTTGATCCTGGACCGCAAGGCACTGAGTGCTGGAGAAACCCCCCAGAGCGTGGTGGCGGGCATCCTGTCAAGGGTGCCAGTGGACCGCGCGACGGCGAACTCCTACCTCCGCGCGTAGGCGGCGGGATGCAACTGCTCGCCAAGCTGCCGTCCCGGGTCCTTACGCCGCGTGGTTGGGGGCTGGTGATCGCCGGTGTCACGGCGCTTTTGTTCGCACAGTTCCTCGGCCGCCGGGACCTGCTCTACCTTGGGGTGCTGCTGATCTGCCTCCCGCTGCTGTCGGCCGTGATGCTGCGCCTGATCAAACCGCGGTTCACTGTCGAACGGAACCTCACCCCGCAGACCATGGAGACGGGATTCACCTCGACCGTCACTCTGTCGGTCGCAGCCAGCCGTCCGGTCAGCGGGAGCATGGTGATGCAGGAAATGCTGCCCGCCCGGTTCGGTGAGTCCCCCGAGTTTCACTATCCATCCCGTCATCCAACCCGGGGTGCCAGCATGTACGAGTATCGCCTGCGCTCCTCCGGCCGGGGCGTGTTCGACGTCGGACCGGTCACCGCCGCCTTCACCGATCCCTTCGGGCTCGGCACCTCGCTCCACACCCTGGGTGGCACCGACCGGTTGGTGATCACCCCGGCCCCGGTGGATCTGCCCCATTCACCGTTGACCGGAGCCCGGGGCGCCGAAGGGTTCGCGGCCACCCGACGCAACGCCAATCCCAGCGACGACGACATCATGACCCGCGAGTATCGGCCCGGCGATCCGATGCGCCGGGTCCACTGGGCAGCGACCGCACGACACAATGAGTTGATGGTGCGCCAGGAAGAATCGGTCACTACACCCGAGGCAACCCTCATCCTTGAACAACGCCAGCTCAGATACAGCTCAGGGGTGACCGGCGCATTCGGCGTTGACCGGGAGGAGAACGGCACGGCGCTGCGATCTGCTCCGGGCTTCGAATGGGCGGTCGTTGCTGCGATGTCCATCACCGCGCACCTGCTCGAACGCAACTATGCCCTGCGGTTTGTGGATGAGACCGGCGCACCGGCCCTGCGATCGTCGGTATCCGCTCCATGGCCGGAGGACGAGGAACACGCGGGACAGACGGGCATCCATGACGTGGCGGAGGGGCTGGCCGCTCTGGAGCTCTCTCCTGATCTGTCGAAACGGACCACTGGCCGGCGGCAGTCGCAGCGCATCCCGGCGTCCGCAAAAACAGACGCAGCACCAGCTGCACGACATCAGCCGTTTGGCGACCCGATGATGGACAAGCTCGCCTCCTACAAGAACCGCGGACCCCTGATCGCTATCCTCGGCGCCATCACAGCAGCCGAGGCCCGGGACCTGGCCGCTGCCGCCGAGTACGGGTCCACCTCTTTTGCAATTCTGGTCGCTGACCGGCCCCAGGACCTGCATCCGGTAATGGAGATCCTCCGTGCTGCAGGCTGGCACGCAGTGGCCGTTTCTCCCTCCGCCGATCTGGCAGCAGCCTGGACCTACTTTGACTCTCCGGTCGGTGCCAGCGCATCAACAGCAAAAACCACTGTTGGGGCTACCACTGTTGGAGCTGACTCTGTTGGAGCTGACACTGTGAGGGGCGCGGTCCGCTCCACTACCGCGTCGTCTGGAGGCCAACCATGACCTCCACCTTGCCCCGCACCGCACCCGCGCCGCAGGGGTCGGCGCCACACACCGGGCGACGGTTTCGGACCGACCAGAGGCATTGGGTCTCATCGGCAGCAGTATTTGTCGCCGTCATGTTGACCTCCCTGAACCTGAATTCAGTGGTCCTGGGATGGACCTGGCTGAACCCGGTCGCATTCACCGTCGGGGGTGTGCTGCTGGTCATGAGTGTTGCCAGGAGCGTCCGTCTACCGGGTGCGTTGGTTCCGGTGGCCGGAATCCTGGCCCTCGTAGGATCCCTCGTCTGGCAGTTCTTCCCCACCAACAACGTCTTCGGGATCTTCCCCGGCGAAGGGGCGGCCGGCCGATTGGCGGTGCTGTTGAGCCATGCCGAAAACACGGTGGTGTCACAGGTGGCGCCGGTACTGCCCGGAACCGGCATCTTCATGGTCATCTGCGCGGGCTTGGGTTTGATCGCCATTCTCACCGATACACTGGCCACCACCCTCAGAATGCCCGCCATCAGCGGTCTGGCCTTGCTCGCCGTTCTGGTGATCCCCGCCGCCGTGCGGCAACAGAGTGTCGGTGTCCCCGGGTTCGTGGCAGCGGTGGTGGGTTTCCTTTTGATCCTTGGCTGCGTCCAATGGCGGGACAGCCAGCAGGCGAAAGGTCCGTCCCATGATGCCTCGGGCGGCCGGCTGGTCCGCGGGTTGTCGATCGGGGCCGCGGCGCTGGCCGTCACGGTGCTGGTCCCCTTGGCGATCCCGGGATTCAATGTGGGGGCGTTCCCCCAGGGCGCCAAAGTCAACCTGTGGGGCACCGCCACCGGCCTGAATCCGGTCGTGACCCTGGGAAATGACCTTCGGAATCCCACCGGGTACGGCCGAATTACCTATGCCACCGACTCGCCGGACCCGCTTTACCTCCGTGCCGTCACCCTTGAGGACTTCGACGGACAGCGGTGGGAACCAGACCAGCGGTACAGCCTCAGGGAGCCCGGGGTAGAGGACATGGGAACTGACGAGGTGAGAGCCGCCATCGACACCGGAGTAGTCAGCACCACCCGGATCACCACGGATTCGTTCACCAGTCCCTGGCTCCTCGCACCCTATGCTCCGGTGGGGGTTTCCAATCTTTCGGGCCGGTGGTCCTGGGACCCGCAAAACCTCAGCGTGATTGCCACCGACAACGGGTCCACCGCCCAACAACGGTACGACGTCCGCAGCGCTGAGCCGGTACTTTCCCGCGAGGTGCTCGAAGATATTAGCCCGGTCCCCGAGGGAGCCGTCGACTCCCAGTTCCTGGCCCTGCCGGACACCACGCCCGGGATCATCAGGGCGACTGCCGCTGAGCTGACCGAAGACATCGCCAACCCCTATCAGCAGGCTCTGGCTATCCAGAACTACCTGCGGGGGCCGGAGTTCACCTATTCCGTCGATGCACCTGTCGAGGGCGGGTATGACGGGAACAGCCTCGACGTCGTCGCCCGCTTCCTCGAATCCCGGTCAGGATACTGCGTCCATTACGCGGGCTCTATGGCGGTGATGGCCCGGCTGGCAGGTATTCCCAGCAGAGTGGCCGTCGGGTATGCGCCCGGCGACGCCACCGGACAATCGGTGCAGGGCCCTGACGGGCTTGAGTTGACCGAATTCACTGTGACCTCCCTGGATGCCCATGCCTGGCCGGAACTCTACTTCGACGGCATCGGTTGGGTAAAATTCGAGCCCACCCCGTCCCGCGGCGTGGTGCCCGACTATGCACAGACGGCCTTCGCCCCCGGTTCGCCGGTGCCGAACACCGATGATCTGACCCCCGGCGGCAATCCGCCGCTCGAACCGGGAACGCCAGCAGATCCCACGGTGGACGCAGACGATCAGTCGGCGGGAGAAGCTGTTCCTGACCGGGCAAGGCAGACTTCGGCTCTGATCACGGGGGCGCTGGTCGTCGCTGTTCTCCTGACCATCGTTCCGTTCCTGTTGCGCACCCTGCGCAGCCGGAACCGACGTCGCAGGTTCACCGCGGCCAGTGGATCCCGAGGTGCAGCAACCCTGGCCTGGGCCGAAGCCACCGACCTTGCGGCGGACTACGGCCTTCCGTCGCTGCCCACCGACACCCCTCGAACCTTCACTGCCCGGCTGGCGGCCAGTACCAGGATTGATGATGCTGCGGCGGCCGCACTGGCTCGGCTCAGCCGCGCCTACGAGGCTGAGGAGTACGCCCACCCGGAGCTCCTCGTTCATGCCGGGTGGGAGGACCTCGAGTCCTTCGACCGATCCCTCCGGGAAGGCAGTAGCCGGGCCGTGAGGTTCAGGGCCCGGTGGCTGCCCAGGTCCCTCTCCCGCGCGTCCTGACCATCGCCTCAGCGAGTTGTCAGGACGCGCTGGGGTCAGGACGCGCTGGGGTCAGCGATGCCGACGTATTGGGTGTAGAGGTATTCTTCGATTCCCTCGGAACCACCCTCACGGCCCAGCCCGGACTGCTTCACGCCCCCGAATGGCGCCGCAGCGTTGGACACCACACCAGCGTTCAGGCCAAGCATCCCGACGTCGAGCCGTTCACCAATGCGCAGGCCACGGTTCAGGTCGCGGGTGAACACATAGGCGACCAATCCGTACTCGGTGTCGTTGGCTAGCCGGACTGCCTCATCTTCCGAGGCAAAGGTGATGACGGGCGCGACGGGACCAAAGATCTCTTCCTGCAGGATCCGCGATCCCGGAGCCACATCGGTCAGGACGGTCGCCTGGTAGAAGTACCCCGGGCCCTCCACCGGCGCACCACCGACGAGGCAGGTGGCTCCGTCGTTTAGCGCTGAAGTGACCAGCTCGTGCACCTTGGAGCGGCTCTTCTCATCGATGAGGGGGCCGAGTGTCGAGGTTTCCTCGGTGCCGCGAATCGTTTCGAGCGTCTTCATCTTCGCCGCGAACTTCTCGGCGAACTCAGCTGCCACAGATTCGTGGACGATAAACCGGTTGGCTGCAGTGCAGGCTTCCCCCATGTTGCGAAGCTTCGCGAGCATCGCACCCGACACTGCGGCGTCGACGTCGGCGTCCTCGAAGACCACGAAGGGGGCGTTGCCCCCGAGCTCCATCGACGTGCGCAGCACGTTCTTGGCCGCAGCGGCCAGCAGGTTGCGGCCCACCGGCGTCGACCCGGTGAAGGAGAGCTTGCGCAGGCGGCTGTCGTCGATCAGTGGCCCGGTGACGCCCTTGGCGTCGGAGGTGTGGACAACGTTGAGCACGCCCTTGGGCAGGCCGGCCTCTTCGAGGACGGCTGCAAACAACGACGACGTCAGCGGCGTCAGGTTGGCGGGCTTGAGTACCATCGTGCACCCGGCCGCGATGGCTGGCGCGATTTTGCGGGTAGCCATCGCCAGCGGAAAGTTCCACGGCGTAATCAGGAGGCACGGACCGACAGGCTTCTTATTGACCAGGATCCGGGTCTTACCGTCGGGTGAGGTGGAGTAACGGCCCGTGGCGCGCACCGCTTCCTCAGAGAACCAGCGCAGGAACTCTGCGCCGTAGGTCACTTCGCCGCGCGCCTCCGCGAGAGGCTTCCCCATTTCCATGGTCATCAGGAGTGCGAAGTCCTCCGCTCGGGCGGTCACCAGGTCAAAGGCACGTCGAAGAATTTCACCCCGTTCACGGGGAGCGGTACGAGCCCAGCTCTCCTGCGCGGCGGCGGCGGCGTCCAAGGCCGCCATGCCATCGGCGGGGCTGGCGTCGGCGATGGTTTTGAGGATCTTCCCGGTGGCGGGATCCTCGATGTCGAAGGTTTTCCCGGTCGAGGCGTCCCGCCAGCTACCGTCAATCAG
Source organism: Arthrobacter flavus (assembly GCF_039526005.1). Classification (NCBI taxonomy): domain Bacteria; kingdom Bacillati; phylum Actinomycetota; class Actinomycetes; order Micrococcales; family Micrococcaceae; genus Arthrobacter; species Arthrobacter flavus. The sequence goes on along the minus strand of NZ_BAAAIJ010000032.1, from coordinate 110,242 downwards.
CAGGCCGGTGGGAACCTGGGCCAAAAGTTCCTGCTCACGCTGGGTGGTAACTGCCATAGTCGGTGCCTCCAAGAGGGTCTGCGGGGTGGGAATCGCGAGAGATCGGCACGTTGGCCGTCCAGCACCACGCTAGACCCGGAATTGGAGGCCTGTCCATGCCAGCCTGCACGGTGACCTCAGGCCTGCGCTGTCCAGATGCACAACGATATCCGGGTACGTGCGGCGATCAGCGGGCCGCGATCACTGCCGCGTAAAGCTCCCGCTTACTGATCCGCGATTCCTCGGCGACCGCGGCCACGGCATCCTTCAACCGGATCCCCTCATCCACCAGAGCGGCCACTGCGGCCACCCGGTCGGCCGGGTTGGCGGGTGCGGCCGGCGGCGCGCCACCAACGACGACGGCGATCTCCCCCCGCACCTCGGTGGTTTCCGCCCAGTCCAGCAGCTCAGCAAGTGGGCCCCTGAGCACCTGCTCGTAGCGTTTGGTGAGCTCCCGTGCCACCGCCGCCGGGCGGTCGGCTCCCAGGACCTGGTGCAGCGACCTCAACATCACCTCAAGGCGGTGGGGTGCCTCGAAAAACACCATGGTCCGCCGTTCGTCAGCAAGCTCAGCCAGGCGCGAGTTCCGTTCCCCTGTCTTGCGCGGCAGGAATCCCTCGAAGCAGAAGCGGTCCGTGGGGAGACCTGACAGGGCCAACGCGGTCAGCACTGCTGACGGGCCCGGCGCCATGGTGACCTCGACGCCGTCGGCAATCGCCGCTTCCACCAGCCGGTACCCGGGATCGGAAACTGACGGCATCCCGGCGTCGGTGACCATGAGCAGGGTCTTTCCGCCCGCCACCTGTTCCAACAGTTCGGCCGTCCGGGTCACCTCGTTGTGCTCGTGATAGCTAACGATCCTCCCGTGCACCCTGATCTCAAGTGCCCTCAGAAGCCGTTGCAGCCGTCTGGTGTCCTCGGCGGCGACAATATCAGCAGTTTGCAGCAGTGAGACCAGGCGTGCTGACGCGTCATTCGCGTTCCCGATCGGGGTTGCAGCAAGGACAATCCGGCCGCCGTCGGGGGCGGCTTGAGCGGCGAAGTCTGCCACTGTCTCGAAATCTTCGGCTGCGTCCTCGTCAGTGGAGACCACGTCGGGCTCCAGGGGCGAAGCATCGCTATCGTCGTGGGTATTGCCAGTCGTATTCACCGTTCCAGCGTAGACCCGCAGCGCCACAGCCGCTGGACCACCCTGGCGGTAGCATAAGCAGGGTGAGCCATACCGCCGTTTCCCCGCCGCCTGCTGCCGGGGGTCCGCCGGCTCACGGCTGGGTTCACTCCCCACGCACCGCCTATGACGCGGTGGTGCTGCGGCGCCGGCTGCTCGGCGAGCGCCTCCCGATGGGAATCCTTGGTTGGCTCCTGCCGCTGATCGTCATGGTGATCGGTGGGTTGCTGCGGTTCGTCAGACTGGGCGAACCTGAGACCCTGGTCTTCGACGAAACGTACTACGTCAAGGACGCCTACTCCTATCTGTTGTCCGGGTACGAGCGGGAATGGCCCGAAGACCCCGACGCCGACTTCAATAGCGGCAACACCGGGATCATTCTGGGTACCCCCGACTATGTGGTGCATCCACCGGTGGGCAAGTGGATGATCGCCATGGGGATGCTCATCTTCGGTAGTGATAACCCGTTCGGGTGGCGTTTCTCCGCGGCCGTGGTGGGCACGCTGTCAATACTTTTCATCGCTCTCATCGCTCAGCGGCTTTTCGGTTCCCCGATCCTCGGTGCAGTTGCCGGGCTGCTCACCGCTGTCGACGGACACCACCTGGTGCATTCCCGCACCTCACTGCTGGATGTGTTCCTGATGTTCTGGCTGGTGGTCGCATTTGGCGCGCTGCTGCTGGATCGGGACCACTCACGCCGAAAACTAGCGGCGAAGCTGTCGATGCTGGCGGCCGCGGCCCCGGGAGGTGCCCGACCGACGGCCGCCGATTTGCTGTACGGTCCGTGGCTCGGGTTGCGGCCCTGGCGGATCGTGGCGGGCCTCAGCCTTGGCCTGGCCCTGGGCACCAAGTGGTCGGCACTTCCGTATATCGCGGTGTTCGGGCTGATGACCGTACTCTGGGACATGAACGCCCGCAGGGTGGTCGGGGTGCAGCGGTGGATCACCGGTGCTGTCCTCCGGGACGGGCTTCAGGCCTTCGCCTCACTCGTCCCGCTCGCTGGCTTGACCTACCTGGCCACGTGGACCGGGTGGTTCCTGTCCTCCGACGCGTACAACCGCCAGTGGGCAGCAGACCATCCAGCCCCAGCGTGGGAGTGGCTCCCGGCGTCGATCCGGTCGCTCGCCGACTACCACCGGGCCGCGTATACCTTCCATGAAGGTCTCGGCTCCGAGCACCCGTACGAGTCGACTCCCTGGTCCTGGTTGGTGATGGGCCGACCGGTGTCCTTCTACTACAAGGGTGATTTGGGCGCTGACCAGGGGTGCGCAGTCGAAGCCTGCTCCCGTGCGATCACGTCAGTGGGCAACCCGCTGATCTGGTGGTCCGCGGCAATCGCCCTCATCGTGATGATCTTCTTCTGGGTGGGACGGCGGGACTGGCGCGCCGGCGCTATCCTCGCCGGTGTCGCGGCAGGGTATCTGCCGTGGTTCCTCTACCCGGAACGGACCACCTTCTTCTTCTACGCCATCGCCTTTCAGCCCTTCCTCATCCTGGCGCTGGTCTACTGCCTGGGTCTGATCCTCGGCCGATCCTGGGCCCCTCCCGCGCGACGCCGGACGGGCCTGATGCTGGTCGGTGGGTTCGTGGTGGCGGCCGTGCTGCTCTCCGCTTTCTTCCTGCCGATCTGGACGGCCGAGGTCATCCCCTACGACCAGTGGCGGCTTCGCATGTGGATGCCCAGCTGGATCTGAACCTCCCCAAGGGGCTGATGGCAGGTGGTGTTCGTCCCGCGCCGTTCCGGCAGCGAACCGGACCCCCTCCACCACATCCGCTGAAGGGTTAGCTCTGGCGACCTGGCGGATCACCAGCCCACCACAGCTCGCTCCTCAGCGGTGGCTGGCTCGCTAGAGCGCCAACGAATCCAGGCGACGCTGCTGGGCGGCTTCACCTGCGAGCCGCGACCTGTCGCGCCGGCCCTTAGTGGGCCAGGTGAGCACGAGGGTGACCACCGTGACGATGAGGACGAGCGCCGCAACAGTGATTGCTGCGTCCATCCAGAACTGTGCCGGGAAGAGCCGGATCAGGGTGTCATCCGCCCTGAAGGTCCAGGTACCGTCGGCGAAGAACAGGGCGTGGACCTGGGTGAAGAAGGTCTGCCAGCCGAGGACGGCGGTCACGGTCAGTGCGATCATCAGGATCAGTGTTGCGAGGGCTCCGGAGAACAGGCCCCTGCGGACACCGCCGGGATACGTGCGTGCCAGGTACCAGCAGGCGGCGATGGTGAAGACGAGCATGGCGAGCGCGACGGCGAAGCTGATCACCAGGACCACCTTGACGTCGAGCATGTGCCCCACCTCGCTGTCCAGGAAAAGCTGGTCGCCGTCGGAGTTGACGAGCTCTCCGAGGTAGCGCGGCGATGCCCAGTTGAGGATGTAGTCGACGGTGTACGAGCCATAGGTCATTCGGTCGTCGGTGCTGAAGCCGAAGCTGTCGGCCGGGAAGCCCGGCCGGTGGTACTCCACCCAGAGGAAGAGGGGCGAGGTGACCGCCCGGATCGCCGCAGCGAGGAGCATAATCGGGAAGAACACGGCGATCATGACTTGGAAGACCCGCGCCATGACGGGCTTTCCGGTGAACGCTTCATCCCGTTCGGCGGCCCGCCGTTTCACTTCTTCCTCAGCCGGACGAGCCGACAGGGCCGCAGTGTCAGGGGCAGGATCGTTGGCAGGATCCTTGGCAGGATCGGTCGGCGCCGGATCAGTGGCGGGGCCGTCAGCGGCGGGGCTACTGGGCTCGGCCCTGGCACCGGCAGAATCACCGGCAGGCTCCGGGTCGGCCTGTTCGGCAGTTGCTGCCGCCGAAGGGGCTGTCCCGCCTGCCTCCGAGTCCTGCTGCGAGTCGTCGAAGCGGCTGAGATCCGGCATCGTGCTCGCCCTGCGCATCGGTAGCGAACTCCGTTGCGCGATGGTCGATTCACCAGCCGGTTCGACCGGGATGGCTGTCGTTGCCGCGCCGGATTCCCCGGCTTGCACATCAGCTCCAGTTTGCTGCTTGGTTTCGTCGTTTTCAGCCACTGGGTTTTCTCCTAGGAATTGCGCAAGTACTTACGAACGAGCGTACCGCCGCCCCTGCCGGATCCGGTGGAGGCCGGTCCGACGTCGGGCAGCTGACCTCGCCTGGGACCCACAAACAACATCACATCAGGCAGTGCGAGCAGTTTCGCCCCGGTCCAGACTCGAAAGATCCCCGGTGTGCCCGGCGTTTACCGCACGGCGGCCCAGCAGCAGCGTATAGGCCCAATAGCTGGCGAACACCAGGAACCCAATGCTGATCCTCAACCAGGCGGGGAGCGGGCTGGGCGTAACGAACCCTTCCACCAGCCCGGAGATGAAAAGAACGAGCACCAGGCCAAGTGCGACGGTGATGAGCGATCGGCCTTCCTCGGCGAGCGCGTTGGCCCTGGTCCTGGACCCCGGCGACACCCAGGCCCAGAAGATGCGCAGCCCCGCCGCGGCTGCGATGAAAATTGCTGTCAGTTCCATGAAGCCGTGGGGCAGGATGTAGATGAAAAACGTGTCCAATTCACCGTAGGCAGCCATGGTGCCACCAGCCATGCCGATGCCCTGGGCGTTCTGATACAGGATCCACGGCGCCCAGATGCCAGTCACCCCGAAGGCCACCGCCTGCAACGCAATCCAGGCGTTGTTGGTCCACACGAGGCCCGCGAAGGATGCCGCGGGGTTCTCGAAGTAGTAGTTGACGAAATCTTCCTGGACGTACTGCTCAGCGAATTCGTCGCCGCCCATCGCTGCAATGACCCCCGGGGTGTTGGCTACCCAGGCACCGTAGAGCCAGGCCACCCCGATGAAGAGCACGCCGACGACCACGGTCAGCCATCGCACACGGTAGAAGGCCGCGGGCAGGGACACGACGAAGAACCCTGCTACGTCCTCCATGAAGTTGGAGCGGGCGCCGGTGAATCGGGTCCGTGCGCGGGATAGCCGCATGGACAGGGCACCCGACAGGGCACTCTCGGGAGCAATTGACCTGATCATCGACAGGTGGGTCGAGGTGCGTTGGTAGAGCACCAACAGTTCGTCGGCCTCGGCCCCCGATAACTTCCGCCGACGGACCAGCTCATCAAGCCGCTCCCAGTCCGGGCGGTTCACCTCAACGAAAGCATCAACGTCCACCCTTTCAGCTTAGCCGGGTCGCGGCCGATAAGCTTCAGGATGAAGGTCCCACCGGGGCCGGTCGATCAGAGGGATGTGCAATGAGCTCGGTTGTGACAGGTGAGGCAGTAGTCCTGGAGCTGCGGCCCGCGTCCTTCGGCGCACGCAGCATCAGCCTGCTCATTGACATCGTCGCCCAGGCCCTTCTGGCCCTGGCGATCATTCTGGGGGTCAGCGGTACCTTGGGGGGTTCGCTGGACCCGGCGTTGAGCCAGGCGCTGGTCCTGGTCCTGGTCGTCTTCGTGGTGCTCGTGGTCCCGGTGACCATCGAGACCCTGACCAGAGGCAAATCGTTGGGCCGGCTGGTCATGGGGTTGAGAATCGTGCGTGACGACGGCGGTGCCATCCGATTCCGGCACGCCTTCATTCGCGGAATGCTCGCTGTCCTCGAAATCTACCTGCTGGTGGGTTCCCTGGCCTTCCTGGTAGCGGTGTTCAATGAGCGATCGAAGCGGCTGGGTGACCTGCTGGCGGGCACCTACTCCATGCATGAGCGGGTGGTGGAGAAACCCCGTACCAGGGCTGTGACTCCCCCGCACCTCACTGGTTGGCTTGCCACCGCGGATCTTCTGCAGCTTCCGGATCCCCTGGCGCGGCGGGTAGCGGCGTTCATCGGCCAGGCGCCCCGTCTAACCCTGATGGCCCGTCAGTCGCTGGCAACTGAGCTGGCAACTGAGGTGTCCGTGTACGTCGCTCCGCTGCCCCCCGCAGGCACCCACCCGGAAGACTTCCTCAACGCGGTCCTCGCCGAACGGCGGGAGCGGGACTTCGGAAGGCTGAGCCGTCAGCGTGCACGGACCGCCAAGGCTGCCGAGCGGCTACACCGGCTGCCGTTCAACCAGTAATCCGCCGTGGACGGGACGCCGACGGTTACGGCTGGCTGCTGTATTCACTCCAGGGCGTGTTCCAGTCCCCGAAGCCGTCCCAGATAAACATGGGACCGTAGCCGGTGTTCTTGACCTGAACGACGTCGCCAGGTCCGAAGGTGTCGTAAAAGTATTTGGCCCCTTCAGGCGACATTCCGATGCACCCGTGGGAGACATTGATGTTGCCCAACGCGACCTGGGCGGCGGGCAACGCTTCGTGCACGAAAGCGCCGCCGTTGGAAATCCGGCTTGCGTGGTTCACCACAGTGGGCTCATAGTAGGCCTCGTCCCCGGGCTCCAGCCCAATTGACTCAGCGGTGAACTTGGTGGATTCATACTGCTCCATCACCACGTGGTAACCGATCGTCGACGGCCAGTCCTCGGTTCCGAGAGTGATGGGAAAGCTTCGGGTCAGGGCCCCATCAATATAGACGTCCATCGTCTTGGTCTCATTGTCGACCACCGCCAGCTTGGTGTTGTGGGTATTGATGGTCATCTGGCGATCAAAGTTACCGATCATGCCGTTGCCGTAGTCCACCCCGAACAGGTTCATGTCAACGGTGATGGTGCTGTTGGGTGCCCAGAACTCTTCGGCCCGGTATCGCACTGTGGTGTCGCTGAGCCAATGGAAGGCACCGGCCTGGCCGCTGGAGCTCGTGATGGTAATCGCTGACTCCACGTCGTCACGGTTGATGACCGGCTCGCTGAAGTTGATCTCGATTGGCTGGCCCGTTCCCACAGTGGTGCCGTCCACCGGATAGATACCCGCATCGGCTTCGTTGGCGGGCATCACGGTGGTAAAGCTCTGCGATTCGGTGGCGGTATTGCCTGCGGTGTCGGCCAGCACAAAGTCGAAGTCATAGGTGGTGGCGAACTCGAGCCGCTCGCTGGCCGTCCACAGCGAATCACCGGCGCTGAGGGTGCCTTCAATGGGCTGGCCGCCGTCAGCTGGGCGGAGCGTCACACTTTCGATGACCGCGTCCTCGACCCGGATTTCAGGCACAGCAATCGGATTGACCTGTTCGGCGTTATCGGCGGGAGTCGCCCCGAACTCAAATTCTGTCGCCACCGTGGGCGTTGGGGACGGCGTTGCTTCGGGCTCGGTAGCGGCCGGCGATGAAGATGCCGCCGGCGTGTTCTCGGTTCCCGCCCAGTTGGGGGCAACTGCTACCGCGGCACCGGCCGCGATCAGAACAGCTGTCACCGCCACCCCACCGATGACCCACCCTTTTCGGCTCTTGCTCATACCCTGCTGACCTTCGGTCATCGTCCTACCCACAATTCTGCTGAGAAAAAATGGCCACCCCACTACCGATTTTACGGTGTGGGGCAGCCATTTTTGACCAAGCCCTAGATCACAGCCACATCAGGCCTGCTGCTAGTAACGGTAGTGATCCGACTTGTAGGGACCCGATGCCTCGACATCCAGGTATTCGGCCTGGCTTTTGGTGAGCTCGGTGAGCTCAACGCCGATCGCGTCGAGGTGCAGCCGGGCCACCTTCTCATCAAGAATCTTGGGCAGGACGTACACCTGGTTGGCGTACTCGCGGTTTCCCTCGAGGTCGTTTTGATTCCATTTGGTGAACAGCTCAATCTGGGCGATGGTCTGGTTGGCAAACGAGTTGCTCATCACGAAGGATGGGTGCCCGGTGGCGTTGCCCAGATTCAGCAGCCTGCCCTCGGACAGCATGATGATGGTGTGTTCGGCCAAGCCGTTCGCCTCATCGGCGGGGAACACCCATTCGTGCACCTGGGGCTTGATTTCGACCTTGCGGATGCCGGGGGTTTTCGCCAGACCGGCAATGTCGATCTCGTTGTCGAAGTGGCCAATGTTCCCGACGATGGCCTGATGCTTCATACCTGCCATGTGGTGCGCCATGATGACGTCCTTGTTGCCGGTGGTCGTGATGAAGATGTCACCCTGCGCCAGCACCGTCTCAAGGCGTGCCACCTGGTATCCGTCCATCGCGGCCTGCAGCGCGCAGATCGGGTCGATTTCGGTAACGATGACTCGTCCACCCTGGCCACGGAGTGCCTCAGCGGCACCCTTTCCAACGTCTCCGTACCCACACACAACCACGACTTTTCCTCCGATGAGGACGTCGGTCGCACGGTTGAGACCGTCGGGCAGGGAATGCCGAATGCCGTACTTGTTGTCGAACTTGGATTTCGTGACGGAGTCGTTGACGTTGATGGCAGGGAACAGCAGCTTGTCCTGCTGTGCCAGCTGGTAAAGCCGCATGACGCCAGTGGTGGTCTCTTCCGTCACGCCCTTGATGTCTGCCGCGATCCGGGTCCACTTCTGCGGATCCTCGGCGAGGGTGCCGCGGAGGACGTCCAGGACGACCGAGAATTCGTGGGAGTAGTCAATGTCATCCTCGGACGGTCCAGCGGGGACCTCGCCAACTGCCTCAAATTCAACACCCTTGTGCACCAGCAGTGTGGCGTCGCCGCCGTCGTCGAGGATCATGTTGGGGCCGTGCTCGCCCGGCCAGCTCAGGATCTGGGTGGTGGTCCACCAGTATTCCTCGAGGGTCTCGTTTTTCCAGGCGAAGACCGGCACACCGGCGGGCTGGTCTGCTGTGCCCGAGCCAACGACTATCGCGGCAGCCGCTTCATCCTGGGTGGAGAAAATGTTGCAGGAGGCCCACCGGACCTCGGCGCCGAGCGCGGTAAGGGTTTCGATGAGCACTGCGGTCTGGACCGTCATGTGCAGGGAGCCCGCGATGCGTGCGCCTTTGAGGGGCTGGCTGTCGCCGAATTCACGACGCAAGGCCATGAGTCCCGGCATTTCGTGCTCGGCGAGGCGGATCTGGTGTCGCCCCGCTTCGGCGAGTGAGAGATCGGCAACTTTGAAGTCAAAGGTCATGGTGTGGCGCATTCCTGTTCGTTGGTGCTTCACTGGGACTAATTTGCGACCGGTCCATCGTGCTGGTCGGAGCCGGCCTCGGTGGCTGCTACTAGTAGTTCGGGACGGAGGAGCACAGGGATGCCTTCGTCGATGCTGTAGTGCACCGGATTTCCTGTGCTGTCGGTCACTGAGGAAACCAGGAAATCCCCCTTGTCGACCAGCGTGGAGCCTGTGACGGGGCAGCGGACCACAGCAAGCAGATCAGGCGATATGGGGCTCATGATCCAAGCTTATCGCGGGGGCGGGCGGCGGCAGAACCGTGATTCGCCCGGCACGTAACCGGCCAGCCTACTCTGGGCGGAGGATCCTACTGTTCGCGGAGGATGCGCAGGTGCCCGCGTCGCGCGCCGCCAGCGCCAGCACCAGCGGGTGGTTCAAGGGTTCCCTTGCTGCCCCGGACCCCCGGGCCAGTGTCCTGGTTACGGTCGGTGGCAGCTTCACGAACGGCATTGACGAGGGCCACGAGATCGTCCGGGTGTGGTTCCTGCGGAGTCGTTGGCAGGGCAAGTCTGACTACTTCCCAGCCACGCGGAACAGTCAGTCGTTCGGCATGGGAGGTGCATAGATCATAACAATGGGGTTCAGCGTAGGTGGCCAGTGGACCAAGTACCGCGGTGGAATCGGAGTACACGAAGGTGAGCGTCGCGACGGCAGCGCGCTCGCAGGCGGAGCGTGAACAGGTTCGAAGGGATCCCACGACAAGTCAGCCTACCCGCTCTGCCCCTCGAGGGCGGGGATCATGGTGGAGGTCAGCGCGGCGTTGATTCGCCTCATCGGACCCGCGGTGTCCCATTCCGGTCTTATTTTGTCACCACACGTTTTTGCTGGCCCAATGGCCTGCAAAACCTTGCATTGAGGCCCAATGGGTTTACAGTCAGTACATGCGGGACAGTTCAACATTCTCTGTGCAGTTGACCGACCCGGACGACGCCGACGGGTCCACCCTTCGCGGCCCGAGTTTCAGTCGCCGCCGGAGAAACAGGCACGGCCGGGGCCTTCGCGGGCCGATGATCCCACCACCCCTTCCCGGGTCGCGTAGCCGCTCTGAACGGTTCGACGAGTGGGTGATGGAATCGGCCCAGCGGTTGGAACGCCTCTGGGGGGATCGCATTCTCGATCTGCAAATGGTGGTCCAGGACATTCCGGCGAATCTCGAAACCATGACCGCACAATCGCTGCGCGGTCTGCTCGGCACAGCCATACCCGCCGCGCCAAACCGGCCGCCGACGATCATCATCTACCGGCACCCGGTTGAGCTGGCCGCAGGGGGTTTCATCGCACCCAACGAGCTGGTCCACGACGTCGTAGTAGAGCAAACCGCCGAGTTACTGGGGATGGCGCCCGAAGCCGTGGATCCAGCCTACGGGCGCTCCCGCTCCTGATCTTGGGCTGCCGGATCCTGCCCGGTGAAGAACTCAGTACCCCAGGTTGACCGGCACACTGAGCTGTCCGGCGCTCCCGGGAGGAAGCGGTGTCACCGAGATCCCTGCCTCGCCATCCAGCTGATGCATCTGGGCGCCATACACCGGATCACCCGACGCTCCAATCAGAACTGCCACGACGTCATCCCCCAGATCCGCTGCTTCGACGGTCACCGTGGTGCCGCCAGCCACACTCACTGTCTGCTCGGGCTGCAGAGTCCCGTCGGTGTTCACGGGGGTGAGCTGAACCTCAGACCGACCGGAGGGTGCGCCGAACGCGAGTGCGCCTCGCGACCCGCTGGGCAACACCGCTACCTGGGTGTTACCCAGGCGTGCTCCGGACGGGGCGAACCCGAAATCGACGGGTTCCCCGGCCTCCACGCCCCGGTTGACTCGGGCTGAGGCGGAAATCAACACATCGGAGGTGACCTCGACCGTGTAGTCACCGGCGGGAAGACTTTCCAGCGACACGCCTGTCACGGCGCCGGCCGCCGCGGTGAGCACTCCCCCGTCCGGAAGCTCAATCTCACCTCCCGAACCGTAAACCCTGACATTCAGAACCGCGTCAGTGCTGCCCGGAACGACGATTTGGGCTGCAGGAGTGGCAGTCTCATAGCCGTCCTGGGCACTGATCTCGTCGGCAATGTCCTCATCCTGGACCCGCACCCCCGGGATGACCTGGGTGTTGCTTGCAGGAGCCGCCGGCTGGAGAAGTTCAACACCGCCGGCGGTGAGTTCACGCAGGACGCTCTGTTGGATGCTCCCGGTTACTCGTCCGCCGTCGCTCAGCACACGGACCGCCAGCTGGTCCTGATCGGTGGCGAGACCGGCGAGCACGATCGACTCGGTGTCACCGGGGGCGATCAGGAGCCCGCGGGTTCCCCCTGCTTCAATCGGCCCATCGGGCCCGTACAGCTCGAGGTTGACCGTAGCAGGGGTACCCGACGGGTTTGAGAGGTTCAGGACTGCGGTGGCACCCACCGTGGTGGACGCGCCAAGAATCCAGAAGTCGCTGCTCGGCGCACTGCAGTGGGCAATCGCCAGGCCAGCCAAATCGCCGTCGGTGGCGGTGTAGCTCATCACCGCACCGGCGGTGGCAGGCTGGCTGCCCACTGGTTGCGCCGAAAAGACGCTCACCCCATCGGCTGCCTGGTCGGTCAGGACCCCTGCCGTCCGATTGGTCAGCCCGTCCTCGTTGGTCACAGACTCCGGGACCGAACCCGCCCCGGAGTCGTCTGGCCCACCCGTCGCGATGGTGGCCAGGGCCTCACCTGAGCCCAGCGGGCTCAGGGTGCTGCCAGGCAGTATCCCGCCGAGGCTGCTGAGCACCATACCGCTGACCGTAGTGGAGGCTGTTTCTGATTCAGGACTGAACTCCGGGTCGGCGAGCGCCGCATCGCTTTCGAGCAGCCGCGGCGGCGCCGGGCAGACGCCCGTGTATTCGCCAGCTGGCACCTCAGCGACCGGGATGGGAAATTGGGTGGCAGCACCCGTAGGGTCGAGGACGACGGCGCCGGCGACCAGCGCGCCGCTGGTGCCGACCAGGAGAACTCCCGCACCTATTCCGGCAGCCCGCCGGAGCACACCGGACTGCCGCCGCTTGGTCCGCGGCCGCGTTGTCGGTTCTACCTCAGCTCCTGGTTCGGTCATGACCGTCCCCTTCCGCTGAGTATCGATTCTTCGTCGGGTGTTTCACCAGGCTGGCGTGTTTCGTCGAGACTGGGTGACTCGCCGTAGTGAGGTGATCCACCGCCCACCGGGGGCACGCTACCTGCTGTTTCAGCATCGGACCCATCGGCGGGCGACTGAACCAGTGCGACCGGCTGGCCACGACGCCCAGGGTAGGCCCGCACGAAGCGTGGCCGCGATGGCATGGGGATCGCCAGCAGAACGGTCAGTCCGATGACGAGGGCTGAGCCGATGGCAGCCCAGGGCTCCCAGGGTGTCTCATAACTGACCTCAAGCCTGCCGCCGTCTGCTGGCACGGCGAATGCCTGGGACCAGCCGGATTCAACGGTGTCGAGAGGCTGTCCATCGAGGGTGGCCTGCCAGCCGGCGTCGGCGCGTTCGGTCAGCACCAGGGTGCGGTCCGCCGAGCCAGCCGGAATGACCGAGGTGACAGTCGCTGACCCTGAATCGACCACTACTGAGGTGGTTCCGTCAGCCTCCACGATGCGGGCGCGCGCTCCGGTGGTCGAGCCCTCAACCGCGCTGGTTTCGGGCACTGCCGCGTTCTCTTCACCCGAGGGGGGTACCACGCGCCAGAGCCAACCGGAAGTGGTATTTCCTACCGCGACGAGTCCAGGCACTGAGTCAATCTGACCGGCAAGTACTTCCGCTGCCGAGTCCGATTGCTGCAACACCACGAACCCCACCCCCAGCTGGCTGAGTTCCTCCCGGGGGTCGTACCCGGAGCCAGCCACGATGACCGCAACGGTGCTTCTGATGGCGGCGGTTGCCTCGTCGTCCTCGCGGAGACTTGCGGACCCCAGTGGACCGTACAGGCCGCGGGCCGAATAGATCTGCGAGAGCTGATCGAGGGTGGTGCCGCCGCTGCGCATCAGGGCGGCGCTGACGTTGTTGCTGCCGTCGACGTTCAGGACCAGGGATTTGGTGCGCTCTGCACTGTTCCCACGGTCGGCCGCGGTCGCGGGCAGGGTGCGCTCGGTGCTGGGTGCCACCAGTATGTCGGCGCCGAAGCGGGTACCGGCCAACTCGGTCCCGCTTGCGTCGGCGGCAGGAGCCGTGGTCGCGGCAGCAACGCTGTCAGCCGGTGAAGGCAGCGACCAGAGCGCCAGACTCGCTGCTGGGCCGAGCGCGAAGACGACGGCGGCGGCCACTAGTGCGGGGCCGGTCCGTCGTCGCGGTGCAGTGGAATCGGCCCGGGCGCGACGAGCGGTCCGTAGCTGGTGGGCGGAGATCGCCTTATCTGCCCCGATGACCGCGGCGGCGGCGATGGCGAGCAGCAGCACCGAGACAAGAGGGCCGGTGAAGGGCGTGACCAGCGCCGAGGACCCCACCGACACTGCGACAAAGGACAGGACCGTGGTGAGCAACATTGCTGCGAGGCCAAGGAGCCAGAGTCCTAGAACCATCGGGGTCCCGCGGCCGGGGAGAAACAGGGCCGCGACGGCCAGCAGGATTGCCGGCCCGCCGACGAGAAGTGCTGCCACCAGCGCCCACGGACCGTCAGGGAGGAAGGGGAGTGCGGCGAGCGGGGCCAGCGGTTCAAAGGCAACCGGGTGGCCCAGCAGTTGCTGCCACAGCTCAGCGACGACAAACGGAACCGGCACACCCGGATCACCCAGAACGGCCCGCAGTTGGTTGGTGGTTGAGGCGATGAACGGAACGAACAAAGCCAAGGGTGGCAGTAAGGACCACCACAGAGTCTTCGCCCGGCGACGGAGCAACAGCATGGTGCCAAGGACCCCTGCCACCAGGAGTGGGAGTAATGACGGCGCACCAGCTGTGATGACCGCCAGCAGGAGCCCTGCTGCCGCTGCGGCGGTCCAGCTAGGTACCCCGTTGATCCCTGGCTTCAACATCATCTCGACGGAACGAGGACGGGCATACGCGTCGTCGTCGTGAGCGGGAAGGCTTGGCACAGCGGAGGCATGCGTCGCGTCGCCAGGCTGCGGGTGGGCCCCCGGCCGCGGCGCCCGTGCGGCCCCGACTGCACGGAGCAAGGCCAGCCCCGCTAGCGGCAGGAGCACGTGCGCGATCAGCGCCCCAAGCCGGCCGCTACCCAGCGCCACCTGAAGCGTTGGCGCTGCCGCCCAGAAAAATGCTGCCCAAAAGCGCAGACCCCTGCTCCAGGTCAACGCTCCGGTGGCGAACCATGCGGACAGCCCGGCAAGGGGCAGGGCCAGCAGCATCAGGGTGACCAGCACAGCGTTACCGTTCCCCAGGCCGAGCGCGGCCAGCAACCACAGCACATACCCGAAGGGATCCCCGTGTCCCGACATGCCCGAACCCAGGGTGATCCACCAGGTCGAGGCGTTGTGCCAGATGTCGACCATGCTGGTGGAGACTGGCAGGAGTGCTCCCCCAGCCAACGCGGGAGCACCGATGAAGCGGTACAGCGTGACCACTGAGACAGCGGTGAGGACCACTGAGGCGGCAACCGCTCCGACACCCACCCAGGTGCGGGAGGGCGCGACCAGTGAGCTGAAATCTTCGGCGGCGTCGCCTGAGGGGATGTAGGTGCTTTGCTCGTCGGCAATGGCCTGCTCGCTGAGATGACCCTCAGCGGAGAAGGCCTCGATCACCGAGCGGCGGTGGGACCAGACTTCACGGCGGCTGGTGCGCAGCGCCCGCACCACACTGCGGGGGCGCTTCTTCGTGAGGGCTGCGCGGCGCCGGGACCTGAAGAGGTCCACCGGGCGGAGCACTGCGGCGATGCTCGCGAACAACTGGCTGAACCCATACCCCGGGTCCTTGGCCAACAGGCCCATGAGGAGCCGGCCAAACCCGCCAATGACCGCGCCAACCGCGAGAAACGGGATCTTCCACAGCGTCGCGTGCTTTAACCGCAGATAGACCTCAGCCTTGCGGGCGGCACGCTGGGCGGCGGTGGGATGCTGCCGGGGGTCGGCGTGCCGCATGACCGCGGTGGGAACAACCACCACGCGGTGCCCGGCCAGCCGGTTCCGCCAGCAGAAGTCGACGTCGTCGCCGGTACCGGGGAGCGCCGGGTCGAAACCTCCGAGCTCCTCCCACACATCACGGCGGACCAGCACGCCCGCTGAGTTGACGGCAAAAACGTCGCTCCGCGAATCGTATTGGCCCTGATCGAGCTCATCGACGTCAATCAAGGTCAGGCGTTCGGCCCATCGGCTGATGGACAGACCGACGTCGATGATCTTTCGGCGGTTGTCCCATTCGACCTGTTTCGACCCTGCAACAGTGACTGATGGAGCGCGCTCGACGGCGAGCAGGAGTTCATCAAGAGCGTTCGGCTCGGGCGCCGAGTCGTCATGGAGCAGCCAGATCCACTCATGGGTGTCGTCGGCGGTGGAGCGCGCCGGAACCTCGGAGAGACCGACCCGGATTGCAGCACCGAAACCGGCTCTCGCCGCCGAGCCGACCACTGGGCTGCCGATTGGAAGCTCCAGCTGCAGGATCGACGCCGAATCGTCGGTGGACCCGGCGTCGACACCGACAACAAAGTTCGGCTGGTGCCGCTGTGCTCGGAGTGCCGCGAGAGTGGCTGGAAGAAAAGCTGAGCCGTTGTGGGTGACCACAACGGCTGTGACGCGCGGGTGCTGCAGAATTAGACCGCTCGCTTTCGTAGCCGGCGCCGTTCACGCTCGGACAGCCCACCCCAGATGCCGAAACGCTCGTCGTTGGCCAGTGCGTACTCAAGGCACTGCGACCGCACGTTGCAGGCACCGCACACCTTCTTGGCGTCGCGGGTGGAACCACCCTTTTCAGGGAAGAACGCTTCGGGGTCTGTCTGTGCGCAGAGGGAGTCGGCCTGCCAGCCGAGCTCGCCCTCGTCGTCGAAATCCTGGCCAATCCCCGGAAGACCAATCCACACCGCCTGGTCGCTGCGCGCCGGTGCCTGCCTCGACGGCGACGAGATGCGTTCGGGGGCAGCCAACAGATCGGAGGGCCTCGAATCAGCTGGCGCATCGGGCAGTTCGACTTCACTGGGGTCGTCAGCCAGTGCCTCGTGTGCGGTCAGGAAGGCAGTGGCCTGATCCTCCAGCGAACTCTCGGTGCTACGCCGATAACGTTCTGCCGCATCCGGGTCCGCCGGGTCGACAAACCAGTCGCTCGGCACCCCACGTGATCCGTAACGAGCCGATGCCTGTGCCTGGATGGTCGAACGATCGTCGACCTTCTCTGCCTGTCCCATGTCAGCCCTCCCGGTGTTGCCGCTCCAGCAGCTACTGTGGTGGATTCAGGCACGACTGCTGAGCAAAAAAATGTTTGCGAGAGGCATGCGGCCCAAGTGTCCGATGTGCTGGAACTTTCCGATACCTAATTACACGCGTGTAATACGTGTTCAGTCAAGCGCCGGGAGGAATCTTATAGAGTTATTTCCCGGGAACCCGTTCACGCCACGCTGAGAGTTTGTCACGATACCGGCGGCGTGTCCCCCGGGACACTGGCGATTCGTCCCAGCCGGGAGAAACAGCCACGAAACGCAGGAAAATAGACGTCGCCAGGAAGGCATCAACCGGTCATGGATTCAGCCACACCAGTCCCCCAGCTCATGAATCAACTCCGTACGGTGAACCCGTCTGCTCCGCGCCTGATCTGGTACGGGCCGGACAGTGAGCGGATCGAGCTCTCCGGCCGGGTCCTCGACAACTGGGTGGCCAAAACCTCCAACCTTCTGGTCGAAGAACTGGATGCCACCCCCGGCACCCGGGTGGCGCTGCAACTGCCGGGCCATTGGAAGACCCTCGTCTGGGCCCTGGCCTGCTGGCAGGTAGGGGCTATTCCAGTCGATGGCTCTGACGGATCGGACCAGCCGGTGGACCTCGTAGTAAGTTCCTCCGACGCCGTGACGGTGGCCGGACCCACCCAGCTTCTGGTGCTGGTAGCTCTCGGCGCGCTCGACCTGAAGTGGTCAGGGCAGCTTCCGGCCGGAGCCGTCGACTATGCCGCCGAGGTCCGCAGCTATGGGGATGAGTTTTTCGATCTTCCACCGGCTGACGCAGACCAGATCGCCGTGGAGCAGGACGGCACGACGCTCGGCATGCAGGTCCTCTTCGATCGCGCCGCCGCCTGCGACTGGACGCCCGCCGGCGTTTTATTAGTGCAGGCAGACCTGCCACTGGAGACGGTGCTGGCCGCAGCAGTGCACTGCTGGACCACGGGGGGCACCTTGATCGTCGTCGACCCCGGTGTCGAACTGGCCGAGAAACTGCTGGCGAGCGAGCGCGTTACTGATCGCGTGGGAGAGTAGGGTCCGGCGACGGACTGTCCAGCGAATCGACCATCCGGGGTCCCGCCGGAGCGCCGCTTGTCTCGCTCACCTGCCCGTCAGCGCCTCTCTCATCGGGGTGGCTCTCATCTGGGTGACTCTCATCTGGGTGGCCGAAGAGTTCACGGTCGTGGCTGAAGGCGGGGTCCTCGTCGAGTTCGACGTTGAACACCCAGAAGCGATAGGCGACGAAGCGCAGGATTGTGGCGAGCACCGTCCCGACCACCCCGGCAAAGAACAGGGTGGGTCGGTCAGTGATGTCGAGCGGATACTTGGCGATCCAGACGCAGCCCGCCGCGATCCCCATTCCGATCACGTTGATGAACACGAACATGGTCAGTTCGCGCATCGGGTTTGCCTGCCGGCGGCGCCTGAAGGTCCAGTAACGGTTGGCGATCCAGGAAAAGACGGTAGCGACAGACGCGGAGACGAAACGCGCCTTGACCTCGCTGTCTGCCATGGGGCCATGGATCAGATACCAGAACAGCCCGTTGTCGATGACAAACGCCACACCGCCAACAGCACCGAACTTGGCGACCTCTCGCCAGAACAGGGAGGCTAGGCCCCTGATGCGCTCTGCCACTCTGGAAAACATGACCCTCCGCGGTCCGGTTGCATGTCTGGTTCACCTTGATCGCGGACGTGCAATCGTGAATGAAGTACCACCATGCTCCATGCACAACGGCCAGTGAGTCATTTTAGCCGCCAAGCATGGGAGTTTCCTATAAACCCTCCCGTCGCAGGCTTCGCATGCCAGCGCAGAGCCGAGCAGTGGGTACCCTGAATACGTGACTTTCCCCGTAATAGGCGTCGTTGGCGGCGGCCAGCTAGCCCGAATGATGGCCCCCGCCGCCATCCAGCTCGGCTTCACCCTCCGTGTCCTTGCCGAAGGCCCCGATGTCTCGGCGGTAGCCGCTGTCGCCTCCTCGACGATTGGCGACTACCGCAGTCTCGACGATCTCCGGGACTTTGCCAACGGCGTCGATGTGCTGACCTTCGACCACGAGCACGTCCCCGGCGACCTGCTCAGGGCGCTGCAGTCGGACGGCGTCAACGTGCAACCGCAGCCAGAGGCCCTCGCCCACGCACAGGACAAAATTGTGATGCGCCGCGCCATCGACCGGATGGGTCTCCCCAATCCTGAGTGGGCTGAGGTTTCTTCGGTCGAGGAACTGTGCGCTTTTGGGGACCGGATTGGCTGGCCTGTGGTCCTGAAGACCCCCCGCGGTGGGTACGACGGCAAGGGGGTCATGGTGGTCAACACTCCTGGCGATGCCGGCCGCGCCGCCGCCTGGTTCCAGGGCAGCCCGCTGCTCGCCGAAGCCAAGGTCGAGTTCAGCCGTGAACTGTCAGCCCTCGTGGCCCGCACCCCGTCCGGGTCCTCCCGGGCGTGGCCTGTCGTTCACTCGATCCAGGTGGATGGGGTCTGCGATGAAGTTATCGCACCAGCTGCCAACCTCTCCGCAGAACTCGCAGCGTCGATCGGTGAGGCAGCGCTCAGAATTGCCGATGATCTAGGGGTGACCGGGGTCATGGCTGTCGAACTCTTCCAAACCCCGGGCACCGATGCCGGCTTTATGGTGAATGAGCTGGCCATGCGCCCCCACAACTCCGGCCACTGGACCATGGACGGCTCAGTCACCGGACAATTCGAGCAGCATCTTCGCGCGGTCCTGGACCTGCCCCTGGGCGACACTGGGACCCTGGGTACCGTGACAGTGATGAAGAACTATCTTGGTGGCGACAACGTTGACCTGTTTAGCGCCTACCCGGCAGCGCTGGCGGCTGAGCCAGCCGCGAAGATCCATTCCTACGGCAAGGGTGTGCGTCCCGGCCGCAAGATCGGCCACGTCAATGCGGTGGCTCTGGCAGGCGAAAACCTCGAAACCGTCCGGAACCGGGCGGAACGAGCTGCGGCTATTCTCCGGAATGGGCCCGACAGTTCAAAGATCCGGAAGGAAAACGCGTGAATGATCCGCTGGTAGGGCTTGTCATGGGGTCGGACTCGGACTGGCCGGTCATGGAGGCGGCAGCACAGGCCCTGACCGAATTCGGGGTACCCTTCGAAGCCGACGTCGTTTCAGCCCACCGGATGCCCACCGAAATGATCGCGTACGGGCAGCAGGCACAAGAACGGGGCCTTCGCGTCATTATCGCCGGCGCCGGCGGAGCCGCTCACCTGCCCGGGATGCTCGCCTCGGTCACCGTGCTGCCAGTGATTGGAGTGCCGGTGCCGCTTAAATACCTTGACGGAATGGATTCCCTCCTGTCGATCGTCCAGATGCCCGCCGGAGTGCCGGTTGCCGCCGTCTCCATCGGTGGTGCCCGCAACGCCGGGCTGCTCGCCGTGCGGATGCTCGCAGCCGGTGAGGACGCCCTGGCGCAACGCCTCAGAGCTGAGCTCGTCGACTTTGCGGCCGGCCTGCGGGAGACCGCCGTTCAAAAGGGTGCTGCCCTTCGATCCCGAGCGACTCCACCCGAGAAGAGCGGCGTATGAGCCAGGCTTCCGACCCGGAGGGGCAGTGGCTGCTCACCGATCCGGTTCGCTACCCGCAGGCAGCGACACCCAGGGTTCGCACCAAGCGCGCCTTCGTCCTCCTGTTGCTGACCCTGGTTCTGCCCGGCTCGGCGCAGATTGTTGCCGGTAATCGGCGGTTGGGCCGGAGGGCGCTTCTGGTGACCTTCGCCGTCTGGCTGTCGGTGCTGGCCACCATTGTCATCGCGGTCACCAACCGGACAGCACTGGTGAGCGCAGTGACCCACCAATGGTGGTCACTCTTCCTGATCATCGTCTTACTGGTCCTTGCCGTGTCCTGGGCGGTTCTCTTCCTGAACACCCTGCGGATCATCAGGCCCCCTCTCCTGGAGCGATCCATGCGTCCAGTTGTCGCCGGATCCCTGGTGGCACTGATGGTGGTCACCAGCGGATCCCTCGCCTACGGCGCCTATCTGCTCAACGTAAGTCGTGGCACCTTCGGCTCCATCTTTCAGGCCGGCCCCGCCTTCGATCCTGTAGATGGCCGGTACAACTTCCTGCTGATGGGCGGCGACGCTGGCGAGGACCGGACCGGACGCCGGCCTGACAGCATTTCGGTGATCAGCGTCGATGCCTCCTCGGGGGCCACCGTGACCTTCAGCATCCCCCGGAACTTCCAGAATGCCCCGTTCACCGAGGATTCCCCCCTGTGGGAGATCTACCCTGATGGGTACAACTGCGGCGACGAGTGCATCATCAACAGCCTCTACCCGACAATCGCCCAGGACCACGCCGACCTTTACCCGGAGTCCGACGATCCAGGAGCGGAAGCCATGATGGATGCCGCCGGCGGCATCCTGGGGATCGAGGTACAGGCCTACATCCTGGTCGACATGGAAGGTTTCTCCCAGGTCATCGACGCCATGGGTGGGATCACGATCGACGCTGGCGGGTGGGTTCCGATCACTGCTGCGGAAATCCCCGGCACCAACCCGATCCAGCATTATCCGCCGTCCGGATGGATCGCCCCCGGAGTGCAGACCCTCGATGGGTACCACGCGCTCTGGTACGCGCGATCCCGGGAGTTTGTCACCGACTATCACCGCATCGCCCGACAGCAGTGCGTCCAGCAGGCCATGATTGCCCAACTGGATCCGGCGACCGTTCTCACCCGGTTCGAGGACCTGGCCAGTGCCGGCGCGGACATCGTCGAAACCGACATCTCCCTGGACCAGCTGGGGAGCTTCGTCGACCTTGCCCTGAAAGCAAAGAACCACGAAACCCGTCGCCTGACCATCGGGCCACCCGACTTCGGCACGGCCGCGGACAACTTCGTTACCTACCCGGTGTTCGAGGAGATCCATCAGCGGGTGCAGCAGACCCTGGCGGAAACCACTGGAGCGGATCCCGCCGCAGACGCACCCGTTCCAGCTGAACTGGCGTCAACCACAGCGGTGTCGGTATTCCAACCTGTGCAACCAGCCATCGTGCCCGCGCAGGTGACCGCGCCGGAAATCACTGAAGAGTACCTGCAGCAGCTGGCCACCATCGGGGACAGTGCAACCCTCAGCACCCTGTTGGACAACAACGGGGAATGCAGTCCCGCCTAAGGAAACGAGTCAGCCATGTACCTGCTGGAGAACACGCTGCGGCCCTACGCCTGGGGCTCCGAGACGGCGATCGCTGAGCTGCTCGGCCGGGTCCCCTCGGGAGGCCCCGAAGCTGAACTGTGGGTGGGAGCCCACCCAGACTCGCCCTCCCAGGCGGTGCTGGAGGACGGCACCCGCCAGAACCTGGACCAGTTGATCGCTTCCGGTCCGGAGCGGGCTCTTGGCCCCGAGGTCGTGCAGAGTTTCGGTGACCGGCTGCCATTCCTATTGAAGGTGCTCGCCGCCGCCGCCCCGTTGTCGCTACAGGTCCACCCCAGCAGCGCCCAGGCTGCGGCCGGGTTTGCGGCCGAGAACGTTGCCGGCGTGCCCGCCGATGCTCCGCACCGCAATTACCGGGATGGGTTCCACAAACCCGAGATGATCCTCGCTCTTACCCCGTTTGAGGCTCTGTGCGGGTTCCGGCCGGTGGCAGAGGCTGCGGGGGTCTTCGAACGCCTGATCTCGGCCGTCACGGAATCCGGCGCTCCTGCACCCCAGCTTCTGACCGACGTCGTCAGCGACCTCACCGGATCTAGCCCGCAGGACGCCCTGCGAAGCGCCTTCACCCGCCTCCTGACCGGCGGCGAAGCTGCGGCGCAGGCATCAGAAGCTGTCGCCGCGGCTGTGGCCTCCGCACCGGGCAGGGAAGCGGCCACAGTCCGTGAGCTCTCCGCCCACTACCCAGCGGATCCCGGCGTGCTGGTGGCACTGCTTTTGAACCGCGTATCGCTCAGTCCCGGGCAAGCCATCTATCTGCCCGCCGGGAACGTCCACGCCTACCTGAGCGGCCTGGGGATCGAGGTGATGGCGGCGTCGGACAACGTGCTGCGCGGCGGCCTGACACCCAAGCACATCGACGTTCCCGAGTTGCTGCGGACTGTGGTTTTCGAGCCGGTCAGCGTGCCGGCCGTCGAGGTACGCCACACGGGCCTGGGCCAGGAACTGTATTGCCCGCCCTTCGAGGAATTCGCCCTGCAGCGCCTTGAGCTCCGTATGGGGTCGGATTCAATGGCCTCCGCCGATGTGCCTCTGGCCCAGAACGGTCCGGTGTTGGTCCTGGCCGTCTCGGGCAGCATCGTTCTTGATTCCCCTCGCGGCGACCTGATCGTGCCTCGCGGTTCCAGCGCCTTCGTCCCGGCCAACGAGGCTCCCGTCATGGTGAAGCTCGCCGTCGGCACCGGGCCCGACACCGACCAGGACGACGACGGCGCCCTCGCCTTCGCGGTAACTCTCGCCGGCTGAGCCCCACCGCCTGGCACCGGCCGGGCACCGCGGACAACAGCGGCACCAGCGGCACGGCGGCACCGGCGGGCACCGCGGCACCAGAGTAGTGGCCGCCCCGCAGCTGAGTGGTTGGCCCACCACTTATCTGCAGCCCCGCCACTTTCCTGCACACCCCAGGGGGCGTCAGGGGCACCGGCCGGGGTACAGCGCAGCCCGCTGCGGACCGAGTCCCTAAGATAGATGGGTGACTGCTTCCCTCGTGGCGAAAGACCTCTCCGGAGGCCATGCCCACCGCACCCTCTTCTCCGGTCTGAATCTGACGGTGGCGGCGGGCGACGTCGTCGGCGTCGTCGGCGCCAACGGTGCAGGCAAATCGACGCTGCTCCGGCTCCTCGCTGGCGTCGACGACCCGCTTGGCGGCAGCGTGACCACCGCGCCCGCTGATGCGTTTGTCGGCTGGTTACCGCAGGAGCAGGAGCGACTACCGGGCGAGACCATTGAGGGCTACCTCGGTCGGCGGACGGGAACGACGGCGGCCACCGCGGCGATGGAAGCCGCCGCCGATGAACTGGCTTCCGGAACCCAGGCCGCCAACGACACGTATGGGGCCGCCCTCGACCACTGGATGGCGTGTGGGGCCGCCGATCTCGCCGACCGTATCCCCCAGGTACTGGCTGAGCTTGGCCTGACCCTTGGACCCGACACACCGATGACTGGGCTTTCGGGAGGGCAGGCCGCCCGGGTGGCGCTGGCCGCCCTGCTGCTCAGCCGGTTCGACATCGTGCTCCTCGACGAGCCCACCAATGACCTTGACCTGGCTGGCCTTGCCCGCTTGGAGGAATTTGTGCGCGGCCTGCGCGGCGGCGTCGTACTGGTCTCGCACGACCGCGAGTTCCTGGCCCGCTGCATCACCACAGTGGTGGAACTTGACCTTGCCCAGAGCAGTGTTGCCGTCTACGACGGCGGATACGACGCGTATCTTGAGGAACGCGCCGTCGCGAAACGTCATGCACGGGAAGCCTACGAGGAGTTCGCCGACAAGAAGTCCGACCTTGTTTCCCGCGCCCGCACCCAGCGGGAGTGGAGTTCCCAGGGCGTCCGCAACGCGATGAAGAAGAGCCCGGACAATGACAAGATCCGCCGGCGCGCGAGCATGGAATCCTCGGAGAAGCAGGCGCAAAAGGTCCGGCAGATGGAATCGCGGATTTCCCGCCTCGATGAGGTGGCAGAACCGCGCAAGGAATGGCAGTTGCAGTTCACCATCGGCTCCGCCCCGCGCTCCAGCTCGGTGGTGGCAACCCTCAATTCTGCGGTGGTCAGGCGCGGAGGATTCACTCTCGGGCCGGTCACGCTGCAGGTCAATGCCGGGGACCGGATTGGGATAACCGGGCCGAACGGTGCGGGGAAATCCACCCTGCTGGCCCTGTTGCTGGGCCAGTTGGTGCCCGACGACGGCGGCGCCGGGCTGGGCGCCAGTGTTGCCGTGGGAGAGATTGATCAAGCCCGCGGCGTGTTTGCGGAATCCGAGCCGTTGGGTGATGCGTTTGAAGCGCTAGTTCCGAGCCTCAATCGGGCTGAGGTGCGCACTT
Organism: Arthrobacter flavus; assembly: GCF_039526005.1. Taxonomy (NCBI): domain Bacteria; kingdom Bacillati; phylum Actinomycetota; class Actinomycetes; order Micrococcales; family Micrococcaceae; genus Arthrobacter; species Arthrobacter flavus. The sequence continues at coordinate 85,787 of NZ_BAAAIJ010000032.1, read as the reverse complement.
TGCTGGCCAAGTTCGGGCTCAAAGCCGATCAGGTCAGCGGTACCGTGGGGAGCCTCTCCCCCGGGGAGCGCACCCGCGCTGCGCTGGCCCTCCTGCAGTCCCGCGGAGTGAACCTTTTGGTGCTTGACGAGCCCACCAACCATCTCGACCTGCCGGCCATTGAACAGCTGGAGGAGGCACTCGAGAACTATGACGGGGCGCTCCTCCTGGTCTCGCATGACCGGCGGCTACTCGAGAATGTCAGGCTGGACTCCCGCTGGACCGTTGCCGACGGTCAGGTCACCGCTAGCTGACCTAGTGGCGTCCGGGCAGCTTCGCCTTCAGCTTCCCTGCAGTGACCTGCGCGAGGCGCACCCCGTCCCGGGCCAGCGGCATCGCCCGGGAATACAGGGGGTAGAGGGGTGAAAGCGGCTTGTCCCAGGTGCCCGCCAGCTGGTCTTCGTGCTTGGCCCAGCCCATCTTGAACTTGGAGACTCCGTCGTTGAGCAGCCCGTTGAAGTCATACCGCACCGCGCCCCGCTCCTTCATGGACTGGATTGCCAACCACTTCAGGGCATAGTTGGCGCGCAGCTGCTCACCCTCGGGTGTCATCCCACCATAGAGTTCGAAGACCGTGTGATCGCTGGCGGACAGCCAGAGGAACGCTACGACGTCGTCGCCCTGGAAAGCGGCGAGCACCGGCGACGCGCTGCCAAGGTTGTCATAGATGTCCAGGTAGTAGGGATCCTCGTGGATACCGAACCCCGCCCGCTCGGCAGTCTGACGATAGACCGCCAGGCACTGGGGCAACTCCGCTCGGGTCACCTGCCTGTACTCAAGGTCCTCCCGGCCGGACTTCCGAATGTATTGCCGATGTTTCTTACTCATTCCCGCGAGGAGCTCGTCCTCGCTGAGGGTGAGGTCGAGGATGAGGGTGCGGCCAATCAGGATGGTGTTCGCGGTACTGCGCCACCCGGCTGCCGGCAGTGCCGTGGACGGAGCCGCCTCGGCGTCCCAGTCGGGTTCAATGCTCAACGCCACTGACCGGTGGGCCTGGCGGACATAGACTTCAAGCGCGCCCAGCACGTCGGCTTCGCGCCCCGGCGCTGTCTGCGGCCCACGTGGGCAGTAGGCCAGGGACCTGAACGGCAGGGGAAGCCTACGGAGCAGCACCTGTGCGCAGCCCACCAGCACTCCGTCATCCTGCATCAGCACCCGGTCAACGGTCCACCCGTGGGCGGCCTTGGTCTTGCCCCAGCCCCAGAGCTGCTGGGGGTGCCCCAGCAGCTCATTCACAGCGGAGTCCCACCGGGACTCGTCGACGCATTGCACAACAGTAAGGGTCATGCCCTCAACCCTAGCCTTGATCCAGGACCCGCCCGGCGTCCTACTTCAGACGAGCGTAGCTTTCCCACTTGTGGGCCTGGTGCTCACCGTCGACCACGCGGATGGTTCCGGACTTGGACCGCATCACGATGGACTGGGTCAGGACTTTGCCCTTGTTGTACCGGACACCGCGCACCAGGTCGCCGTCGGTGATGCCGGTGGCGGCGAAGTAGCAGTTGTCGCTGGTGACCAGGTCCGAGGTGGACATCACCCGATCCAGGTCATGACCGGCGTCGATGGCCTTCTGCTTCTCCTCATCGCTGGTGGGCCACAACCGGCCCTGGATCACTCCGCCCAGCGACTTGATGGCGCAGGCGGCGACGATACCTTCGGGGGTGCCGCCGATCCCCATCAGGGCATCAACGTCGGTTCCTTCACGGGCTGCCGCAATGGCGCCGGCCACGTCGCCGTCCATGATGAACTTGGTGCGCGCACCGGCGGCCCGGATTTCGTCGACCAGGGGGCGGTGGCGGTCGCGGTCCAGAATCATCACTGTCACCTGGTTGACCGACTTGCCCTTGGCTTTGGCGATCAGGTGCAGGTTTTGCTTGACGGGGAGGCGCAGATCCACCATGTCAGCGGCCTCGGGGCCCGTCACCAGCTTCTCCATGTAAAACACGGCGGAAGGGTCAAACATGGTGCCGCGCTCGGCGACCGCGAGCACCGCGATCGCGTTGTTGATGCCAAGCGCGGTGAGACGGGTGCCATCGATCGGGTCGACCGCGACGTCGCACTCGGGGCCGCTACCGTCGCCGACCCGCTCGCCGTTGAACAGCATGGGGGCTTCGTCCTTCTCCCCCTCGCCGATGACCACGACGCCGTTGAAGTGGACTGTCGACAGGAGCGAACGCATGGCGTCGACTGCTGCACCATCGGCTTTGAGCTTGTCGCCGTAACCCACCCAGTGGCCACCGGCAATGGCTGCAGCTTCGGTCACACGGACCAGTTCCAGGGCGAGGTTGCGGTCCGGTTCGTCGTCGCCGACCGCCAGCGAGCGGGAGAGCGTTGAATACTGGGCTGATTTGGCGTTGTTGGACACGTCAATCCTCATCGTCGAAGCGGTGCTGTGCCATTGCTGGCGAAAGCTGCGGGACTAATCCCCTGCCGCAATCATAGTGGCCGCTGGTCCGACCGCACTATGCGTGACAACCATCAGGGCTGGCGGGCCCGAATAGGTGCGCACCCGCAAGTGGTGGAAAATGGATGTGTGAGCACCCCCCAGCCCGGATCGACAGAGCACCCCACCGACGGCGACGCGCGTCCCGACACTGAACCGCCGGTCACACCGGTGTTGACGCCCAAGCAGGCGAAGCGCGCCAACTCGACAGTCGTCGGCATGCTGATTGCCATTGCGGCGACCTTCGGCCTGGTCCTGCCGGTGTTGCTCCTCAATCCGACCCATACTGCCGAGACCTATGCCCGGGACATCGATGTACCGAACGTGTCGTCCGAGGCAGCAGATATCGCGGGCTATGTCCCCTTGGCACCTGACCTTCCGGAGGGGTGGACCTCGAACTTCGCCCGCTGGAACACCGGTGGCAGCGACGGCGTCCCTTTCTGGGAGGTGGGCTACCTCACCCCCGAGCGGCAGTTCATCCAGCTCACCCAGACTGACAACGCGAACCCCACCTGGACGGCGCAGCTGCTCGACGGCGCCCAGGTATCGGGCCAACGCACCATCGACACCCTCGATTGGGAACTGTTGGACAGTTCGTCGGGTGACACCTTCCTCACCGCCGAGACCGGGGAGTTCACCCTGATTCTGAACGGGACCGCCGACCTCGCTGAATTCGATGTGCTCGGCGCCGCCATCCTCGACGAACTATCTTCGTCTTAGAGTCCAATCCCGGGCTGGAACGGCGTAAGGTTAGGCCGTGGATAACCAACTGACACCCGCCGATGCCTGGACCCGCCTTCGTGACGGAAATCTGCGTTTTGTTTCGGGAAGCTCCTCGCACCCAAATCAGGATGCACGGCATCGTGCCTCTTTGGTGGATACCCAGCACCCCTTCGCTGTCATCTTCGGCTGTTCGGATTCCCGGCTGGCCGCCGAGATCATTTTCGACCTCGGCCTGGGGGACATCTTTGTGGTGCGCACCGCAGGGCAGGTCATCGACGACGCGGTGCTGGGATCCCTGGAATTCAGCGTGAGCGTGTTGAATGTTCCGCTGATCGTGGTCCTGGGGCATGACCGCTGCGGAGCTGTCTCGGCGACCATCGACGCGATCGACTCCGGGGACATGCCCGCCGGCTTCCTGCGGGAACTGGTGGAACGGATCACCCCCTCCGTCCTTACATCCCGACGCAATGGGGTCACCGACCTCAACGCGACGGTCGTTGAGCACATCAAGCAGACCTCCAAACGCATGGTCGATTCCTCGCGGGTGATCGCCGACGCCGTCGAGAACGGCACCACGGCCGTGATGGGTGTGACCTACCGGCTCAAGGACGGCAAGGCTGAGATCGTCTCCGGGTTTGGCGCCTTGTAGGATTTGGTGCCTTGTAGCCCCACCGGCGAGAATTGGCGCATGACTCAATCGCCTGGATCCGACGCCGAATTCCGTATTGAACACGACACGATGGGCGAGGTCCGGGTTCCGGTCAACGCCCTGTACCGTGCACAGACCCAACGCGCGGTGGAGAACTTCCCCATCTCCGGCACCCGCCTGGAGCGTGCCCACATCGAGGCGCTGGCCCGCATCAAAAAAGCCGCGGCCACCGCGAACGCCGAGCTGGGAGTGCTCGACGACGAGCGCGCCCGCGCCATCGAGGCGGCGGCCGAAGAGGTGGCACAGGGACTGTACGACGGCGACTTCCCCGTCGACATCTACCAGACGGGTTCCGGCACCTCGTCGAACATGAACATCAACGAGGTCATCGCCACCCTGGCGAGCCGGGCCCTCGCCGCCGCAGGCAGCGAAACCTCGGTGCACCCCAACGACCACGTCAACGCCTCACAGTCCTCCAACGATGTGTTCCCCACCTCTGTCCATGTGGCTGCAGCGTCGGCACTGACCAAGGATCTGGTCCCGGCACTGGAATACCTGGCCGCCTCGCTGGAACGCAAAGCCGAAGAGTTCAAGACCGTGGTCAAGTCCGGCCGCACCCATCTAATGGATGCGACGCCGGTGACCCTGGGGCAGGAGTTTGGCGGCTACGCCGCCCAGGTGCGGTACGGCGTCGAGCGCATCCAGGCCTCCCTCCCCCGGGTGGCCGAGGTACCGCTGGGCGGCACCGCCGTCGGTACCGGCATCAACACCCCGGCCGGATTCCCTGCACGGGTCATCGAACTTCTGGCCAGTGACACCGGACTTCCCCTCACCGAGGCGCGCGACCACTTCGAGGCACAGGCCAACCGAGACGGCCTCGTTGAGGTCTCGGGGATGCTGCGGACCATCGCCGTGTCACTGACCAAAATCAATAACGACCTGCGCTGGCTGGGGTCGGGGCCCAACACCGGGCTCGGCGAAATCGCACTGCCGGACCTGCAGCCGGGCTCGTCGATCATGCCCGGCAAGGTGAACCCGGTGATCTGTGAGGCCGTCATCATGGTGTGCGCCCAGGTGATGGGCAATGACGCGACGGTGGCCATCTCGGGCACCAACGGCGCGTTCGAGCTCAACGTCGGCATCCCGGTCATCGCCCGCAATGTGCTGGAATCGGTGCGGCTCCTGAGCACCTCCACCCGCGTAATGGCGGACAAGATGATTGACGGCATCACCGCCAACGAGGAGCGGGCCCGATTCCTGGCCGAGGCATCGCCGTCGATCGTCACCCCGCTGAACAAGTACATCGGCTACGAGAATGCAGCCAAGATCGCCAAGAAGGCTGTCGCCGAGGGGCTCACGGTCCGGGAGGCCGTCGTCGCCCTCGGGTTTGTGGAACGCGGGGAGCTCACCGAGCAGCAGCTCGACGATTCCCTCGACGTGCTCTCCATGACCCGCCCGCCGCAGTAGCCCGGCACCACCGCACACCCCAGAAACTGCCCTGGGAGTCAGATCCGCCGAGTGCAATAGGCGTTTCTGGCTCTTGGGGCAGCTTTTTGGCGTGGCGGGGCCCGAGACACGGGGTTGCGGCACTGGACAGGGCCGCCAAACTCCCGGCCACCTCCCCTTTTTGCACTAAGTGGCCCGGCGTGCAATTATTTACTCCGTGATAAATAGTGCAATAACCGAGGACGGCGGCCTGCGTGAACGCAAGCGGCTCCTCACTCGTGCCGCAATCTGTACTACGGCCCGGCAGCTGACCACCGATAAGGGCCTCAGCGGCTTCACCGTTGAGGAACTCTGCGAGCAGGTGGGTGTCTCCCGCCGGACGTTCTTCAACTACTTCCCCTCCAAGGAAGACGCAGTGCTCGGTCAGAGCGACGATCATCGGCCGGACGACCTGATCGAAGACTTTCTTGCCAGCGCCGGCACCCTCCCGCTCCTGGAGGCGCTGGTGGAATTCGCAGCGGCCGCCGGTGGGAGGCTCGCGATCACCCGTGAAGAATTCGCCCAGCTCCACGCCGTGATTCAACGGGAGCCCCAATTGCTCGTGAAACTGTTTGGCGATTCTGCCGTCAAACAGAAGGAATTCGCCGCACTGATCGCCCGCCGCGAGAACCTCGCAGCGGACGACCCCCGAGCCATCATGGCTGCCCAACTCATCGGTCATCTTGCCTGGCAGTCCACCCACGCCTTTTTCCTTGGCGAAGACGGCCCCACCTTCCGCCACCTTCTTGAATCCCACGTCGACGCCGCACAGTATCTCTTTACCTCAGGCGCCCCACGCCCCAGCCCCGAAGGAACACCATGAGTTCGACCTCCCAGCAGGAAACGGGCCCGCTGCTGCTGACCCAGAAGCGCATCTGGATCATCTTTTCCGCCCTGATCGCGGGTATGCTGCTCGCTAGCCTCGATCAGACCATCGTCTCGACGGCGATGCCCACCATCGTGGGTCAGCTCGGCGGCGTCGAGCACCAGACCTGGATTACCACCGCCTATCTGCTGGCGACGACGATCGTGATGCCGATCTACGGCAAGCTCGGCGACGTCTTCGGCCGGCGTAACCTCTTCCTCTTCGCGATCGCGCTGTTCACCATCGCCTCCATCGGCTGCGCTTTCGCCACCGATTTCTGGGCGTTTGTGATCTTCCGCGCTATCCAGGGCCTCGGCGGCGGCGGACTGATGATCCTCTCGCAGGCCATCATCGCCGACATTGTCCCCGCCAGCGAGCGCGGCAAGTACATGGGCCCCCTGGGCGGCATCTTCGGCCTGTCAGCGGTTGCCGGCCCCCTCCTCGGCGGCTTCTTTGTCGACAACCTGACCTGGAACTGGGCGTTCTACATCAACATCCCGATCGGCATCGCCGCATTCGCTGTCGCCTGGTTCACCCTGACCCTGCCCTCCAAGAAGGCAACCAAGCGAATTGACTACTTCGGCATCGGCCTCCTATCGATTGCGACCACCTGCCTCATCTTCTTCACCGACTTCGGCGCTGACCCCGCTGAAGGGTGGGCATCACCCCTCACCTGGGCATTCGGCGTCGGGCTGGTGCTCGCCGTGACCGCATTCATCATGGCCGAGCGTCGCGCCGAAGACCCCATCATTCCGCTCAGCCTCTTCCGCAACAAGATCTTCATCAACGCCACGGCCATCGGCTTCACCCTCGGTCTGGGCATGTTCGCTGCACTGGCGTTCGTGCCAACCTTCCTGCAGATGTCCTCAGGCACCTCGGCGGCCGTGTCCGGCCTGCTCATGCTCCCCATGATGGTCGGCCTGATGGGCATGTCCATCTACTCTGGCATTGCCATCTCCCGCACCGGCAAATACAAGCCCTACCCAATCGTCGGAACCATCTTCACCATCGCCGCCCTGCTGTGGATGACCACCCTGACCGCCGAAACCCCGATCTGGGTCATCTGTGTCCAGCTGTTCCTCTTTGGCGCCGGACTGGGGCTGATCATGCAGGTCATCGTCCTGGTGGTGCAGAACGCCGTGTCCGCCGACATGATCGGCACCGCGACCAGCACTAACAACTACTTCAGGGAAGTCGGCGCCTCGCTGGGCGTTGCGGTCTTCGGCGCCATCTTCACCAGCCGCCTCACGGAATCCCTCAATGAGACCTTCACCGGATTCGGATCCACACCAGCGCAGGCCGGTGAAGCGTCGGCCACCATCGATCCGCAGACCCTGGCACAGCTGCCCGAGCCACTCAGGGACGCAATCGTCGCCGACTACGCGAACTCCCTGGCCCCGGTCTTTTGGTACCTCGTGCCGTTCCTGGTGATCGCCTTGATCCTGGCCATCACCCTCAAGCACATCCCGCTCTCGGAAACGTCAGGCATGGTCGCCCGGGGCGAGGCTATTGGCGGCGAGGATGCTGAGCGTCTCCAGCGGGAACGGGCGGGCCAGACTCACGACGTCGGTCAGGAACCCGACCGCCGGTAGCGACGGGGTGAGCGGGGCCCGGGGTGGCTGCCCTAGCGAACGAAGTGGGGTACTCCGTCGGCGGTCAGCGCCGCCTCGACGAGCTGCCGGTGGCGTTCGTTTAGTTCCGGGAGCTGATCGAGAGGGAACCAGCCGACGTCGGTGGATTCGTCGTCGTTCACCAGGGCCTCTCCCGAGACGTACCGGCAGCTGAAGTCGGTGGTCAGAAAGGTGCAGATGTCCCCGTTGGGGAAGGTCACGGGCCCCACCACCTCCACCCGGATCAGGTGCTCCACCCGGGCTCGCACACCGGTCTCTTCGAAAATCTCCCGGACAATACCGGCCGCCGGTTCCTCACCTGGCTCGAGCATCCCGGTGATGACCGTCCATTGTCCGTTGTCGGAACGCTTCCCGAGCAGCACCCGCCCGTCGTCGTCGAACACTACGCCGCCGACGCCGGGCAGCCAGAGGGGCTCATGCCCGACCTTCTCGCGGAGGGACAGGACATAGTCAGGGGTAGGCATGGGATCAGCCTACCGAGGGGACGGCCAGGACCAACGCAGCTCCGGCGATCATGAACGGCCCGAAGGGGATTGCCGACTTGAGGGTGCCCCGTCGGCTGAGGATCAGGACCAGCCCCCAGAGCGCTCCGAGCCCAAACGCGGCGAAGGTGGCCCAGAGCAGTTGGCCCCAGCCCACGAAACCCAGGTAAAGCCCCAGCCATCCGGCGAGCTTCACGTCCCCGAACCCCATCCCCGCCGGGTACACCACACGCAGCAGGAAGTACGCCAGCCAGAGCACGGCGGCCCCTCCCACCATCGTGAGCGCCCTCCCTGCGTCGCTGGCCCACAGGGCAGCGGACCCGAGCAACACACCGGCGAGAGGGTAGGCCGGAAGAACGATCCGGTTTGGCAGCAGATGGCTGCGGAAATCGACAACACTGAGCCGGACTCCGACCACACCAAAAACGACCAGCGCCAGTCCAAGGAGGATCCCGGCAACGGGTGTGTGCTGGAAGTACCCGGCAAGGATGTCGGTCATGGGATCCAAGCTACTGGACCCCTGCGAACCCGCCAATGGCGGCGGTTAGACTGTGGATATGTCAGCAACTCACAGCGAAACACCAGCAGCCACCTTCCGGTCGCTCTGCAGGTCGTCCCCCTGGAAGTGGGAGACCCTGCGCTTCGCTGTGGCATGGCGGCTACCCGAGGGGGACACCCGACCGCTCAAGGCCTGGTTGCGTCGTCCGGCGGCGCTCCGGGTGGAGGACGACGACGGCGTCCTGCTGCACAGCACCACCGGCACTGCCGGCTCACGGGATGCACTGTATGTCAGCGCCACCAGGAAATCCTGGCTCCTTGCCCCCCGGCTGATTACCCCCGTCTACAACGATGCAGGCTTCGTGCTGCGCCGTCCGGACGCCGCCTACGGTGAACCCGCCTTCGGCGACCCGCGGTGGGCCGCGATGCTGGACCCGGTCGAATTCGCTGGGGACGCGCCGGTGGCCTTCGAATCGCCCTTCGCCAACCGGGTGGAGCTGGAGAACATTGTCGAAGAAGAGTTTGAGGACCGGCCGGTGCTCAGCGCCATTGCCACTCCCAACCTCACCTACAAACCCCACACTGCTGGCTACCCGCTGATCGGTCGTGGTCGCACCGAGGTGAAAATCGACCTCGGAACAGGAATTTGTGTGTCGACACTCGCCCTGGACGGGGCGTTCGCTGGGGGTGGGCACTGGCTGCGGATCCTCGGGGTGGACGAGTACATGGTTGATGACCTCTTCGTTGACTCCGAAAGCCAACTCACCGATGTCAGCGCACACATCCCCTGGAACGTCTCCTGACCAGCTGAAGCCTCACGCCTGCCCCCAGCGGGACCCGACTAGATTTCGGCCCCCTCAAGCATCTCGGTGACCAGAGCCGCGATCGGTGAGCGCTCGGACCTGGTCAGGGTGATGTGGCCGAACAGCGGGTGGCCTTTGAGGGTTTCCACCACCGCCGCGATCCCGTCATGGCGGCCCACCCGCAGATTGTCGCGCTGTGCAACGTCGTGAGTGAGGACAATCCGCGAGTTCTGACCGATTCTGCTCATCACCGTCAGCAGCACGTTCTTTTCCAGCGATTGGGCTTCGTCGACGATAACGAATGAATCGTGAAGACTTCGTCCACGAATATGGGTCAACGGCAGCACCTCAAGCATTCCGCGATCCATTACCTCCTCCACCACCTCCTGCGACACGAGCGCACCCAGCGTATCGAAGACCGCCTGCGCCCACGGATTCATCTTCTCGCTCTCGCTGCCGGGCAGATAGCCGAGTTCCTGCCCACCGACGGCGTACAGCGGCCTGAAGACCACCACCTTCCGGTGTTCGCGGCGTTCCAACACTGCCTCCAGACCGGCGCAGAGGGCCAACGCCGACTTTCCGGTGCCGGCGCGCCCGCCCATCGAGACGATCCCCACCTCCGGATCCATCAGCAGGTCAATGGCCAGCCGTTGTTCGGCTGACCGGCCATGAAGGCCAAAGACATCACGGTCGCCACGCACCAGTCGCACCTGCTTGTCCGCCCCCACCCTGCCGAGCGCTGACCCCCGCGGCGAGTGAATCACCAGCCCGGTGTTCGCGGGCATCTCGGCTGCCTCCGGAAGGAACACCGGCTGGTGCTCGTAGAGGGTGTTGACATCGGCCTCGGCAACATCCAGTTCGGCAACCCCGGTCCACCCGGAATCGGTGACCAGCTCGCTGCGGTACTCGTCGGCCTTCAGGCCCATCGCCGAAGCCTTCACACGCATCGGCAAGTCCTTCGACACGACCGTAACGTTCCTGCCCTCGTCCGAGAGGTTCTTGGCTACGGCAAGGATCCGTGAATCGTTGTCTGAACTTCTGAAGCCGGCCGGCAGCACCGCGGTGGAGATATGGTTCAGCTCGACCCGTAGCGTTCCGCCCTCTTCCCCGAGAGGGATCGCCTGGTTGAGCCCGTGGTGCTGCACCCGCAAATCATCGAGCAGCCGCAGTGCTTTGCGCGCAAAGTAGCCCAGCTCGGGGTCATTGCGTTTGGCTTCCAGCTCGCTGATTACCACGATCGGCAAGATCACCTCGTGCTCGGCGAATCTCAGGATGGCCCGCGGGTCCGAGAGCAGTACAGAGGTGTCTACCACGTAGCTTCGGCTACCGAGGCTTTCGACAGACGAAAGGCCCGCCTCAGCAAGGATCAGTTCTTCATCCGTGCTACTGCGAGCCTTGGTGTTGTGTGCTGGGGGGAGGGTCTGGCCTGAATCGTATGAGCTCTGTGTTGGGTCAGATATGGCCACGTGGACTCCACTCCGGGGCGTGCAATCCCCGATTTGTTATGGGGCGGGTAGGACAGTGAGGCCGCGAGGCCTGGCACGGCCTCCCCTGACGTCGCGCTGTGCTGGTGAGCACTGTTCGCTGCATCGGTAGCCTCCCGATCAGGAGGTTCTGGTGCCTCCTGATGGTGTCGAGAATACGCCCGGCATCGGATCCCCGACGGTTTGGCGCGGCGTGTCGAAGAATAATTCGAGGTGAACTTCCCCTCGAATCGCTAGCCGCCGAATCGCCGCTGGCGCCGCCCATAATCCCGGAGCGCACGCAGGAAATCCACCCTGCGGAAGTCTGGCCAGAGTGCTTCGCAGAAGTAGAACTCGCTGTAGGCGCTCTGCCACATCAGGAACCCTGACAACCGCTGCTCTCCCGAGGTCCGAATCACCAGGTCGGGGTCAGGTTGTCCACGGGTGTACAGGAAAGATGAAATTTGCTGGTCGGTGAGACCTGTGGCCACGTCCTCCACCGACTGCCCCTCCGCTGCCGAGGCGAGCAGCAGTTCTTTCACGGCGTCGACAATTTCCCGGCGCCCCCCGTACCCCACCGCGACGTTCACGTGCAGACCGTCAATCTCCTTGGTCTGGGTGGCCAGCGAGCACAGCTTGTCCGACAGGTTGTCGGGCAGCAGTTCAAGCGCACCGACGGGTTGCACCCGCACCCGGTTGCCCTCCCCCAGCCGATCGAGGGTATTGGCGATGATGTCCAGGAGCTGCTCGATTTCCTCGGGGGAACGGCTCATGTTGTCGGTGGACAGCATGTACAGCGTCACTACCTCGACACCGAGCTCCTCACACCAGCCGAGAAACTCGTGGATCTTGTCCGCACCGGCCTGATGTCCGTCCCGGGTCGGAGCACCCGCCAACTTGGCCCACCGGCGGTTGCCGTCCACCATGACTCCGATGTGATGCGGAATCCTTTCGGGATCAAGCGACCGCTGTAGCTTACGTTCGTAAAAGTTGTAGGCGAATCCTGGAAATTTCACTGGCTGGTGGTTCACCTATCCTTCTTCCGTTGGTCGCCACACTGATAGCTCTACTCCTAAGGTACCGCCCTGGACCACCTCCACCGATGACAGCCTCAGGGTGGTTTATGAGATCCCTCGTCACAGCCCGGTTACCGTTGAGTAGCATATCGAGTCGACCGCTAGAATTGCGCAATGACCTTGAGCTTCCCCGGCACCCTCAAACCGAAGCTGCGTGGCTGGCTGCATGCGGGGGCAACACCCCTGGCGCTCGCCGCTGGCATCGTGCTCGTTGCCATCGCCCCGACGGCGGGCGGCAAGATCACCTCGGCCATCTATGCTCTGACCGGAGTGTTGCTCTTCGGCGTTAGCGCCGTCTATCACACCGGAACCTGGGCCGACCGCACCAGGGTGGTCCTGAAGCGGCTCGACCACACGAATATCATGCTGGTGATTGCCGGCAGTTACACCCCGCTGGCCTGGGCCCTGCTGGAGCCCGACAAGGCAGCTGTCCTACTCTGGGTGATCTGGTCCGGAGCCATTGCCGGTGTCCTCTTTCGGGTGCTCTGGGTAAACGCACCACGCTGGCTCTATGTGCCCGTCTACGTGGCGCTGGGACTGGGCGCCCTCTTCTACCTACCGGACTTCCTGGCCGCGAGCGTTCCTGCGACAGTCCTGATCATCATTGGCGGCGCTTTATATATTGCCGGCGCAGTCTTTTACGCGCTCAAGCGCCCCAATTTCAGTGTCAGATGGTTTGGTTTTCATGAACTGTTTCATGCCTTCACCATCGCCGCCTTCACCGTTCATTTCATCGCGATCGTCATCGCCGTGCTGAATCCACTCCAGGGGTCTTGACCGGCTAATCCGGCAGGAGCAGATTCCTACTCGACCAGGCCTTCCTGGCCCTCGCCGATCCCGCCCGCCCGCCAGATCATCGCCCGACTCAGCCGCGGACCCGCAACGGTCAACGAATTGGCTGAACCCTTCGCGATCAGTAAGCAAGCGGTCTCGAAGCACATCCAGGTCCTCGAACACGCACAGCTCGTCACCCGCACCCGTGATGCCCAGCGCCGACCCGTCCACCTGAATCCTGCGCGGCTTGAGGCTTTGACCTCATGGATCGACCAGTACCGGTTGGTTCGCGAGAGTCAGTTCCGTAACCTCGACGCGCTGCTGCACTCCACTGCCGCCGCGGGCGGCATTCAGGGATTTCCGGTCCGGTGGCAGTTACCTGTACCGGCACACCGGACCGGACGGCGGCGTCTACACCTTTAGCGGGGTCTTCCACACTGTGCGGGAGAACGATTTCGCCATCCAGACCTTCGAATTTGGCGGGTATCCCGATGTGGTCAACATCGAGTTCCTCACCTTCAAGGACCTCGGCGGCGGGCGGTGCAAGCTCATCGCCCACTCGGTTTACCCCACCCAGGAGGCCCGTGATGGGATCGCGGCGTCGGGGATGGAAGAGGGGATGCGTGAAGCCTACGAGCGGCTGGAGGAGGTACTCTCCGCCAGCAGGGTCTAGCGGTTTCCCGGCGTCGTCTCGGGTTGCGAGTCGGAGTCGTTGGCACGGTGCTCCCCGGAAGTGCGGTCGTTGTCGTGAGCGGCCTCAAGATTTTCGGAACCAGCAGCTTCGTCCATCATCCCCTGGTATCGCACCCTCCGGATCCGTTTGGACATGTCCCGGATAAGGAAAATGACGACTATCACCATTACCAGGGTAAAAACAAAGCCCAGCAGACCGGGCGTCACCTGGCTGGGATCCAGCCCCGGCCTCAGCCCATCCTCCTGATCGGGGACAGGGCTCACGGTCGACACCAGGTTGAGCAGGTAAATCACTATGCACCACTTTCGAAAGGAACGGTGGGCCGCGAGGGCCCACCCCCTTATTCTACGCCAGCGAAGAAGTCAGCTTCAGGCACTGTGGTTTCCACCCGGGAGTGGATCAAAGAGTAGTCTTCCCACGGCCAGACTTCACGCTGCAGGTCTGCCGACACGGCAAAGAAAAACCCCTCCGGATCAACCTGCGTGCGGTGCGAGAGCAACGCCCGATCCCGGTGCTCAAAAAAGTCTCCACACTCGATCTGGGTCGTGGTTTTGTGCGTGGGCGCCGGGGCCTGATGGCCTTCTGAATCGGTTTCGAGCCACGCTGCGATGCGGGCTGCATAGGGCGACTGCAGGCCCGCTGCCTCGAGGGCGTTGTGCAGTGCATGGAACCGTTCGGGATTGAAGGCGCGGTCGTAATACAGTTTCGACGGCGCCCAGGCAGCCCCGGTGCCGGGATACCTATCGGCGTCGGCGGCTGCATGATAGGCCTCGACGGCCACCTTGTGGGCCATGATGTGGTCCGGGTGGGGGTACCCACCGTTTTCGTCGTAGCTCAGGACGACGTGGGGGCGGAAATCACGGATCAATTTGACCAGTGGTGCCGCCGCACGCTCCAGCGGCTGCACCGCGAAGCACCCGAACGGCAACGGGGGTAGGGGGTCGCCCTCGGGCAGACCGGAATCCGTGAATCCCAGCCAGCGCTGGCGGATTCCCAGCGCTCCCGCCGCGTTGGCCATCTCCACCCGGCGCAGGCCGGCCAAATCCCGCAGCGCGTGGGGCTCGCCCGCGACTTTCTCGTTGAGGATGTCCCCCCGTTCCCCTCCGGTGCAGGTGGCAACCAGCACGTCGACGCCGGCGGCGGCGTAGCGAGCCATGGTGGCGGCGCCTTTGCTTGACTCATCGTCCGGATGGGCATGGACTGCCAGTAGCCGGAATCCCTCACCGGGAGCAGACGCGCTGAATGATGGACGGGTTTCCGGGCTGGGCAACTACTGCTCCTGTGGGTTCGGCTATCGCTTTAGGCAATAGATTCCGGCGGGGATAAAATGGTTTCCGATGAACACCAACCAACCGCCAGTATCAAGAGTAGCCAATCGCTACGGCACCCCCAAGCCGGGATTACCAGGGCGGACGAAGAAGCAGATCATCTGGGGCACCCTCGCCGTGGCGGTGGTCACCACTGCCGTGTTCACGGTGCAGACCTCCATCCCCGACGTGAGCAGCAAGGATGTCGGGTTCAACATTCAGGATCCGGGGAACGCCAACGTTGACTTCGATGTCACCAAAGCCCCCGACGCAACGGTGCAGTGCGCCGTGCAGGTATTGAGTGAAACCTATGCCGTGGTGGGCTGGGAAATCGTGGAGATTGGCCCAAACAGCACCGATGAGGGGACCGACGGCGGGCGCACCACAGCGCATCGTGCCCAGATCCGCACCGAATCCGCAGGAGTCTCAGGCGGGGTCAACGCGTGCTGGGTCATCGAGGAAAACGGATCCGCTTAGGTCCGCCCGAGTTTCAGAACGTCTCGATTTCGCTACATTTCGGCCTTCACCCCCCTGTCCTACCTTGGGATTACCGAGTCAGGGCGTCTACACTGGTGACAATACGTTCGGCTCTCCCCAACCGGTGATCAACTGTGTATGTGGTCACCAAGGGTGGAGCCTTTATTTGTTGCTAAGCCTGCTTACATCTCGTTGTGCAGGCTGTCACCATGCCGGAACCGCTCAATCTACGGGTTTCGGACATAGCTAAGGAGATGCCCGTGTCCACCAACAGTGCACCTGTCGCATGGCTTACCCAGGAGTCCTATGACCGACTCAAGGCCGAGCTGGAGCATTTGTCCGGCCCCGGCCGGACCGAGGTTGTTGCCCGGATCGAACAGGCACGGTCCGAGGGCGACCTCAAGGAGAACGGCGGCTACCACGCTGCCAAGGAAGAACAGGGCAAGTCAGAGGCCCGGATCCGTCAGCTCACCGCGCTGCTGGAGAACGCCCACGTTGGCGAGGCCCCTGAGGACAACGGAATTGTTGAACCCGGCATGCTCGTTCACGCCAGGATCGCCGGCGATGACGCCACGTTCCTGCTCGGCAGCCGCGAGGTTGCCGGCGACACCGACATTGACGTCTACAGCGAGAAGTCTCCGCTGGGAGCCGCCATCCAGGGCAAGAAGGCCGGTGACAAAGTCACCTACACCGCGCCGAATGGCAAGGACATTGAGGTTGAGGTCCTGTCGGCCAAGCCGTACGTAGGATAGGACCGTCCTGAGGCCCTCAACGGGCTTTTGACTGCCGACGGCGGTCCGTTCCCCCGGGGGCGGGCCGCTGTTTCAGTATCAGGGCAGCAAGCACGCCGCCGACCGCCCCAAACAGGTGAGCCTGCCAGGAGACATTAGAGCCCGCACTGGGCAGAATTCCCCACAGGATCGAGCCGTACATCAGGAACACGACGAGCGCGAGCAGGATCTGCCGCAGGCTGCGGTTATAGAAGCCCCTGACCATCAGGTAGGCAAACAGGCCAAACACCACACCGGAGGCGCCGATGGTGAGGCCGCCCCCAAAAATCCACACCCCGATCCCGGATCCCAGCCAGCTAGCCGCCACGGCAATGGCGAACCGCCGTGTGCCTTCAAGGAACGTGAGGAAACCGAGCACCAGCAGCGGCAGCGTGTTGCTCAGGAGGTGTCCCACTCCCGCATGTAGCAGCGGCGCGAACAGGACGCCGTCGAGCCCTGACACCTCCCGCGGGTCAATCCCCAGCCAGCCGATCAGCCGGGCGCCCGTGAGGACATTCACCAGGTGGATGGCCCAGAGCAGCGCCGCGAACACACCGACGGTGAGTAGTCCTTTGCGGGCGCGTTCGGCAAGCATGGTCAACCTTCGATAACCATGGGCTGGAATCCTTCGGCCCGCAGGTTTCCGAGGATCAGATCGCAGTGTTCATCACCCTTGGTCTCCATATTGATGGTGATCGCCACATCTCCCATGCTGATGGACCCTCCCACCCTGGTGTGGTCGACGCCGGTCACGTTGGCATCGGATTCGGCAATGATCCGGGAAATCGTAGCCAGCGAGCCCGGGCGGTCGTCGAGGAGCATCCGCACCACCAGGTACCTGCCCGCGGCGGCGAGTCCTCGCTGAATGACCTTGAGCATCAGCATCGGGTCGATGTTCCCGCCCGACAGGATGACAGCGGTATTTCCTGGTGAAGCACCGTTCTCGGTGAGCTTGCCGTCCAGCAGGGCTGCCACCCCGACCGCGCCCGCGGGTTCCACCACCATCTTTGAGCGTTCAAGCAGGAAGATCAGCGCCCGCGCCAGGGAATCCTCCGTGACGGTGACGACGTCGTCGACCAGTTCCTTGATGATCGAGAAAGGCAGTTGACCGGGGCGCCCCACCGCGATGCCATCGGCGATGGTCGACACCTTGGTCAACGGCACCAGCGCATCAGCAGCCAACGACGGCGGGTAGGCCGCAGCGTTTTCGGCCTGCACCCCGATGATCCGGATCTCCCGGCCCAGCTCCCGGGCCCGGGCCTTGACAGCGACGGCCACCCCAGCCAGCAGTCCACCGCCGCCCACCCCCATCAGGATGGTGTCGACGTCGGGCACCTGTTCGAGAATTTCCAGTCCAATGGTCCCCTGTCCGGCGACCACATCGACATTGTCGAAGGGGTGGACGAAGACGGTGTCCGTTTCCTCGGCGTACCGTTTGGCTTCCGCGAGCGCTTCGTCGACATTGTGCCCGTGAAGAACCACTTCGGCGCCGTGGCCGCGGGTGGCAGCGAGCTTGGGGAGCGCGACCCCCAACGGCATGTAAATGCGCGCCTTGATGCCGAGCCGGGCGGCTGCTACCGCCACCCCCTGGGCGTGATTACCGGCCGACGCGGCCACCACTCCCCTGGCCTTCTCGGCCTCGGAGAGCCGTGCCATCCGCACATAAGCGCCACGGATCTTGAAGGATCCCGCCCGCTGCAGATTCTCACACTTCAGGGAGACGTTGGCGCCAATCAGCCGGCCCAGCGCCCTGGACTCCTCGATCGGGGTGCGGGCGATGACGCCGTCAAGAAGTTTTTGCGCGGCTTGGACGTCGTCCAGCGTCACTGCGAGATCCACAAGATTAGTCACTGGTTGGCCTTTCGTGTCTCGTCTGGGGTGGTGTGGGTCTGATGAATAGCAGCGGCGTCGTCGCCGAGAGGAGGATCCTCCGGCGGCTCCGGGAGGCCGTCGGGTGGTGGTGGTATCCCGCCGACGGCCGGGTCTGTTTCCCAGGCACGCGCGGCGATGTACCGCACCACCGTGTTCACCACCGCCAGGAGAGGCACCGAAAAGAGCGCGCCGGGGATTCCTGCGATCAGCGTTCCGCCGGCGACGGCGAGAACCACCGCCAGGGGGTGGAGGGACACTGCGGGTCCCATGATCAGCGGTTGCAGGACGTGGCCCTCCAGCTGCTGCACCACCAGGACGATGGCGAGCATAATCAAGGCGTTGACCCAGCCGTTGGCCACCAGCGCGAGCAGGACCGCCACCAAGCCGGTGAACAGTGCTCCCACAATAGGGATGAAGGACCCCAGGAAGACCAGGACGCTCAGCGGGAGGGCCAGTGGCACCCCGATCAGGGCGGCGCCCACTCCGATGCCCACCGCATCAACGAACGCTACGAGCATCTGCACCCGCACATAGTTGGCCATTGAGGACCAGCCGCGGCGCCCGGCGCCGTCGACAGCCTTCCGGGCGGCACGCGGCGTCAGCCCAACCACGAAACGCCAAATCCGCTCCCCTTCCAGCAGGAAGAAAATCAGGGCGAAGAGCGCCAGCAGTGCACCGGCCGCGAAGCTGCCAGCGCTACTCCCCACGGAGATCACGCCGGTCACGATCGATCCGCTGTTGTTCTGGACGGCGCTGGCACCCTCGCTGATGAACTGGTCTATCTGGAAGTCGGTCAACCCCAGGGGCCCTTCGTGGAGCCAGGTCTGGACCTGCTGGATGCCCTCGACCACCTCGTCCCACAGATCGGTGAATCCGAGGGCCAGTTGCTGGCCCGCCAGCGTCACCATCGAGCCCACCACTGTCAGGAACCCCACGACGGTCAGGGCGACGGCAAGACCGTTCGGGACCCGCGCGCGCCGCAGCAACCCCATCACGGGTAACAGGAGGCTGGCCAACAACCCTGCGAGCAGGAGCGGGATGATCAGCAGCGAGATATGCCCGAGGAGCCAGATCAGCATCCCGGCTACGACGATAATCAGGCCCACCCGCCAGGCCCACGCCGCCGAGAGGCTCAACGCGTACGGAACATCCCTGACGAGCGCCCGCCCCTTGGCCTGTTCACGGGCACCCTGGATACCCGACGGGGTCTGCCGCTGAGGGGGGCGAATCATGGTGCAATCTTTCCACACGTCACTGATCATTCAGCACTGGGTCCGACCTGCCGGACCGTGTGACCAAAGGTCAGCTCACTGGCAATCGGGGCTCGCTGAGTGAATTGGTCAGGATCCTGTTAAAAGACTTGTGCCCGCAACGTTTGCTGCGGGCACAAGTCGAAGGGTTACGTAATTCCGTCGAGTTACTCGCTGCCCCGCATAATCGCGATGAGGCGAATGAACTCTACGTAAAGCCAGATCAGCGTGACAGTCAGACCGAAAGCCGCGGTCCACGAGTACTTCTGGGGTGCACCGTTCCGCACTCCCTCGCTGATCGACGTGAAGTCGATCACGAGCGAGAAGGCGGCCAGCCCGATCGCGAAGATTCCGATGACCAAACCGAAGGGGATGTCCGTGCCGGGGATGGAAGCGCCGCGCATACCCCACGGGTCTTGGCTCACACCAAAGAGCATCAGGCCGAGGTTGATCAGGCTGAACGCTGCGTACCCGAGGATGGCGATCATGAAGATCTTCATCCCCTTAGGCGATGCACGCACCTTGCCGCTCTTGAACAGGGCCAATGTGATGGCGAAGACGGTGAGCGTGCCGACGAGGGCCTGCAGCGCGATGTTGGGGAACTGGGCCTCCAGCACCATAGTCAGACCGCCGACGAACAGACCCTGCAGGAAGGCGTAGGCCAGGATCAGGCCCGGAACGGGTTCCCGCTTGAAGGCGTTGACCAGTCCAAGCACCAGCCCGCCGACCATACCGACAATCATCAGCGGCATCACGAGCCCTGGGAGCAGGAAGGCTGGCACGGCAGCACCAACCAGCACGACGCCGATGGACAGGACCGTCTTGACGATGACGTCGTCGAAGGTCATCCGCCCGGTCTGCGAGGGGCCCGCTGATGGTTGGTTGTACAGGTCTTCCATCTGGGTGGTGCTCATTGCGCTCTGTCCAGCGAGCGCCGTTGCACCCTGACCCGCTGGATTGCCGCCGCGAGCAGCGGTACGGAAGTTCTTTCCGTTGAATACCGGGTTACCGCCAAGTGCCATGTGAACTTGTCCTCCAATGGGGGATGAATGTGATTTAAAGCTTATCAATACCAACGCTTTTCCGGACATTTTGTTCCCAGCAGTGCTGGCGGCGCCAGCAGTCGTTACCCAATCGCTACCCGCCGGTAGCCATTTAGGTATCCGTCGAAACATGGCACGGGTAACATGAACACACACTCGGTGACATGTGTCACAAGAGATGTGGCACCAGCCGTATGCCACAAGCCGTCCTTACTCCACCGGATCGCCGGTGGGGCACCCCATAGTGAGGTTCATAACTTGATAACCCGACCGACGCCTGCGTGGATCAGGAGGGTGCTGATTTTCGCGACCGGCCTCATCGCCGTCCTCATGCTCAGCGCCCCCGCAGCCCAGGGCTACCACCCAGGGGCTCCCGCGACAGCTCCCAGCACAGTGGCCGCATCGCAGCTACCCGGCCAGATTGTTGGCCAGGAGTTCACTGACCGGATCAGTGGCGTTCTCCGGAACGCCGACGGCCCGCTCGCGGACGTCACCATCTCGGTATCGGGCAACGGGTTCGATGGTGAGACTACTTCTGCAGCCAACGGGTCCTGGTCCGTCGGGGTCCCTGAGCAGGGCGCCTACGAGGTGACCCTCGACGTTGACACCCTTCCCGAAGGCGCGACCCTGGCTGAAGGCCAGGCCAATCCGCGCACAGTCACCTTTGCTGGCACCTCCAACGTCACCACACTGTTCCTGTTCGGCGAGGGAATCGTCACCAATACCACCAGCTTCTGGGACACCCTCGCGGAGCGCTCCCTCGCCGGTCTCAGCTTCGGCCTGTTGCTCGCGTTGAGCGCCGTCGGGTTGTCATTGATCTTCGGCACCACCGGGCTCACCAACTTTGCACACGGCGAGATGGTGACCTTCGGCGCGGTAGTGGCCTTTGGATTCGCCGCACTGGGGTTGCCCATCTTCGTGGCAATACCGTTGGCGGTGGTCGCTGGCGCGCTCCTCGGGTGGGTCCAGGATGCCGGTCTGTGGAAGCCCCTGCGGCGTCGCGGAACCGGGCTGGTTCCCATGATGATCGTCAGCATTGGGCTCGCCCTGGCGCTGCGGTACATCATTCAGTTCAACTTTGGTGGTGCGACGCAGCAGTTGCCGGGCGCCCAGAGCGCCCGACTGGACTTCGGGCCGGTCTCCATCTCACAGAACAACCTCAACTCGCTGCTGATTTCATTGGCGATCATCCTGTTGGTGGGGTTCCTCCTCCTGCGGACCCGCCTTGGCAAAGCAACCCGTGCGGTCTCTGATAACCCGGCTCTCGCCGCCGCATCGGGGATCGACGTCGACCGGGTCATCAGGATTGTCTGGATGGTCGGCGGAGCGCTGGCAGCCCTCGGCGGCATCCTCTGGGCGTACTACCGTCCGGGCGTCTCCTTCAACATGGGTCAGCAGATCCTGTTGCTGATCTTTGCTGGCGTCGTCCTCGGCGGGCTCGGCACCGTGTTCGGTGCTCTCATCGGGTCGATCATCGTGGGACTGTTCGTGGAAATCTCGACCATCTGGCTGGAAGCCGACCTGAAGTATGTGGGAGCGCTTCTGATCATGATTCTGGTTCTTCTGTTCCGGCCGCAGGGTATCCTCGGCCGCAAAGAGCGCGTCGGTTAGGGGCTCACAACATGGATTTCGGAAATATTCTTGCACTCGCCTTCGGCGAAATGATCAGCCCCACCACCGCCGCCTACGCTCTGGCCGCACTCGGTCTTGCCGTGCACTTTGGCTACTCAGGACTGCTGAACTTCGGCCAGGCCGGTTTCATGGCCGTGGGTGCCTACGGCTACGCAATTTCGACCCTGACCTTCGACGCTCCGCTGCCAGTCGCCGTCCTGGTGGCACTGACGGCCTCAGTGCTGTTCGCTCTTATCCTGGGCATTCCCACGCTGCGCCTACGCGCCGACTATCTCGCGATCGTCACTATCGCCGCGGCGGAAATCGTCAGGTACATCGTGACCACCAATGGGCTGACCGATGTGACGGGGTCAGCCAACGGTCTCGCGAACTTCGAGAATGGCTTCTTCGCGTTGAACCCGTTGGCCCCCGGGTCCTACAACGTCGGACCCATCTCCATGAATGAGCGTGACCTGTGGATCAGGATCGTGGGCTGGACCATTGTGGCCCTTGCCTGCCTGACCGTCTGGTTGCTCATGCGGAGCCCCTGGGGCCGTGTCCTCAAGGGCATCAGGGAGGACGAGAACGCTGTTCGCGCCCTGGGCAAGAACGTGTACGCGTACAAGATGCAGGCACTGGTCATCGGTGGTCTCCTCGGCTCCCTGGCTGGCATGATCTTCACCCTCCCCCGTGGTGCGGTCCAGCCTGCCAACTATGCAACGGAGCTGACGTTCTTCCTGTACACCTGTCTCCTGCTCGGTGGCATGGCCACCGTGCTGGGACCGGTGATCGGGGCCATGATCTTCTGGGTGGTGCTGTCCCTGACCCAGGGGCTGCTCTACGGTGCAATTGAAATCGGCGCCATCACCTTCCTGTCCAACGTGCAGGCAGGTCAGCTGCGCTACATCCTCGTTGGCGTCGCGTTGATGCTGCTAATGGTGTTTAGACCCCAGGGCGTCCTGGGTAACAAGAAGGAGCTGGCGTTCGCATGACCGAACCACTAGAGACGCAGCCGACCACCGGGGGCGGGCGTCTGCCCAACCACAGTGCCGCCGCGACCGGATCCGGAGAGTCAGCATCTGCTGGCTCAACCCCCGTGGACTATATGACCGACTCCCGCGACATCACCACCGGGCAGACCGGTCCAGGCTGCAAAAAACGGGACCCCATCCTGGTCGCGGAGAAGGTGACCCGGCAGTTTGGCGGGATGAACGCCGTCGACGTCGACTATCTTGAGGTCCCCCGCAACAAGATCACCGCGCTGATCGGGCCCAACGGTGCCGGCAAGACCACACTCTTCAACCTGTTGACCGGCTTCGACACGCCTAACAGCGGGCAGTGGCGTTTCGACGACCGTGACATCGCCGGGGTGCCGTCCTACAAGGTGGCCCGGATGGGGATGGTGCGCACCTTCCAGCTCACCAAGGTGATGGGCAAGCTGACCGTCATGGAGAACATGCGTCTGGGCGCCACCGCACAACCGGGTGAGAGCCTCGCCCGCGCCTTGTTCAAGGGACTGTGGGGCAAGCGGGAGAAGGAAATCACCGAGCAGGCGGACGTGCTCCTCGCCAAGTTCAAACTGGATGCGAAGAAGGACGACTACGCGGCGTCGCTGTCGGGTGGCCAGCGTAAACTGCTCGAAATGGCGCGGGCCCTGATGGTCAAGCCGGTTCTCGTGATGCTCGACGAGCCGATGGCTGGAGTGAACCCGGCGCTTACCCAGTCCCTGCTGGACCACATCAAGAATCTCAAGGCCGAGGGGATGACGGTGCTGTTCGTCGAGCACGACATGCATATGGTCCGTCACATCGCCGATTGGGTGGTGGTGATGGCTGAGGGCAAAATCGTCGCCGAAGGACCACCGGAAATAGTGATGAAGGATAAGGCAGTGATCGATGCTTACCTGGGTGCCCACCACGATGTGGACCTCGGCGACTCAAAGGGTGTCGAGATGCTTGAAGTTGAGCTCGCCCAGGACGAGGAATCCGTCGTCGGCACCCCCGACGCCGGCATCCTGGCCCACCCAGGTGGCAGCCAACCGGACGGCCTGCACGGCGAAAGCAGTCGCACGGGCCAGACCGGTCCCGCCACCACGGCGGATACCGCCCCGGACAGCAAGGAGACCCGACCATGAGCGAGGACAACAGCACATCGGTGGTCAAGGTCACCGACCTGGTGGCTGGCTACCTGCCGGGCGTCAACATCCTCAACGGCTGCAGCATTGAGGCACGGTCGGGTGAGCTGATCGGCATCATCGGCCCCAACGGTGCTGGCAAGTCCACGCTGCTCAAGGCCATGTTTGGGCTGGTGAAGGTCCATTCCGGCACGGTGGTGGTCAGGGACAAAGACATCACCGGGCTGAAGGCCAACAAGCTGGTCAGCCAGGGCGTCGGGTTTGTCCCGCAGAACAACAACGTGTTCGCTTCGCTGACCATCGAGGAGAACCTCGAAATGGGTATGTATCAGCGGCCGAAGGACTTCAAGAAGCGGTTCGACTTCGTCGCCGACTTGTTTCCCGAGCTGGGGAAGCGTCGGGCACAGCGAGCCGGCTCGCTGTCGGGCGGCGAACGCCAGATGGTCGCGATGGGCCGGGCGCTCATGATGGACCCGGCGGTGCTCCTCCTCGATGAGCCCTCCGCCGGTCTCTCACCGGTGAAGCAGGATGAGACTTTCCTCCGGGTGCATGAGATCAACCGGGCGGGAGTTTCGGTGATCATGGTCGAACAGAACGCCCGCCGGTGTCTCCAGATCTGTGACCGGGCGTATGTGCTCGATCAGGGGAAGGACGCGTACACGGGTACGGGCCGGGAGCTGATGAAGGATCCGAAGGTGATCCAGTTGTACCTGGGCACTCTCGCCGACACGGCATAGCAGGCTCCTATAGACCTTGAAACGCCCGGCTGGGAATCCAGCCGGGCGTTTTGTGTTGGGGGCGTCTGAGCCTGCCTCTAACCTGCGTGAAAACTGTGCAAATCAGGGCGAAAAGTATCCATTCTGGCACCTAGGCTGTTGCTCGCGGCACATCCCGGTCGCTCCTCTGGAAAGGCCGCTCATGGACCGTCGAAATTTTCTTGCTCTGCCGTTGGTGGGCCTCGCCGCATCGGGTGGCCTGCTTGCCCTCAATGCCGCACCGTCCCAGGCTGCAACCCGGGCTCTGAAGGGGATCGGATTCTCCAACAGCACTCCAACCACGCGAGGCCAGATTTCAAGTTTGAGCGTCGCCTGGCATTACAACTGGGAATCATCCACCAGCCTCACCACTCCGTCCTTCACCCCGATGGTTAAGAGTCCCTCACGACTACTGGAAAGCAACGCAATCGGGAAGATGACGGCCCAGCTTCCGCAGACCCGGGCCAAGAACCTGCTCGGCTTCAACGAGCCCGACCACGTCCAGCAGGCGAACATGACCGTAGACCAGGCCATCAAGCTGTGGCCTCAGCTACAGGCGACCGGGCTCCGGTTGGGAGCGCCAGCCACGGTCAATGTCACCAGCCCCTGGCTGAAGGAGTTCATGGCCAAAGCCAAGGCCAAGGGGCTCCGGGTGGATTTCATGACCATGCATTGTTACGCCTGGCCGAACGTGGACAGTTTTCTGGGCAAGGTGAGGACGCTGCACGAGTTGTATGGCAAGCCAATCTGGGTCACCGAATACGCCGTCGCGGACTGGGAAGCCACCGCCACCAAGCGGAGCCGGTATAGCCGTGCGCAGACTGAAGATTTTATGCGTGGCACCGTCGCCGGTATGCGGGCGATGCCCTATGTGGAGCGATTTGCCTGGAAGACCCGGGATATCACTGACCCGAAGATGGGCAACTCGGCCCTCTTTGACGGTCGGGGCTGGCGTACCTCAACCGGCAAGCTCTACGCCTCCCTGTAGGGCACTGGCGGCCTCTCGCTGCAGGCTGCAGACGGTCCGGTGAGCAACCT
>NZ_BAAAIJ010000032.1:0-59776 GCF_039526005.1 Arthrobacter flavus | reverse complement strand
TCCCCACGGCCGTCTTGTGGTGCGAGTGAATCAGTTGAACTGACTAGTCCGCTTAGAGCTGCCCGGTTTCGGAACGGCTCGGCTGCGGAACGTTGTCGCCGTCGAAGGCGTAGATCCCGATGAAGGCTTCGGTTGGGTCACCGTTTTCGTCAAAGGTGATCGGGCCGGAGATGCCGTCATAGTCGATGTCTTCGCCGTCGCGCAGGAGGGTCACGCAAGCCGCGAAGTCGTAGCACTTCTCGCCTTCGCCGGTAACACCCTGAAGTTCGGCTGCAACTGCTGCGCCATCGGTCGAACCTGCTGCTTCAGCTGCCAACGCGACCACATTCGCAGCGTCGTAGCTTTCACCTGCATAGCTCCAACTGGTGAGGGCGGGGTCGATTTCCAGCAAGGCCTCCTGGAAGGCGTCACCGGTGAACGGGCCAGGAATGGTTCCCTGAGCACCTTCCATCGTGCCCGGGTCCAGATCTGCACTGTAGTCGGCGGTGTTGCCGTCCACGAGGAACAGGGTGCTTGGGTCAATGCCCTGAGCCGTCAAGAGCGGCACAATGCTGGTGGCCTGGTCGAAGCTGATGACCACAATGGCATCCGGCTCGGCTGCTACCACTGCATCAACCTGGCTGCTGAACTGTGAGTCGCCCTCGTTGAACATCTCGTTGGCGACTACCTGGCCACCAGCGCCTTCAACTGCCTCGCTGATGAAGCCCTGGAGCCCGGTGCCGTAGGCATCGTTGAGGGTGACCATGCCGACCGTCTGAGCGCCACATTCCATGATGTAGTTGCCGAGCACACGGCCCTGCAGCACGTCTGAAGGTGCGGTGCGCCAGTACAGTCCGTTGTCGTCCCAGTCAGTGAAGTCGGGAGCAGTGTTCGCAGGCGAAATCTGGATCACTCCAGCACCGGTGATCTGGTTGATCACGGTTCGGGAGACACCCGAGGATGCGGCGCCGATGATGGCGCTGACGTCCTGAGACAGGAGATCCGTCACAGACTGGGTCGCAATGTCAGTGGTCGTGTCACCCGAATCGCGGTGGATGATCTCGACATCCTGGCCGAGCACACCGCCGGCCTCGTTGATCTCCTGAACGGCGAGGTTGGTGCCCGCAATTTCGGGCGGACCGAGGAAGGCAAGTGCACCGGTGGTGGGGAGCAGTGTTCCCAGGACCAGTGGTGTGTCGGAGGTGGTCGTCGCCTCAGGAACAGCGGACGGGTCCCCCTTCGGGTTGGCCTCGGGCGCTTCGCCGCCCTGACTCTCCGGGCAGCTGAGCCCGGTTGCAGCGGGTGCGGCTGAGGTTTCTCCGCCGTCTCCTTCAGGAGTGGATCCGCCGCAGGCAGATGCGAAGAGCGCGATGCCCAGCCCCAGGGCAGCGACCTTCGCCGCGCGCGGTGCATTGTCTCCAATGCCGAACCGCACGGAGTTGCGTGTTGCAGTCATGTGTGTTTTCTCCTCGACCGAAAGGCATTCTGTGCCTTTGATGCGATCACCAGGTGTTCCTGGTATGTAGAAAAGCTAATGCAAAAATGTGTCAAAAATAAGCAAATACGGTCACATCCTTGTAACGCTCGCCACAGAGGGGTACAACCACTCGGGATTTCGCACGAGTACGTGCGGCCTGATGGTGCCCCAGGTCAGACTCGAACTGACACTGAACAGATTTTAAGTCTGGTGCCTCTGCCATTGGGCTACTGGGGCGTGACGGGCTGAATCGTCGTATCTAGACTACGTGATCGTTGCACCACCGTGGTCGGCTCAGCGCCATTCCACCCCGACCGACGGCGCTGCGCGGTCGTCAGCGCTGAACGCCACCCGTTAAACAGTAACGGCGGCACCCGCTCCAGGAGTCGGTGCCGCCGTTACTAGCAGAGTCAGCTGAACCTATTTCCTGGCTGGCTCTCCGTAGGAATCGCTTTTCGCTGCCCCTGCACTGGAAGGAACTTCGGCCTTCTTCGGTGGCGGCGTCGCGGCCTCGCGGAACTGACGCTTGGGCGTCTGCAAATCCATCAGCTGGGTGGTGTCCCGCCCGAAGACGAAGCTCAGAACCCAGTTGAAGACCACTCGGAACTTGCGCTCGAACATCGGCATCGCCATCCCGTGGTAGCCACGGTGAGCGAGCCAGGCGGGGAGCCCACGCATGCCGAAGCCCATAATATTGGCAACACCCTTGTACTGACCGAAGCCAGCCACGGCACCGAGGTTCTTGTGCTTGTATTCCTTGACTCGACCGACCCCGTTGTTCTGCGCGTAGATGTTCTTCGCGAGCAGTTTGGCCTGGCGCACGGCGTGTTGCGCATTGGGAACACAGAAGCCGCCGACGCCGCCGCCGGTAAGGTCTGGAACTGCTGCGACATCGCCCGCGGTCCAGGCACCCTCAAGGGGCCCGTCGTCGCCGGTGATCCGCAGTTCGGCGTTGGCACGAATACGCCCCCGCTCGTCAATCGGGAAGTCCGAGGACCTGACCATCGGGTTGGCCTGAACCCCGGCAGTCCAGATCAGGGTGTCGGTCTCGAACTCGTCCGCTGGAGTCTTGTCCGGCATGTTGATCAGCTTCAGCTGGCCATCCACCGCGCTAGCCAACGAGGTATTCAGCTTGACCTGAATTCCTCGGGACCTCAGGTGGGCTACCACCCACACCGCCTGGGATTCGGTCACCTCGGGCATGATCCGACCCATGGCTTCCACCAGGACAAACCTCAGGTCGGACTGCTCGAGCCGATCGTTCTTCTTGACGGCCGCCCGGGCCATGTCCTCGATCTCGGTGATGGTTTCAATCCCGGCGAATCCGCCGCCAACCACCACGAAAGTCAGCGCACGGTCACGCTCCGGTCCGGCCGCCATGAGTGAGCCGGTCTCGATCCGCTCCAGCATCTGGTTGCGGAGAGCGACAGCTTCCTCGATGGTTTTCAGGCCAATCCCCTGCTCCTTCAACCCGTCAATCGGGAAGGTCCGGGTGATGGAACCGGCGGCCATGACGACGTCGCGGTAGGTCAGCTCAAACGGTTCACTTCCGTCAGCCGGGGCGACCGTCGCGGTACGGCTGGCGTGGTCGATGCCAGTGACCTTGCCGGTAATCAACTCGGTCTGCTTCAGGTGGGTACGGTGCGACACCACTGCGTGGCGGGCTTCGATGTTGCCACCGGCCACCTCGGGGAGGAATGGCTGGTAGGTCATGTAGGGCAGCGGGTCCACCAGGGTGACAATGCCCCCGTGGGACTTGATCTTCTTCTGTAGCTTGTGGGCTACGTAAAGACCTACGTAGCCGCCACCGACTACAAGAGTGCGCGGACGATCGGAGAACTGTTGATTCAGTGCCATGCCTCGATGGTACCGGACTTTGTGAAAAACTTCACTAAGTCGTCGTTAAGTGTCGAACGCGGTCGTCAGGATCCGAGCCTAGGGTCGAGGTTCGACGGGCGCTGCCAGGGAATCCGTGTCGGTGTTCTCGTCCACCGGGTTGGACAAGGCTGTCTTCCGTGCCCGGACGACGGCGAAGGTCCCTGCGGCAAGAACCACCACAATCAGGCCACCAAAGCCCAGCACGATCGACGCGGGAAGCCCGCTCGAAGTGCCAGTGGCGTCTTCGGCGACTGGCACTTCAGGCTCCGGAATATCGGCCGGCGTGGGTTCGCCGGCGGGAGCATCAGTCTCGGGTGGGGGTGCTGGAGCTCCCCTGCGGTAAATTTCAATAAACTCGGCCATCGAGCCCAGGAGATTCTCCTCCGGGATGGCGATCTCCGCATTCACAGCGGCCGCCACGTCGAGAATCCCGTAGCCGTAGATAGTGTCGCGTTCCTCACCCTCGGCACCGGCATCCTGGGCTGTCAACAGAATCCGGTTGATGACCTGCGCTGCGGAGAGGTCAGGGTACTTCGAACGGATCAGCGCGGCGGTTCCAGCGACGAGAGGCGCAGCTCCCGAGCTGCCCGACCAATCGGCGTACACCCCACCCGGCAGGGCTCCCACCAGGTTCTCGGCAGGAGCGGCGACCCCGATACTGATTCCCTCGGAGGAGGATTCGCGGCTAGCTTCACCCTCCCGGTCCAGACCAGCGACGGCGAGAACTCCGGGCATGGTCGCCGGAGCGCCCACCTGCAGGGAACCGCCCGCACGGTTACCCGCAGCGGCAACGATGACGACGTCGTTCTGTTCGGCATAAAGGAATGCCTCGTCCCAGCTCTCCGGCCAGGTTGGTGACGTGCTTCCGAGCGACATGTTGATCACCTGGGCTCCGTTGTCCACCGCCCAGCGCACAGCGTTAGGGATCTGGGCGTCGATGCTGATACCCGCTGGATTGGGGCCCTTGGTTTCCCCTTCAATCCAGACGGAAACGGCCAGCAGCTCGGACTCGGGCGCCACTCCGACAATCCCGTCCGATCCTCGACCGTAGGTGTCGGGGCCCGACGTTGCGACCGGTTCGGGCGACGGCGACTCATCAGCGGTGTCCTCGTCGTCGTCGGATGGTGACGGGCTGGGCGGAGGATCGGGCAGGTGCCCGCGCCCGGCCAGCAGGCTCGCGACGAGGGTGCCGTGCTCAGCAACTTCCCCGATGCCGAGCTGTCCATCGGGCTGCCCCGACCCCGAGACGTCGCTGCCGCCGACCACCACTCCCTCAAGGTCGGGGTGGGAACCGTCGACGCCGCTGTCGATCACAGCGACGCGGACTCCCTCACCCTTGGTGGTCTCCCAGGCTTCGACGATCCCGTAATCTTCCAACCAGTATTCGCGTTCCCGCAGGTCATCCGCCTGAGCTGGGAGGGCGGGAAGGAGCGCTGCTGCGACAGCAACACCGAGCAGGCAAGCCGTGGCTCGCAGCCGGGAGGCAAACGCTCCGCTGGGGCTGGTCACTGTGTGGTTTTCCTGTTCTGGCTGAGGGCAATACCGTCAAGAATATCGTGCTCGCTGGCGACGGAGGTTTTCACCCTGCCCCCGGTGGCATCGGCCAGGTGAGCGGTGATGGTGCGCCAGATCAGCGCTCCGGCACCGATCACATCCACCCGCCCCGGATGCATGTACGGCAGGGCGGCACGTGATTGTCTGCTCATGCCCAGCAACTCGGTGGACGCCCGCCAGACACGCTCCTGATCCAGTTCCGCGCCATGAATGTCCGCCGAGCTGTACTCCGGCAGGTCCAACGCATGGGCGGTGATGGTGGTGATGGTTCCTGCCACCCCGATCAGCCGGCTGACCCGGTCAAACGGCACGTCTGCTGAAGCCTCGGTGATCAGGCGACGGACCTCGGATTCCATGGTCGCGATCTCCTGGGCAGTGGGCGGGTCTGCCGCCAGGTAGCGCTCGGTGAATCGGACGCACCCCATGTCCATGCTTCGTGAGGCCGTCACCCCGGCGGAGGTGCCAACGACGAATTCGGTGCTTCCACCGCCCAGATCGACGACGAGCGCCAGCGACTCATCGGTCGGGGACGCCGCCGCGGGAAGCACACTCAGCGCACCATCGAATGACAGCGCGGCTTCTTCATCCCCGCTGACCACCTCTGGCACCACCCCCAGCAGCGCGCGGATGCCCGAGATGAACTCGTCACGGTTCTCGGCATCCCTGGTCGCCGAGGTGGCGACGAACCGAATCCGGTCGGCTCCATGGAGACCGATAAGGTCAGCGTATTCGCGGGCCGCGGTGAAGGTGCGATCGAGCGCTGCCGAGGACAGGCGACCGGTGGTGTCCACTCCCTCCCCGAGCCTGACCACGCGCATGAGACGGACGACGTCGGTGAGGGACCTGCCGTCGTCGTCCACGTCAGCGATCAGCAGCCGGATGGAATTGGTGCCGCAATCGATGGCAGCTGTGCGGATCATGGTTTCTCCGGCGGGTTTGTGTCGGTGGGCCCTGTGTCGGTGGCCGCCGCGTCAGCCGCGTCGGCAGCCGCACGGCGGGAGGCGCGTTTCGCGTCGATTTCTTCCGGGCTGAGACCCTGGGTGCGGGTGTGCCGGCTGAGTTCACGGTCAGGCGCGGACCCGGCCGTGTCCCAGGCCCCGGAGCAGTAACAAATGTCCCGGGTCCACCACTGGGCAATACCTGCAACCGCTTCGTCGCCGAGCGGGTTGACCCCCGGACCGGCCGCCAATGAGTGTCCCACCAGGACGTGGAGGCATTTGACCCGGGTGGGCATTCCGCCGGCTGACACGCCGTCGATCTCCGGGACAGGCCCTGTCCCCGACCGGTCGCCGATGGCTTTACGGACGCGAAGATACTGCTCATGCGCCGATTGGTACTTCTCGGCAAGTCCCTGGTCGTGTTCGAGCCGCGCCGTCATCTCGGCCATCAAGCCCGACGCTTCAAGGCGGGAAACGGCAGCCGTGATCACCGGATGCGTCAGGTAGTAGGTGGTGGGAAAGGGGATGCCGTTGGAGAGCCGGGGGGCGGTGGTCGCTACCAGCGGATTGCCGCAGACACAGCGAGCCCCGATTTCGACGACGTCGCGCACGGGACGCCCAAGTTGCCTGCTGAGGGTTTCCAGATCGGCTGTGGTCAGCTCGGTGCCGGGTGCAGCGTCCATGTCGGCGCCAACCTTTCGTGGTTGAAGTTCGTGGAGGTGGGTGAGGTGCAGTGCTCCGGGAGCCACACCGGAGGTGATCGGCGCAGGTGCGGTCCCTAGGAGTCTGTTGCAGACCGTTCGATGGAATCCCAGAGTGCATCGACCCAGGGCAGATCCTGCGGAGCGTCCCCGGAGGAGCCGACCGCTGCTTCGCCTGGTTCGGTGTCACCCACCACCACATAGCGGGTCTCCCCCGGCATCACCAGGAAGATTCGTTCGCGGGCCTGAGCCTTGATATAGGCAGGGTCCTCCCAGCGGGCGAGCTGCCGCTGGGAATCCAGTTGGGTTTCCTCGAGGGCGGCAATCTCGTCCCGCAGGGTGTTGAGCTCACCCTCCTGGAGTAGGTAGGTGCGCACCGATGGCGCCAGCAGCACTGTGATGGTCACCAACACTACTGCCAGCGCCAGGAGCCGGCCGGAAAAGGATTTGGCCGGGATGGGCGTGGCATCCTCGGCGGGCACAATTGCTGGCTGTTCACGTCGGAACGGTTGGCGTGCCCGCCGGATGGTGCCAGCAAGTTGCAGCCGCTGCTTCGCCCGTTCCTCTGACGGGGTCAGCGGAGTTGGGGCTGGCGCGGGTCCGGCCGGTTTCCCGGTGGGACCCGCGCCGCGTGGAGCCGGTGCGGCTGCGGTGGACTTGCCAGCACCCGCGCCGGGCTTCCTGGGTGTTCGCCGCGCCGGAGGCGTGGCGTGTGTCCCGTGCCGGTCGATGGGTGCTGGTGCCGGCGGCGCCTGAGGACCGGCGCTGCGCGGCACCTTGGGGCGGCGGGTAGACATCAAAACTCCTCAAAATCCTCTGTACCGGGACTGGTGGCCTGTAAGCCGTCCCTGTTAAGAGGGTAGCCGCCGCTCCTGCTAACTAGGCTGTGAAACGCGGGAAGGCGCCTCGTCCTGCGTACCGGGCGGCGTCGTCGAGCTCTTCTTCGATCCGCAGGAGCTGGTTGTACTTGGCCACCCGCTCGGATCGTGCCGGGGCACCGGTCTTGATCTGGCCGGCGTTGGTTGCGACGCAGATGTCGGCAATCGTCGTGTCCTCAGTCTCACCTGACCGGTGCGAGGTGATGGTGGTGTAGCCCGCTCGCTGCGCCATGGTGATCGCATCGAGGGTCTCGGTCAGTGTTCCGATCTGGTTGACCTTGACCAGCAGCGAGTTGGCGGTGTCGGCCTCGATACCGCGGGAAAGTCGCACTGGGTTGGTGACGAAGAGATCGTCACCGACAAGCTGAACCTGTGAGCCGACCTGTTCGGTGAGGGCTTTCCACCCCTCCCAGTCTTCTTCATCGAGGGGGTCCTCGATGGAAACCAACGGGTAGTCGCGCACCAGTTCACCGTAGTAGGTGTTCATGTCCGCGGAGGACAACGTTTTGCCCTCGAAGTGATAGGAGCCGTCGGTGTAGAACTCCGACGCCGCTACGTCCAGCGCGAGGGCAATGTCCTGTCCTGGCGTGTAGCCAGCGCGCTCGATAGCTGTGGTGATCAGGTCGAGCGCATCCCGGTTGGACGGCAGGTTTGGCGCAAATCCGCCTTCGTCACCCAACCCGGTGGCGAGGCCCTTTTCCTTGAGCACGGACTTCAGCTCGTGGTAGACCTCGACGCCCCAGCGCAGACCCTCGGAGAAGGACTCGGCGCCCAGGGGAACGATCATGAACTCCTGAATGTCGACGTCGGAGTCGGCGTGGGAGCCGCCGTTCAGGATGTTCATCAGCGGAACGGGCAAAACATGAGCGTTGGGGCCACCGAGGTAGCGGTAGAGAGGCAGTTTGGAGGACTCTGCCGCAGCGCGGGCGATGGCCAGGGAAACGCCGAGCATCGAGTTGGCGCCAAGGCTTGACTTGTTCTCGGTGCCGTCGAGGTCAATCATGGCCTGGTCGATGGCCCGCTGGTCGGTGGCGTCGAAGCCGAGGAGCGCCGGCTGGATCTGCTCGATCACTGCTTCGACGGCCTGCAGGACACCTTTGCCGAGGTAGCGGGTCTTATCGCCATCACGACGTTCGTTGGCTTCGAAGGCACCGGTGGAGGCACCGGAGGGCACGGCCGCCCGGCCGAAGGTGTCGTCGTCGAGCAGTACTTCCACCTCGACGGTGGGGTTGCCGCGGGAATCGAGGATTTCACGTGCGTGGATGGCGTCGATGATGGCCATGTATTGCTCCTTTGGTCCTGGGGTGAAGAATCTCAAAGCGTCCGGTCAGGACTGGCCTGCCCGGTTGCTGGGTTCGTTCCCAGCCTAGTGGAAACCTCTGTCGTGGCGCCGTTCATGTCCTCCAGAAGACTGGCGCGTGAGCGTTCCTGGAATTGCAGCGTCGCGGAGCGCAGCGCCCGCTCCGGGTCGAGCCCGCTCGCGATGGATCGCTGCACCACGGCGAGCAGCTGCTCCCCCAGTTCGGCTTCGGTGTGCGGTTCGGTGCCCGGCCCGGCTGCCGTTGGTTCAAACAGCGGGTCACCGGCCCGACGTAATGTCTTGGCGGCCAGAGCCAGCGCGGGAAGGTGCCTGGGGATGCCGTGGAACGGATCAACCCGGTCGGGCTCCTCAGCACGTTTGACCTGATGCCAGGTCTCAACGATCGATTCGATTGAGGCGGGAAAGCTCTGCCGCAGCGTTCCGTCGGGTGCGAAGACATGGGGGTTGCGCCGGACCATCTTGCGTGTCAGTCCGTCGATCACATCGTTGAGGTCAAACCGATGCTGCTCCCGCTGCAGTTGGGCGTGGAGCACCACCTGCAGCAGCACATCACCCAGTTCCCCGCGCAGGTTGGCCGGCGAGTCAACGCTGGCAGCACTGCCTGACACGGCGTCGAGCGCATCAACCAACTCGTAGCATTCCTCCACCAGATACTCGACGAGTGAAGCGTGGGTGAGTTCAGCCATCCAGGGGCAGTGTTCCCGGAGCTGGGCAACCACCTCAACCAGGCGGTCCAGCTGATGCTGTCCTCCCGGCGAGGCGGTGCCCGGCGGTGACTCAGGCATCAGCGCGAAGAAAACCTTCGGTGACGTAGTCGGCAAGCGCCTCACGGTCCTCGAGTGGCAGGAACGCCGCGTTGACCGCGTTGAGGGTCAGCTCCAGCAGATCGTCCAGGTCGTAATCGAAGGTTTCGGAGAGGAGCTCGAACTCGTCGGTCAGGGTGACACCGCTCATCAGGCGGTTGTCGGTGTTGACCGTCACCTTGAATCCCAGCTGGAACAGCAGGTCGATGGGGTGGCTGGCGATGTCCCCGCCGAACGCTTCGATTGCTCCGGTCTGGAGATTCGAGGAGGGACACACCTCAAGGACGATACCGCGGTCGCGGACCCAGGAGGCCACCTGGCCGAGGGTGACGACGCCGAGTTCCGGCTCGTCACTGTTCTCGTCATAGTCAATCTCGATGTCCTCCGCAATCCGGACCCCGTGGCCCAGGCGCAACGCGTGCCCGTGGACCAGGGCGTCGACGATGCTCTCCAGACCAGCAGCCTCGCCAGCGTGGACCGTCACCGGGAACTGGTGTTCTGCCAGGTAGGTGAATGCATCCTTGAACCGGGACGGCAGGAATCCGTCCTCGGCGCCGGCAATGTCGAACCCGACGGCGCCCTTGTCGCGGTGGCGAACGGCCAGTTCAGCGATTTCCTGGCCGCGGTCTGCATGCCGCATGGCGGTGATCAGCTGACCCACCTGGATGGCCCGGCCGCCGGCGACGATTGCGTCGACGCCCTCGTCCAGGCCCTGCTGAACTGCTTCAACGGCCTCGTCAAGGCTGAGGCCCTGGGCGGTGTGCTGCTCCGGGGCCCAGCGCACCTCGCCGTAGACGACGCCGTCGTCGGCCAGGTCCTCAACGAACTCGCGGGCTACGCGGATCAGGCCTTCACGGGTCTGCATGACCGCGATGGTGTGGTCAAAGGTTTCCAGGTAGCGGACCAGTGAACCGGAGTTCGCTGATTCCCTGAACCACTCGCCCAGTGCCACCGCGTCGGTGGAGGGCAGCTGGTGGCCAACCGCTTCGGCTAGTTCGATGATGGTGGACGGGCGGAGGCCGCCGTCGAGGTGGTCATGCAGGGACACCTTGGGAAGGCTCCGCAGGTCGAAGGAGAGGTCGGTCGCTGGGGAGATTATTGGCTCAGTCACTTCACTTACCTTACGCGAGGTGCTCTGAGGGGACTAGCACCGAGGTGCCTGTTGACTAACGGCACCATCAGCGGCTGTCCGAGTTAACCTTGGCCCGCTCCGGGCGCATCGGCGTTGAGCCGCGGACCGCTGCAATGATGCGGTCCACCACGATCCCGAGAACTACGGCGATGCCGATGGCGACCATGACGCCGAGCAGATGATTGTGCTCAAACCAGGAGCCAGCGAGGACGCCGATGCCGACCGAGTAGCTCGACCACACCACCGCCGAGAGTGCGGTGAGGCCAACAAAGCTCCGGCGTGAATACCCGGTGGCCCCTGCCGTCAGGTTCACCGCCACCCGCCCGATGGGGATGAAGCGTGCCACGAGGATCAGGGAGGCAGCTCGTTTTTGCAGCTCATACCCGGCCCAGGCAAATGAGCGTTGCATGCGGGCAGAGCGCATCCAACGGAACCGTCGGGTGCCGATCGCTTTTCCCATCGCGTACGCAATGTTGTCGCCGATGAACGCTCCGAGACCCGCCGAGACGATCAGGAGCCAGGGGTCGGGGACCCCCTGGGTGAGCACTAGTGAGGCGAGCCCAACCACTACCGATTCGCTGGGGAAGGGCGGGAAGAAGCCGTCAACGGTGCAGCAGATGAACACCAGGAGGTAGACCCAGGGTTGTTCGGCGGTGCTGAGGATGAAGGTACTGACCGCGTTCAGGACGGTGATGACAGCGTCCATGTTCGGCCTACCCCCTTTTCGCACTCGCTGACTGTCCGACAGTTATCACGATGCCATCCGCCGAGGGACCCCGCCATGGGTGGATCCCCTGACACAACCCCTGTTTTCGCGAGGGGTTGTGTCAGGTTGCGTCAGTGCCAGGTTGTCTGGCCGCTGTGATACCTCAACGGTAGGGTGCCGAGGCCCTGTTCCGCGTCGACCGTTCGACTGATCTTTCGGGTGACGGCCTCCACCCACGGGGGGACACGACCGACGTTAAAGGACAGCCGGTGCGACGGCGCGGCTGTTACGCCTCGGCGATACGGTCCAGGATCAGCTGGTAGTCGGGCCTGGATCCCTCGGGCGCAATGACGACGGCGCCGTCGAGCGCCTCGCGAGCCCGGTCAAACTTTTCGGGCGTATCGGTCAGCAGGGTCATCAGCGGCTCTCCCGCCCGCACCAGAGCCCCGGGCTTGGCGTGCATCCGGATTCCGGCCCCAGCCTGCACTGCGTCTTCCTTCCGGGCACGTCCGGCCCCGAGGCGCCAGGCGGCAACCCCGACGGACAATGCGTCCAGTTCCACCAGGACCCCGTCGGCGGGAGCGTAGATGGTCTCGGATTCCTTAGCTACCGGGAGGGTGGCGCGGGGGTCGCCGCCCTGGGCCTCGATCATTTTGTTCCATACGTCCATGGCGCGCCCGTCCCGCAGCGCGGCGGCCGGATCTGCGTCCTTCACCCCGGCGCAGGCAAGCATTTCCTCGGCAAGCCTGACGGTCAGTTCAACCACGTCCTGTGGTCCACCACCGGCCAGCACCTCCACCGATTCCTCCACCTCAATGGCGTTGCCAGCGGTGAGGCCCAGCGGGGTGGCCATGTTCGTGAGCAACGCAACGGTGTTGACGCCCGCATCCTGGCCCAGGGCGACCATGGTGCGCGCCAGCTCCCGGGCCTGATCCAGATTCTTCATGAACGCACCGCTGCCGACCTTGACATCGAGCACCAACGACCCGGTGCCTTCGGCAATTTTCTTGCTCATGATCGAGGACGCGATGAGCGGGATCGCTTCGACCGTACCCGTCACGTCACGCAGCGCGTAGAGCTTCTTGTCGGCGGGCGCCAGACCGGCGCCTGCTGCGCAGATCACGGCTCCAACGTCGGCCAGTTGGCGCATCTTTTCGTCGTTTGTCAGGTCGGCGCGCCAGCCCGGGATGGACTCCAGCTTGTCCAGGGTGCCCCCGGTGTGGCCCAGTCCACGTCCTGAGAGCTGCGGGACTGCTACCCCGAAGACCGCGACGAGGGGTGCCAGTGGGAGCGTGATCTTGTCCCCGACGCCGCCCGTTGAGTGCTTGTCGCTGGTGGCCTTCCCGAGCGAGGAGAAGTCCATCCGCTCGCCGGAGGCGATCATCGCCGTCGTCCACTTGCTGATCTCTTCACGGTTCATGCCGTTCAGGAGGATCGCCATGTTGAGGGCGGCCATTTGCTCATCGGCGATGGCTCCGCGGGTGTACGCGTCGATGGTCCAGTCGATCTGCGCCGGGCTGAGAATGCCTTTGTCCCGCTTGATCCGGATGATATCGACGGCGTCGAACTGCTCAGACATGGGTGGGGTGTCCTTTACTTCGGGAGTCTTAGGGGCGGGGATCCGCTGGGTGAGTCTCAGGCAAGGTGCTCGGGGCCGAACGCATCGGGGAGCACCTCATCCATGGTCTTGATGCCGCTGACCGTCAGGAGCAACATACCGGGCGCACGGAACTCGTACAGGAGCTGCCGGCAGCGCCCGCAGGGCATCAGAGTGTTGCCGTCGCCGTCAACACAGCTGAACGCGACGAGCTTGCCGCCGCCGGTCATGTGCAACTGGCTCACCAGTGAGCACTCAGCGCAGAGGGTCAGCCCGTAGGAGGCGTTCTCTACATTGCATCCGGAGACGATTCGTCCGTCGTCGGTCAGGGCTGCGGCGCCGACCGGGAACTTCGAGTACGGCACATAGGCGCGTCGCATCGCTGCGGTAGCGGCTGCGGTGAGCTGGTCCCAGGGAATCAGCTCGGATTCAGCGGGCGTCGAGGCCACGATCACTCCTTCATGTACGGGGTGCCACTGGCTGCCGGAGGCCGGGAACGCCCGACGAGCCCTGCGACGGCGAGAATGGTCACGATGTACGGAAGCATGGCCATGAATTGGCTCGGCACCGAGGTGCCGACGATGGATAGCACGTACTGCAGGTTGGTGAAGAAGCCGAAGAGGAGTGCTGCGAAGAACGCACCGATCGGGTTCCACCGCCCGAAGATCAGAGCGGCCAGGGCGATGTAGCCGGCGCCAGCCGTCATATCTCTGGAGAAAGCGCTCACGGAGACGAGGGTGAAGAAAGCTCCACCGAATCCGGCCACCGCTCCACCGAGCAACACATTCCAGAACCGGGTCGAGTTGACCTTGATACCCATGGTGTCCGCTGCCTGCGGGTGCTCGCCGACGGCCCGCACGCGCAGCCCCCACTTGGTGTGGAAGAGCCCGATGTAGATCACTATCACTGCCACATACATGAGGTAGCCGACGATGCTCTGCTTGAACAGGATGGCACCGATGATCGGCAGTTCGGAGAGGAGCGGGATGCTGATGTCCGGCAGGCTGGGCGGGGAATTGAACACGGCGGGGTCGCGGCTCAG
The DNA here is from genome assembly GCF_039526005.1 of Arthrobacter flavus. NCBI lineage: Bacteria > Bacillati > Actinomycetota > Actinomycetes > Micrococcales > Micrococcaceae > Arthrobacter > Arthrobacter flavus. Next base: position 45,770 of record NZ_BAAAIJ010000032.1, on the reverse strand, counting down.
GAGAGTCGAGGCCAGGAACCCGGTGAGGCCCGAAACCAGCACGTTCAAGACCACTCCGACAATGATCTGGTTGACGAAATACTTAATGCTGAATACCGCGAGGACCAGGGAAACCAGGGTCCCGGCGAACGCGGCGGCAATCAACCCGACGTAAGCGTTCCCGGAAATCGAGGCTGCAACTGCCGCCGCAAACGCGCCGGATAGCAACTGGCCTTCGATGGCGATGTTTACTACTCCCACCCGCTCACACAGGACGCCCGACAGGGACCCGAAGATCAGTGGGATGGCGAGGGTGACCGATCCAGCGATCAGGCCCGATAGGGAAATGCTGGGGGTGTTAGCGCTTCCCACGACCCAGGTGAGGAAACCGATCATGAACAACACGCCATAGATGATCGGAATCCACTTGTTGAGCTTCCGGCCGTTCCTGACCTGCAGGAACGCGTAGACCGCGAGCAGCGTCAGTGCGACGGCGGTGAACCACCCCACCGCTGTCGCGGGCAACACGACATCGGCCAGCCGGAACCGGTCTGAATCGTCGGAGATGCGGAAGACCGCCGTCTGGGCTGGGCTACCGACGGCAAACACCAGGACGGCAACCAGGGCGCCGATGCCGAACCCGATGGGCGCTTTCCAATTCCTTACGGTGTCACTGTGCGCCTGCCTCTTGGGCCGCGCTTCTGTTGCGGTGCTCACGCCAGGCCTCCAGCTGCAGTGGTGATGTCCTCGGAGCGGTCAGGCTTGTTGGACTGCTTTTTCTTCTTTTTCTGGTCGATCCTGAAGATGGCTTTGACCAGGGGCGGAGCCGCGATGAACAGCACGATCAGTGACTGCACCACGAGGACAATGTCGATGGGGGTGCCGGTCTGGGTCTGCATCTGGACACCGCCAGCGCGGAACGCGCCGAACAGCAACCCGGCGAAGAACACACCCCAGGGGTGGGACCGGCCCAGCAGCGCGACGGTGATGGCATCGAAACCGAAGCTGGCAGCGATACCGCCCGTGAGGACCTTCTCGGTGCCCGCAACCTGGGCGACGCCGGCGAGGCCCGCGAGCCCACCGGCGAGCATCATGACCACAACGTACCCTTTGGTGACGCTGATACCGGCGGTACGGGCGGCGTGCGGGTTGGCACCCACCGCACGGAGTTCAAACCCGGTCGTTGAGCGGTTCAGGAGCCACCACACGCCGTAGGTTGCGGCGATGGCCACCAGGAAACCGAGATGCAACCGGTAGCTGGACCCCAGGATCAGCGGGAACATTGCCGAGTCGTCGAGTCGGGGGCTGATGGGGTTGGATGATCCCGGGTTCTGGAAGGCCGGGGTGAAGAGCAGATACGCCACCAGGTACACGGCCACATAGTTGAGCATGATGGTCACGATCACCTCGTGGGCTCCGGTGCGGGCTTTGAGGATGCCCGGGATGAACCCCCACAGGGCGCCGCCAATGAACCCGGCGAGCACCGCGATCAGCAGGTGGATACCTGGCGGCAGTTCGAGGGTGAAACCTACCCAGGCTGCGAAGGTCGCGCCGATGATGATCTGGCCCTGGGCGCCGATGTTGAACAGTCCGGTGCGGAACGCGATGGCTACGCCGAGACCGGCGAGGATCAACGGGGTCGCGACGGTGAGCGTTTCAGTGAAAGGCCGGATCGATGCGGCAAAGGTATCGGCGCGCGGGTTGAACACTGCACCCTGGAACAGGGCGATGTAGGCACCGCTGGCCGCTTCCCACGCCGCCGAGAGCATGTCGCCGGGGCGGCTGAAGAAGTACGACGACGTTTCAGCGACCCGCTCGTCAGTCACCGCGATCAGCAGCCCGCCGAGCACGATCGACAGCACCACCGCCAGCAGCGCCACCAGTGTGCTGCCGCCCATGATCCGGTGCAGGACGCTGCGCGAGGCATCGCCGGATTGCGCCTGTGAACTCATTTTTTCTCCTCCGCGGACTGGCCGAAGGCCTCGTCCGCCGTCATTCCGGCCATCATCAGTCCGAGGATGTCGCGAGTGGTGCTGCCGGGGACCACACCCATCAGCTTTCCGCGATGCAGCACGGCAATCCGGTCAGCCAGTTCACTGATCTCATCAAGTTCGGTCGACACGATCATCACCGGGGTGCCGCCGTCGCGCTCCTGAACGATGCGCTTGTGTAGAAACTCGATCGACCCGACGTCGACGCCGCGGGTGGGCTGGGAGGCGATGAACAGGTGCAGCGGCCGTGACAGCTCGCGTGCCAGCACCACTTTCTGCTGGTTTCCGCCCGACAGCGTGGCCACGGCTGAGTCGGGTGACTGGGTGCGCACGTCGTATTCGGCGATTTTTGCTGTGGCGTTGGCCTGCACCACCGCGGGTTTCATGGCCAGGCCCTTGGCGAAGGGGGCTTCGTTGTACCAGTTGAGGATCAGGTTCTCCGCGACCGAGAAGGCGCCGATGAGTCCATCAACCGTCCGGTCCTCGGGAACGAACCCGACCCCCTGCCGGATCACATCCTTGGCTTTCATCCCGATCAGTTCGGTGCCCTTCAGCGTGATCGAGCCGCTGGTATGGGGCTGCAGACCCATGATCGCTTCGGTCAGTTCGGTCTGGCCGTTGCCCTGAACGCCCGCGACGGCGAGGATCTCTCCCTCGGCGATGTCGAACGTGACGTCGTCGACCAGGCGTTGCCCGGTGGCGGACTGGACCGTGAGGTTCCGGACCTGGAAGGTGCGTTCTCCCGGAGTTGCCGGTTCCTTGTTGAGGCTCAGGCTCACCTGGCGGCCGACCATCATGTTCGCGAGGTCGGTGGTGCTGGTGCTCGGGGGAACGCTGCCCACCACCGCACCGCGGCGGATCACGGTGATCACGTCGGAGACGGCGCGGACCTCCCGCAGCTTGTGCGAGATGAAGACAATGGCTGTGCCTGCTGCCTTCAGCTGACCGATGATTTCAATGAGTTCGTCGGTTTCCTGCGGGGTGAGGACGGCGGTGGGTTCGTCGAGGATCAGGATGCTCGCGTCGCGAACAAGGGCCTTGATGATCTCGACTCGCTGCTGAACGCCGACGGGGAGGTCCTCGATCAGGGCGTCGGGGTCGACGTCGAACCCGTACCGGTCGGAGATGTCCCGGATCTTGGCTCGGGTTTTCTCCAGGTCGAGGATACCGCCGGCGCGGGTGGCCTCGTCTCCCAAGGCCACATTCTCGGCGACGGTGAAGACGGGGACCAGCATGAAGTGCTGGTGCACCATGCCGATTCCCGCGGCCATGGCGTCGCCCGGACCGTTGAAGGTCACGTCCTTGCCGTCGAGCAGGATGCTGCCCTCGGTCGGTTCGTAGAGTCCGTAGAGGACATTCATCAGCGTGGATTTGCCTGCACCGTTCTCGCCCAGCAGGCAGTGCACTTCGCCGGGTTTGACGATCAGATCGATGGAGTCGTTGGCCACCAGGGTGCCAAACCTCTTTGTTATTCCCTGCAGTTCGAGCAGCAACGGACTCCAACCACCTGTTCTGAATCAGGACCAGATCTCAGCGGAGGGAGCCGCCGAACTGGTCGATAAGATTTTTGCTGGTCACCAGCCTAAACGCAAAACGCGCCGCCTGCTCCGTGTGCGGTATTCCCTCACGCGGAGCAGCGGCGCGTTATGCCAAAGCGGTTATTGCTGTGGGCTGGCTTCAGATTCCACAACGATGTCGCCTGAAATGATGCCCGCTTCGATCTCTTCCAGTTCGGCCATCAGTTCTTCGGACACGGCGTCCTCCTGATCGTGGAATGGCGCGAGGGCCACGCCACCGTTTTCAAGGGTGCCAACGTAGGGGGTGTTGTCGAAGTTGTCCTCAACGTCGGTGTTGATCACTTCTTCAACGGCCTCGCCCATCAGCTTCATGACCGAGGTCAGGATGAACTCGTTGCCGGCGTTGACGGTCAGGAACCCGTCGGAGTCGACCCAGATCACCTTGGCGTCGGCGCCGTCGGCGTTGGCTTCCTCGACTGCTTCGATGGTGCCTGCACCAACGGGGCCGGCGACCGGCATGATGATGTCGGCGCCTTCGTTGATGAAGTTCTCGGTGTTGGTCTTGCCGTTGGCGAGGGACTCGAAGTCGCCGGTGAAGGTGCCGGTCTGAGCTTCCTTGTCCCAGCCGAGCAGCTGGACGTCGGCGTCCTTCTGCTCGTTGTAGTAGGCAACGCCGTCGGCAAAGCCATCCATGAAGATGGTCACGGTCGGGATCTGGATGCCGCCGTAGGTGGCTACGGTGCCGGTCTCGGTGGTCCCAGCGGCCGTGTAACCGGCAAGGAATGCTGCCTGAGCCGTGTCATAGATGATGGGCTTGACGTTCGGCAGTTCAATCTGGTTGTCATCGACGATGGCGAAGTTGGTGTCAGGGTTGGCTTCGGCTGCCTCGCCGGTGGTTGCGGAGAGGAGGAACCCGACGGTGACGATCATGTCGCACCCCTCGGTAACCATTGAGTTGACGTTCGGGCCGAAGTCAGTCTCGGCCTGCGACTCGGCCTGGCGGACCTCGATACCGAGGTTTTCCTGGGCCGCGGTGATGCCCTCGTAGCTGGACTGGTTGAACGACTCGTCGTCGAAACCGCCCTGGTCAGAGACGATGCAGCCGGTGTAGTCGATCGAGGCTGCAGTTGCTTCGGCGCTCTCATCCGAGCCTGCGGAGTCTTCAGGTGCTGCGCCGCAACCGGCGATCAGCAGTGCCGAAACACCGAGCATCGCGGCGGAGAGGGCCGTCTTGTTGTTGAGACGCGTAGTGGTGCGCTGTGAGTTCTTCAAAATTCCTCCAGAAAGAAATGGGCCCCACGGCTGAAGACCTCAATGAGTGACCGCCCCTGACCACGCGAACGGGTGCAGGGCTCTGTTTTCACTGATTTTTCGTAGGCACTGGGCCGTGCCGGGGCCGGCACGATATGAGCATACTCTAGCGGCGTGCCGGCCCAGCACCTACCAAATCAGGCGACGGAAATCACATTGTTCAGGATTTGTTACCAACGGGTAGTGCATTGGAAACACTCGCCGACCACGCGGCACTCAAGGCTTCCAGCGAGGAGACCCGGGAGGCGACGTCGTACGTGGTCCCGGTGATCATCAGCTCGTTCACTCCGGTTAGCTGGACCAGGGTGTCCAGGCGTTCGACCACCTGGGCGGGCGTGCCGACGGCCTTGATGGCCGGAAGGTGATCCAGCACCATGAGTTCCTGGTCGGTGAGAACGCGGGCCGCGGCCTCCTCGGGGGACACAATGGGGCCCAATTTCCCCGAGCGGAGGGCCAACGCCATGATCCGGGCGGGACCGGCGAGGTATTGGGCTTCCTCCTCCGTGTCGGCGGTGAGCGCCGAGGTGGCCAGCATGGCGTGCGGCTCATCCAGGACCGGCGAGGGCTGGAAGTTGGACCGGTAGAGATTCATGATGGCTGCCGGGTCCTCGTTGCCGAAGTGGTGGGCGTAGCTGTACCGGACGCCGAGCATGCCGGCGAGCTGAGCGGAATATCCGCTGGATCCGAGCAGCCACACCTCGGGGAAACTGGTGGCCGACGGCGTCGCAACCAGATTCAGCGCCTGATCCGGCGATCGGTGGTCGCCGAGGAGGCTCATTACCTGGAGGACGTGCTGGGGAAACTCTTCCACGCCAAGTCCGCCGGCTTGCCGCCGCAGCGCCATCGCCGTGGCCTGGTCCGTGCCGGGAGCCCTGCCGATCCCCAGGTCGATCCGGTTCGGGTAGAGCGCTTCGAGCAGAGCGAACTGCTCAGCGACCACAAAGGGCGCATGGTTGGGGAGCATCACTCCCCCGGAGCCGAGCCGGATCTGCTCGGTCTTCGACGCCAGATGCGCCATCAGGACGGGCGGGGAAGTGGACGCCACGGCCGGCATGTTGTGGTGTTCGGCCACCCAGAAGCGTCTGAATCCCAACCGGTCGGCTGCCTGCGCGAGGGTGGTGCTGTCGGCTAGTGCCTGCCCCGAGGACTTCCCGACGCCCACTGTGGCGAGATCGAGGACTGACAGGGGCGGACGGGTATTCACTGATGTACTCACCTGGGGCGTAACCTGCCCCGTGCCAGCTCTATTCCGGCCACCCCCACACCCCGGGATCGATCCGGGATGTTTTCACGACCGGCGAAGGCTAATACCTCACGCCGCGGATAGCCCGAAGGGCCGCGTTGGCCATCACCCGGACGCCGCAGCTGATGGCGTGCTCGTCCGGGTTGTAGTCGCCGCGGTGCAGGTCGTAGGTCTCGCCACCGTGGGTCCGCGTGCCCAGACGCATCATGGCACCGGGCACCGCCTGGGTCATCCACGCGAAGTCTTCCCCGCCCATCGACTGCGGGGTGAGCACGACGGCGTCCTGCCCCAGTTCCGCCCGTGTCGCCGCTTCGAGCAGGCCGGTCTCTGCCTCGGTGTTGATGACCGGCGGCACTCCACGGGTGTGTTCCAGGTGAACGTCGACGCCGAAGGGTGCGGCGATCTGGCGAACGGTGCTGTCCAACAGGTCGCCGGCCGCTTCCCACGCCTCACCGTCGAGACACCTCATGGTGCCGGACATGAAACCGTGGCCGGGGATGGCGTTCGGTGCGCTACCGGCGTGGATTTGCCCCCACACCACCGACACGGCGCTGCGGACATCGATCCGGCGGGACAGCACCGCTGGAACATTCACAGCAATATTTGCCAGCGCGAACACCAGGTCCTCGGTCAGATGGGGGCGTGAGGTGTGCCCGCCCCTCCCGGTGAGCTCGACCCGGACGGTGTCCGAAGCGGAGGTGATTGCACCAATCCGGGTTCCCACGAGTCCGACGTCGATGTGGGGATCACAGTGCAGCGCAACAATCCGGGGCACATCATTGAGCACTCCCTGTTCAATGACCTCCAGCGCGCCACCGGGCATCATCTCTTCAGCGGGCTGGAAGATGATCCGGATGCGTCCGCCCAACGGTTCGTCGGCATGCATTTTTGCCAGGACCAGCGCGACGCCGAGCATCACCGTCGCATGAATGTCGTGCCCGCAGGCGTGGGCAATGCCGGTCGACGCCGAGGCGTACGGCAGCCCTGTCTCCTCGAGTACCGGCAGCGCGTCGATGTCAGCTCGCAACCCCAAACGGATGGGGCCTTCACCGATGTCGACGAAGAGCCCTGTGTATTCGAGCCGCTGCGGCACCAACCCTGCCGCCGCCAGACGCTCGACCAGCTGGTCGGTGGTGCGGTATTCCTTATGCGAAAGTTCGGGGTGCATGTGCAGATCGCGTCGGAACCGGGTCAGCTCCTCGAGCATGGGCGCAAGCCACACCCCGATGGGAGGGGCGGCAGACGGAACGGTTGGCGCACTGCGGTTGGTTTGCACCACTCCAGCCTAGCCACAGCCGGTCCACACCATAGAACTGTGCAGCAGGATGAAGCGACCGGATGGACCCTAGCGGGGCTAGAGCACGTCCGTTTCGCCGCTGGCGCGCAGGTGCTCGACGGCCTTTTTCACTTCCTGGGCGTGCTCCTTGGTGGTAACCAGGAGGGCATCGGGGGTGTCGACGATGACGACGTCGTCGATCCCGATCAACGCGATCACCCGTTTGGTGTCCGAGACGACGATGCCCGAGGCATTGTCGGAGAACACTCTGGCCCCTTCGCCCATCACGGTCAGCTTGCTGTTTTCGATGGCCGGGTTCAGCCGACCGATGGCAGCGAAGTCCCCGACGTCGTCCCAGCTGAAGTTCCCGGGAATCATTGCGACGTCACCGGCAGCCGCGGCAGGTTCAGCAACGGCGTAGTCAATGGCAATTTTCGGGAGGGTTGGCCACACCCGCCGGGCGACCTCGCTCCGTGACGGGGTATCCCAGGCCTCGGCAATCTCGGTCAGGCCGGTGTAGAGCTCGGGCTCGTTGGCTTCCAGGTGGCGGAGCATCAGTGCCACCGGGGCAACGAACATCCCAGCGTTCCAGGAGTAATTTCCGGTCTCCAGGTAGCCGCGCGCCACCTCCTCGGAGGGTTTCTCAACGAACTCGATGACGGAGTGGGCGCTGGGCGCTCCGTCGAGGTGGAGGTTCCTGCCGGCCCTGATGTACCCGAATCCGGTGGCGGGGAGGGTGGGTTTGATCCCGATGGTGACGATATACCCCTGCGCTGCCGTGTGAATCGCCTCGCGGACTGCCTCCTGGAACACGTCGACCGGGGTGATGACCTGGTCGGCCGCGAAGGAGCCCATGATGATCTCGGGGTCACGCTGGTACAGGATCGCCGCAGCAAGACCAATCGCCGCAGCAGAGTCCTTCGGCTCACTCTCGAGCACCAGGTTGGCGTCCTGGATCTCCGGAATTTGCTTCAGGACGGCGCTGCGGTGGACCTTCCCCGTGACCACCATGATGCGGTCCCCGCTCAGCGGCCCCAGCCGATCATAGGTGGCGCGGATCAGGGTACTGCCGGACCCGGTCAGGTCGTGCAGAAACTTGGGGGCAGCGGCCCGCGACAGCGGCCAGAGACGCGTCCCTACCCCTCCGGCGGGAATCACGCCATAGAAACGCCTGAGCGCCTCGTCTGGGTTCTGGGCACCAGCCCTTTGCGTAGTCATCGTTTCCACGGTAGTGCACTCCACAAAATTCTCACGGCTGAGCACCTGCATGGCACGCTTTGACAGGTTCCCACCTGTCAAGAGGCCCACCCCCACAGCCCCTGTTAAGAATGTCACAGCGTAGGGAAGCCTAAATTGTCTGCCGGGGTGACGGAGCCTACATTAGGATCAAGTGAAGAGTGCTTTCGCATCGGCGTCTTACCTGCGTGGCAGACACGCAGACGCCGGGCGTTGCAGGGGAGGTTATTTCAGTGTCGAAGACACCAGCAGGCACCCTTTATCGCGGCCGTGAAGGCATGTGGTCCTGGGTAGCCCATCGTATTACCGGAGTAGTGATCTTCTTCTTCCTCCTGGTCCATGTGCTCGACACCTCGTTGGTGCGCGTGTCCCCCGAGGCTTATGACGCAGTGATCGAGTCCTACAAGAACCCCATCATGGGCCTGGGCGAACTGGGGTTGGTAGGAGCGATCGTGTTCCACGCGTTCAACGGTCTGCGCGTCATCCTGATCGACTTCTGGAAAAAGGGCCCCAAGTACCAGCGCCAGCTGCTCTGGGGTGTTGTCGGGCTGTGGGCGGTCACCATGGTCGCGTTCTCCATCCGTCATCTCGCGGTTGTCTTCGGAGGTTAAGCCATGACTAACCCAGTAATTGAAAGTCCCCGCTCCGGACGCGTTGCGCCCGAGTACACCCGCACCGGTGCCAGCAAGGGCAACTTCGAAATGGTGGCCTGGCTGTTCATGCGGGTCTCCGGCATCATCCTGGTGGTACTGATCTTCGTCCACCTGTGGACCTCGCTGATCGACGGCGACGGCATCAAGGGTGTCGACTTCGGCTTCGTCGCAGGCAAATGGGCAAGTCCCATCTGGCAGATCTGGGACCTGGTGATGCTGTGGCTGGCCATGCTGCACGGCACCAACGGTGTTCGCACCATCATCAACGACTATGCCGAAAAGGACTCCACCCGGTTCTGGCTCAAGAGCGTTCTTTACGCCTCCACCGTTGTGATCATCGTGCTCGGCACCCTGGTGATTTTCACCTTCGATCCGTGCCCCGTGATCGACGGCGTGGCGCATGTAGCGCCATACTGCCCGGCCCCGTAGGGCTCTCGACGCTTCTGGCCGCCGGCGCGGCCGTTCGGTACCAACAGAAAGAACAACACGTATGCAGGTCCACAAGTACGACGTCGTAATCGTGGGTGCTGGCGGTGCCGGTATGCGCGCAGCCATCGAATCCGGTCAGCGCGCGAAGACGGCAGTACTGACCAAGCTGTACCCGACCCGCTCCCACACCGGCGCGGCGCAGGGCGGCATGTGCGCGGCCCTGGCGAATGTTGAAGAAGACAACTGGGAATGGCACACCTTCGACACCGTCAAGGGTGGCGATTACCTGGTTGACCAGGACGCTGCTGAGGTGATGGCGAAGGAAGCCATTGACGCCGTGCTCGACCTTGAAAAGATGGGCCTGCCGTTCAACCGCACCCCCGAAGGCCGGATCGACCAGCGTCGCTTCGGCGGTCACACCCGAGACCATGGCAAGGCCCCGGTCCGCCGGTCCTGCTACGCGGCTGACCGCACCGGCCATATGATCCTCCAGACGCTCTACCAAAACTGCGTCAAGCACAACGTTGAGTTCTATAACGAGTACTACGTCCTTGACCTCCTCACCGTCCAGGAGGAAGTGACTGTCGACGGCGTGACCAAGTTGCAGACGCGGGTTGCCGGGGTTGTCTCCTACGATCTGGCCACGGGCGAGCTGCACGTGTTCCAGGCCAAGTCGATCATCTTCGCCTCCGGCGGCGTTGGCAAGGTCTACAAGACCACCTCCAACGCGCACACCCTCACCGGTGACGGCATGGGCATCGCCTTCCGCCGCGGTATCCCCCTGGAAGACATGGAGTTCTTCCAGTTCCACCCGACCGGTCTGGCCGGTCTGGGCATCCTGCTCTCGGAGGCGGCCCGCGGCGAGGGTGCAATCCTGCGTAACTCCGAGGGTGAGCGGTTCATGGAGCGGTACGCCCCCACCATCAAGGACCTGGCGCCCCGCGACATTGTGGCCCGTTCCATGGCCAACGAGGTGCGGGAAGGCCGTGGTTGCGGCCCCAACAAGGATTACGTCCTGTTGGACCTCACTCACCTGGAACCCGCTCACATCGACGCCAAGCTCCCGGACATCACCGAGTTCGCGCGGACCTACCTGGGGGTTGAGCCGTACACCGAGCCGGTCCCCGTGTTCCCCACCGCCCACTACGCCATGGGTGGCATCCCCACGAACATCAAGGCGGAGGTGCTCCAGGACAACGACACGGTGGTGCCGGGCCTGTACGCTGCCGGCGAGGTGGCGTGTGTATCGGTGCACGGCTCGAACCGGCTGGGCACCAACTCGCTGCTGGACATCAACGTGTTTGGCAAGCGCGCCGGGATCTACGCGGCTGAATACGCGTTGACCGCCGATTTCATCGAGATCCCCGACAACCCCCTCACGGAAACCCAGTCGCTGCTGGACACCATGCGCAGCTCCGAGGGTGGCGAGCGGGTAGCACAGATCCGTAAGGAACTGCAGGACATCATGGACGCCAACGTCCAGGTGTTCCGCACCGAGCAGACCCTGCTGGAGGCACTCAGCGTCATCGATGGTCTCGAGGAGCGGTACAAGCACGTCACCGTCCAGGACAAGGGCAAGCGTTTCAACCTTGACCTGCTGGAAGCCGTCGAGCTGGGTTTCCTCCTCGACATGGCCAAGGTCATGACCGCCGCCGCCCTGCATCGGAAGGAATCCCGCGGGGGCCACTTCCGCGAAGACTTCCCGGAGCGGGACGACGAGAACTACATGACCCACTCGATGGCTTACAAAGATCCAACGGCCACCGAAACATCCGGCGTGCGTCTGAAGACCAAGCCGGTTGTCTTTACCCGTTACCAGCCCATGGAGCGTAAGTACTAATGAGCACTGAAACAGTCGAAAGAGAACCAGCCTCCAAGATCGAGCTCGCGCCGGGAATCGGTGGCGGCGGGGAAATCCCGACGTTCGACATCACGCTCAAGGTCCGCCGGTACAACCCGGAGGTCTCGGACGAGGCCCACTGGGACGAGTGGAACCTGACCATGTACGGCACGGACCGTGTGCTCGATGCCCTGCACAAGGTCAAGTGGGAGCATGACGGCACAGTCACCTTCCGCCGCTCCTGCGCCCACGGGGTCTGCGGCTCCGACGCCATGCGGATCAACGGCCGTAACCGGTTGGCCTGCAAGACCCTGCTGAAAGACCTCGACACGTCGAAGCCCATCCTGGTGGAACCCATCAAGGGCCTCCCCGTGGAGAAGGATCTGATTGTCGACATGGAACCGTTCTTCCAGTCCTTCCGCGAGGTCATGCCGTTCCTGGTCAACCGCGGCCACGAACCCACGAAGGAGCGCCTGCAGTCCTCCGAGGAGCGGGAACGCTTCGACGACACCACCAAGTGCATCCTGTGCGCCGCGTGCACCTCGTCCTGCCCGGTCTTCTGGACCGATGGCCAGTACTTCGGCCCAGCGGCGATCGTCAACGCCCACCGGTTCATCTTCGACTCGCGCGACGACGCCGGCGACATGCGCCTCGAGATCCTGAACGACAAGGAAGGTGTGTGGCGGTGCCGGACCACGTTCAACTGCACCGAAGCCTGCCCCCGTGGCATTCAGGTCACCAAGGCCATCGCTGAGGTCAAGCAGGCCATTCTGAGCCGCAAGATCTAGTTGGTCCCGACCCGTCCTCGGCGGTGATCGACAACGGCGGTGATCGACGACGTCGGCCCGGTTGCGCTACCCAGCGTGACCGGGCCGACGTTTTTGGTGAGCGAGGTCTGGTCCCGCGTCCCGGACTCGCTGGTCTTTCCGCCGCCCAGCGACACGGCTGCGCTGCTTCAGGGACCGACCATGTCGTGGAGCCAGCCCCGCCTCGGCGTCCGCGGCGCCAATGGCGCCCCACGCCGCGGCCAGCAGATAGACCTGGCTGAGCAGGAAGAACCAGACAAACAATCCGACGACGACGGTGAAGGGCGCCAGCAGCGGGTTGCCGCCACCGACGCTGCCCAGGAGCAGGGTGCTGAAGGTCCGCAGCACGGTGCTTCCGACCGCGGTGATCAGTGATGACTGGATGAGCAGGCGTCGCGTCTGGTCGATTCCCGAGGCCCTCCGGAAGAGAATCACCGCCACGGCGAAATCCAGGATCAGCATCACGGCTATGCCTGCGAGCTGGGTGAAGGGCCGCCCGGTGTCGCCGAAGTCCAGCCAGTCGAACACCACGTCCAGGAGGGTGTTGGCAACCAGACCGACCACTGTGGTGACGATCATCGCTACCCCCAACACGAGCAGCGTCCCCAGGTCCTTGACCCGGATCAGAAGGGGGTGCCCGGGGACAGGAGGGAGGGCGAAAATGCCCCTCATCGCCTGCCTGACACCGGCAATCCAACCAAGCGCGGTGATCACGGTGATGATGGTTGAGACAATCAGGGTGAGGGTCAGGCCCTCCCCGGCGCTGAAGAGCTGCTCGGGGGTGGCGAGGCCGGGGCCGTCCTCCTCCATTTTGAGGATGCCCGGTGCCGCCGAGTTCACCGTTTCGACGATCAGGTTCTGCAACGGCGCGTTTCCGGTGACCACCAGACCCAGAATCGAGAAACCGGCGAGTAGCAGTGATGCCATGGAAAAGAACAATCGGTAGGCGATGCCCGCTGCCATGAGGGGACCACGCCGAACCGTGTACAGATGGAACACCCGCACCGGGCGGAGTACGAAGGTCCGCGCGAGGAGGTAGTTGATGGTCGCCACGATCAGGGGCAGACCCGTACCGCCGCGCCGTTTCACCTTGCCCAGATCGCGGCGGGCGTCGATCACTTTCAGCTTGAGGTGGGCTAGCTCGGCCGGGCGCGGCTCGTTATAGTAGTCGGTCTCAGCCGGGGTGATCGCCCTGGTTTTGATCTTGGCCAAAGCTTAGCTCTTCCCTCAGTCGCCAGATACCGCACGAATCGTGCTCATACAACCCCATGGTACGGACCATGAAGGACGCCTCGAACCCCCTCAACTGGGCTTCCGCACCGTCCAGGCTCGCCACACTGACATCGTGGGCCACCGTCACATGCGGGTGGAAAGGGAACTCCAGCGCCCGCTCCAGTGGCCCTCGCTGCAATTTGGTGTGCAGCTCCACGCAGTCATCGAAGCCGTCCGTCAGGTTCAGGAACACCACCGGGGAGACGGGTCTGAACGTTCCAGTGCTTCTCAACGTCACGGTGAAGGCCCGCTGTCCGCGGGCCACTTCACGGACATGCTCGATGGTCGCATCCCAGTCGGTCGCCGGAGTGGTTGTCACCAGGGTGATGTGCGCGGGGATCAGGTCCGCCATCGGATCGCCGAAGGACGCGCGCCAGCGGCCGAGCTCCGCAGCCAACGGCTCAGGGACCGCGATCACCACGCCAACGCAGCTCTGCGAGGGGCCAGCGGCCTCCGGCACGGTCATTCCACCGGCCCGTGCCTGCTGGTGGCCGCTGGTGGCGGAGCTGATCGACTGGTCCATACAGTTAGCGCGCTCCGCCCAGCGGTGGGAGGAACCCGACCTTTGAATACACGTCAGCGAGGGTGGCTGAGGCGATGGTGCGCGCCTTCTCGGCACCGCGAGCCAGGAGCCGGTCCAATTCGGCTGGATCGGCGAGCAGCTCCTCGGTGCGAAGACGGATCGGCTCGAGATGTGACACCACAATGTCTGCCAACTCGGTTTTCAGGTGCCCGTACATCCGCCCCTGGAAGTCCCCGACGACGTCGTCGATGGTCTTGCCGGTGAGCATCGAGTAAATGGTGAGCAGGTTCGAGATGCCGGGCTTGGCTTCCTTATCGAAGCGGATCTCGGTATCGGTGTCAGTGACCGCCGACTTGATGCGCTTGGCTGTCACCTTCGGATCATCCATCAGGTTGATCAGTCCTGTCGCCGAGCTTGCCGACTTGGACATTTTCGCCGTGGGGTTCTGCAGATCGTAAATTTTCGCCGATTCCTTCTGGATGAAGGGCTTCGGCACCACGAATGCCTCACCGAACCGGGAGTTGAACCGTTGCGCCAGGTCACGACTCAGTTCGACGTGCTGCCGCTGGTCCTCCCCCACCGGCACCCCCTCCGGCTGATACAAGAGGATGTCAGCGGCCTGGAGGATGGGGTACGTGAACAGACCCACGCTCGCCGCGTCGGCGCCCTGTTTCTGCGACTTGTCCTTGAACTGGGTCATCCGCGACGCCTCGCCAAACCCGGTGATGCAGTTCAGCACCCATCCAAGCTGGGCATGTTCAGGCACGTGGGACTGCACGAACAGGGTGCACTTGTCGACGTCGACGCCGCCGGCAATGTACTGCGCAGCGGTGCGGCGGGTGCGTTCTGCAAGCTCGCCCGGTTCCTGCGGCACGGTGATCGCGTGCAGGTCGGGAATGAAGTAGATCGCCTCATACTCGTCCTGCATCCGCACCCAATGCACCAGGGCCCCCAGGTAGTTGCCCAGGTGGAGAGACTCGCCCGAGGGCTGCATGCCGGAGAGAACCCGCTGCCGCGCCCCGTGGGTGGTAGTCGTCATGGTTACAAAATCCTGAACGTTAGAGCCGGTAGTCGACTACCAGCGGAGCATGGTCTGAAAAGCGCGTGTCATACGAGGGTGCACGGTCGACGACGGCGTCGGCCGCCGCGGCGGCAAGGCCCTCGGTGGCGAGGTGGTAGTCAATCCGCCACCCGGTGTCATTGTCGAACGCCTGCCCGCGCCAGGACCACCAGGTGTAGGGACCGTCGACGTCGCCCGCGAGTCGGCGGTGCACGTCGACGAAGCCGAACTCGTCGTCGAAAAACCGGTCAAAGTAGGCGCGTTCCTCCGGCAGGAATCCCGCCTTCTTCACGTTGCCTTTCCAGTTGCGAATATCGAGTTGGGTGTGACCCACGTTCAGGTCACCCACCAGCAGGGTGTGGTCCCGGGTGCGTCGCAGCTCCGGCAGCCGCTCCGACATCACGTCGAGGAACCGGTACTTGTCCTCCTGCTTGGGACTGTCGACTTCACCCGAGTGGACATAGGCGCTGACGACGGTGAGGGTCACTCCCCCAAGATCAAAATCTGCTTCGACCCATCGCCCGGAGGTGGCGAAGTAGTCATCCCCGATATGGGTGCGGGTGGCAGTCGGTGCCAGCCGGGAAGCGATCGCCACCCCGGCGCGGCCCTTGGCCTCAGCCTCGGCGTGCAGAATGTGCCAGGAATCGCCGAGCAGCCCCCTGAGGATGTCGTCGGGTGCCCGGACCTCCTGGAGGCAGAGGATGTCGATTTCCCGGTCCGCGAGCCAGTCGGCCATACCCCGTTTGTAGGCCGCACGGATCCCGTTGACGTTGACGGTGGCGACGCGCAGGAATGATCCGTCGGCGTGGGACAAGCCATCGGGAGAAGCTGTCAATGCTGCAGTGGAACTCACTCGCTCCACCCTACCCGAGCACTCTGCTGAATGAGGGCAAAAAAGGAGGGGCGGTGGTTACCTTGGTCAGTCGACAACAGTGCCCTCTACCGGCCCGTCGTCGTTCTTCTTCATCATTGACCGGGCATTGTGCGACGTGATCTCGATGGTTTCGAGTGCCCGCCCCACTGTCTCCTCGTCGCTGGACTTTCCAGCGGCCAAGTGGTCCCGGATGACCCGTACCTGAACCTGCACAATTTTGAAACTGTGGTCCAGTTTCAGGTCGCGGGCCAGAGTGGCCTCATCGACCACTCCGGTCCCGGTGGGATCCTGGATGCCGTTGGCACGGTTGAACTGCTGCTGAGCCTCATTGATCCGCGCCGCCGCATTGCGGGCGGCCGTCCGGAGGCTGAACACCACGAAGCTGAAAACCAGGAGCCAGCCCAGGGAGATGATGGCGACCAGCCAGCCGACGACGTCGTTCTGGTTGGCGGCGAAGACCACGGCCACCAGGAAGACGATCAACATGATGCTCATCCCGATCGTGCCCATGCGCAGGCTCAGGCCTCGGCCCGCTCCCGCTGGGGTGCCGGTCTCGAACGGTTTCTGGTTCCCAAGAGGCTTCATACCTCCCATTCTCGCAAATCATGGCGGGGATGGAATGACCTTCCACCGTTGGCGAACGTTCAGCCTCGACAGTTTGTTCTATTCCCGACCCATCCGTGATCGGCACCACTCCGAAGTATTGGTATGTGTGCTGATGATTGCGCGCTAATACTCGCTCTATGGAGGAAAAACCACATGAATAAGAACATGCGTCTTCTCGCAGTCCCCACCCTCGCCCTTGGCATGGTTGCCATGGCCGGTGCGCCAGCAATGGCCGACCACGCCAACGGCTCCTACACCGTCGACTTCCAGCAGCTCAGCGGCACCACCGGTACCGCTTCGTTCGCGATGGACATCGATGACAAGACCGCGACCGTGAACCTGCAGGTCTCAGGTCTGGCCGAAACCTTCATGGATGCACCGTACCCCCACGTACAGCACATCCACGGTGGAGCCGAGGGTGTTTGCCCCACGATGGACGCTGACGCCGATGGCGACGGCATCCTGTCCACCACCGAAGGCGCAGCCTCCTACGGCGGCATCCAGACCACTCTGGGCACCAGCGGCGACACCAGCCCGGCTGCTGGCCTGAACCTTGAGCTCGCCGGCCAGGGTGGAAACTACTCCATCGAGCGCACCTTCGAGATGAACGCCGAGACCCTCGACGCCATCGAAGCTGGCACCGCCGTCGTCGTCATCCACGGCCTCGATCCAGCAACCTCAAGCTCCGAAGAGGCCTTCAACGCCCCCTCGGACCTCGAGCCTTCGCTTCCACTGGGCGCCACCTCACCAGCACTCTGTGGTGTTGTGACCGCTTCACAGATGGGCGAAATGCCTGAGGGCGGCGCCGACACCGGTGTTGCACAGTCCAGCTCAAACAGCATGGGCATGCTCGTCCTCGGAGGTGGCCTCGTTCTGGCTGCTGCCGCTGGCGGAACCTACGTTGTTCGCCGTAACGCTGCAGACCGCGCCTAAAGGAATAGTCTGATTTCATGATCAGCGCTAACAACGGTCGTCGTCGAGGCTTCATGGTCTCGGCGGCGGCCGCCCTTTTGATTCTTACCGCCTGCGGTGCCGACACACCCCCTGACAGCACGGGGGCTGCCGCGCCGAGCTCGTCCGCGTCGTCCTCTGCCGCACCTTCGACCGCGACGCCCTCCAGCCCAGCACCTACCTCTGCGGCTGCGTCAGAGGCGCCCAGCGCGGCCCCCTCCCCGGAGCTGCCCGCGGTCCTTGAAGCGTCCAAGCCGGTGTCGTTCAACATTCCCACGATCGCCGCTGAATCCGAGCTGCTGCATCTCGGACTTCGGGACAATGGCTCCCTTGAGGTGCCGCCCGATGGACCTGGGGCGCCAGCGAGTTGGTACGACCAGTCCCCCACCTCGGGCGAACGCGGCCCATCCGTGCTGCTGGGCCATGTCAATGCGACCGGCGGTGGCCCCGGCGTGTTTGCTGACCTGCGAGCACTGCAGGCCGGTGACGAGATCAATGTGGTCCGTGAGGATGGGAGCACTGCTGTGTTTGCCGTCGACCGCGGCGAGCAGTACCAGAAAGCCGACTTCCCCACCCTTGAGGTGTACGGAAATACTGAGGCCGCCGAGCTTCGGCTGATCACCTGCGACGGCTACAACCCGGAGACCGGAGAGTTTGACGACAACTACGTGATCTACGCAACCCTCGTACCGTAAGCACCGGCCCAGAGGGCCTGGGTTACCAGCTGACAAGGCAGAATGGGTGCCCGGCCGGGTCGAGGAAGACCCGGTGGGCTTTGGATCCCGAGTTCATACTCACGGCGCCCAGGGCCAGGACTTTCGCCTCGGCGATGTCGAGATCATCGACCCGAACATCCAGGTGCAGCTGCTGGGGCAGGTCCTGGCTGGGCCAGCGGGGCGGCGTGTAGTCGGCGACCCGCTGGAAGCCGAGGGCGGGCCGGTCCGGCGCGTCGCCGATGGAGATCCACCCGTCGTCGTCGTGCTGGACCCTGATCATCCCGAGCAGGTCCTCATAGAACGACGCGAGACGATCGGTGTCTGGACAATCGAAGACTGTGGCTTGCCATTTTCCAATCATGGTCCAGTATGTTCCCGGGCCCCGGTGGGAGGGAACCCCTTGGGGCGGGTCCGGGAGCTGAGACCTATTTGAGGAACAGTTTCCGCAGCCTGCTGGTGGTCAGCACCATCCCGATGAGGATCATCACCAGGTAGTACAGGATGTGGATTGCCGTAGCGGACGTGAACGTGCCCACGCTGATCTGGCGGAGCAGTTCGACGCCATGCCAGAGGGGCAGCGCCTGGATGAACCACTGGATGCCCTGCGGGTACACGCTCAGCGGGTAGAACGTCGCCGAGAACAGGAACATCGGCAGCATCACGAAGTTGATCCAGTCCATCTGTTGGAAGGTCTTCATGTAGCTGGTGATTCCCATCCCGAAGGACGCGAAACCGAACGCGATCAGCACCGACGCCGGCACCATCAGCAGTGCCCACGGCGTGGTGATCAGCCCCATCATGCCCATCACCGCGGTGAACCCGGTGGCGTACATGGCCCCGCGCAGCAGGGCGAGGAAGATCTCCCCGATCGCGACGTCGAGCGGCCCCAGCGAGGTGTACAGCATCCCCTGGTAGAGCTTCGCGAAGTTCATCTTGAAAAACACGTTCCAGGTGGAGTCGTACACGGCGCCGTTCATCGCCGAGACGGCCAGCAGGGCCGGCGCGATGTAGGCGGCGTAGCTGATGGGCTCCCCGCCGGGCCCGACGACGTCGCCCACCAGTGCGCCGAGCCCCACACCCATGGAGATCAGGTAGAGCACCGGCTCGAAGAAGCCCGAGACCATGATCAGCCAGTTGCTGCTCTTGGTCGCCCGCAGCCCGCGGGCGATCACTGCCTTGGCGTTGCGGGAGTACAGGGCGCTGAACCGCCGGTCGTGCGCGGTGATCCGGTAATCCTCGTCGGTCAGCGGCCGGGCCGACGACGGGCCAGACCGCTGGGTCAGGTTCTCGGTCATTTGCCCAGCCTCCGCTCGTAGGTGCGGCGGGCGAGGCGCCAGCCGAGGACAGCGAGCGCCACCAGGTACACGACGTGGATCACTGCCAGCCAGGCCGGGACCGGGTAGCCGTAGGTGAGCATCCGACCCAGCTGGGTGCCGTGCCAGAGCGGTGAGATCCAACCGATCCACTGCAGGAAGATCGGCAGGGTAGTCAGCGGGAAGAAGGTGCCCGAGAACAGGAACATCGGCGTGACGAGGAACCGCATCACCAGCGCAAACTGACCCTTGTCCTCCTCGACGCTGGCCGAGTAGGCCATCAGCGGCAGCCCGAAAGACAGCCCGCATAACACGGCCACGGGGACGGCCGCCCACCCCCACGGCGACGGCGAGGCACCAAACGCTGCGACGATGCCGAAGTAGATGGCGCTCATCAGCACCAGCCGGAGCGTGATCGCGATGATGTAGCCGTTGACAATCTGGTGCACCGCCAGCGGGGAGGCGTGTGGACCGTAGTACACCCGCCGCCATTTGAAGCCGTCCATCACCGGGTAGGTGAACTCGGTGGCGGCGGTCATGATGGTGGCCGCCGCGAGCAGGGCCGGTGCGATGAAGGCGAGGTAGCTGACCCCACCGAACGCGTCGGCGGAGTTCTGGTCCACCAGAGTGGCCAGGCCGATCCCCATGGCGAACAGGTACATTACCGGGTTGCCCACGCTGTAGGCGATCAGGGTCCAGCGGTACCCGTTCATTACCCGCAGGGCGTGTTCGGCGTAGTACCAGGAGCCGAACCTTTTGGCCCGGTCCGCCGAGACCTGCGGCGAGTGGGCGCGCAGGGGGGTGGGAGCCGTCAGTCGGTTAGTCAACGAGGCTCCTCCCGGTCAGGCGCAGGAAGACATCTTCCAGCGAGGAACGCCGCACGAGGGACGTGATGGGGTGCAGCCCACGGGAGGCTACCTGCTCGAGGGCCGCTTCGCCGTCGTGGGTGTAGATGAGCACCCGGTCGGGCAGCGGCTCGAGCCGGTCGCCGATGCCCTGGAGCTCGGCTGCGACAGTGGTGTTGCGTTCGGAGCCGAACCGGAGTTCGAGGACCTCGCGGGTGGAATGCTCGCGGATCAGCTGCGCCGGCGACCCTTCCGCCATGATCTTGCCCTTGTCCACGACGACCAGCCGGTCGCAGAGCTGCTCGGCCTCGTCCATGTAGTGGGTGGTGAGAATCAGGGTGACCCCGGATTCCTTCAGCCGGAACAGCCGGTCCCAGAGGATGTGGCGGGCCTGCGGGTCGAGGCCGGTGGTGGGTTCGTCGAGCAGCAGGATCTTCGGTTCGTTGATCAGGGACCGGGCGATGGTCAGGCGGCGCTTCATGCCGCCGGACAGCGAATCGACCTTGGACTTGGCCTTCTCGGTCAGCTGGGCGAACTCCAGCAGCTCATCGGCCTTGGGCTTGAGGTAGCTCAGGGGCAACCCGAAGTACCGGCCGTAGACAATGAGGTTGTCGCGGACCCGCAGTTCCTCGTCGAGGTTGTCCTGCTGCGGGACCACGCCCAGGTGGGCCCTGACTTGCGGACCGTGCTGCTCCGGGTCGAGCCCCATGATGGTCAGCTCCCCCGACGTGCGTTGCGAGACTCCGCCAATCATTCGCATCGTGGTGGATTTGCCGGCACCGTTGGGGCCGAGCAGGCCGAAGGATTCCCCGGCGGGGACATCGAAGGAGATGTCATCGACGGCCGCAAAGTCACCGTAGTGCTTGGTGAGATTCCGGGCAGAGATGACGTAGTCGCGGGTCAGTGAGTTGGGCACCTGCTCAGCCTAGGGGATTTATCCCATTGGGAAAAGCCAACCACACTCTTTATCCTCGGTCGCAATCGCGCCACCGCCCACAGCGGAGGAAAAGATCGAAACTCGTACTACTCAGCTCAACCAGCCTCGCCTAGGATGGCGAAATGTGCGTACTGGCGCCAACGTACCTGTGCGCTACCCCATGACAGTCAGGAATCAGACCATGACCTCCTCCCGCACCCACCAAGTCGACGCATGTCGGGTATGCCCATGACTGCGCCCCAGATCTACGTCAGCTTCCCGGGTAACGCTCGTGAAGCCTTGAGCTTCTACAGGGACGTTTTCGGTGGGGAACTCGCCTTGCATACCTACCAAGACTTCGGTCGTAGCGACGGGCCAGGAAACGCTATCGCGCACGGAGTTCTGAGCGGTGTCGTTGCTCTGGCCGGATCGGACGCCGGGGCTGGCGAGACAACGGTCCGGTTCGAGGGGATGATGCTTTCGTTGTTGGGTACCGCCGAGCCGGCAGTGCTGCATGAGTGGTTCGACAAGCTCGCTGATGGCGGCTCGGTCATCGACCCGCTAACTCCGAAGCCGTGGGGTGCCTCCGACGGCCAGGTCGTTGACCGCTACGGACTTCACTGGCTCGTCGGTTATGAACCCGGGTTGTGAGCGACGCGCAACTACCCGCCTCTTTGAATCCGAGTTGGAGGAAGACCGATGACGCACCCCACACAGCCAGAACGAAGCTTTACCCTGACCCGCAATCTGCAAGCCCCCCGCCAGCTGGTGTTCAAAGCCTGGACCGATGCGGAACATCTCGCCTGGTTCTATAACCCAGCCATGCCCACCCCGGCGTCCCCGATAGAGGTCGATCTGCGGGTGGGCGGAGTATGGAGGCAGCAGATGGTCGTCAATGAGGAACTCCACTACCCGACCGGTGGGGAGTACCTCGAAATCATTCCCGACGTACGCCTAGTTTTTCGGTGGGGAGCCGTCGGCGGGTGGCCGGACCTCGCGGGAGACCACCAGCGGGAGGCGCCCGTCGTGAGCGTCAACCTCGCAGCTGCCGAGGACGGCACCCGACTCGAGCTCACGGTGACCTTTCCCGACCACCTGCCAGCTGAGGAGGCTCGGAACCTCATCGATGGCGGCACACGGGATGGCTGGGGTGTCACCCTTGATCGAATCATCCACAGCACCGCCCTCACCGCCTGACATTAGGAACGGGCTACGAAAAGGGGGCCTTAGTGCCCGACGGCGATCCCGGCCTGCCGCTCGGCGGCCTCCACCACATTCGCGAGCAGCATGGCGCGGGTCATCGGGCCGACACCGCCCGGGTTCGGTGACAGCCAGGCAACTGTCGAGGCGGCCGCTGGTTCGACGTCGCCCGTGAGCTTCGCCTTGCCGGTCTCGGGATCCTCCACCCGCGTGACACCGACGTCGAGCACGATCGCGTCGGACTTGAGGTCGGCTGCCTTGATCATGCCGGGGAAGCCTGCCGCAGCGATGACGACGTCGGCCTGGCGCAGCAGGTGCGGCAGGTCAACGGTCCCGGTGTGGGCCAGGGTGACAGTGGCATTGATGTCGCGGCGGGTGAGCAGCAAGCCGAGGGGCCTGCCGACGGTGATCCCGCGGCCCACCACCAGAACATTTTTCCCGTTCAGGGTGATCCCGTGCCGGCGCAGCAGCTCCACGATGCCATGCGGGGTGCAGGGCAGCGGGGAGTCGAGCGGGGCGCCCACGTTGAGGACCAGCTTGCCGAGGTTGACCGGGTGCAGGCCGTCGGCGTCCTTCTCAGGAGCCATCCGTTCCAGGATGGCGTTCGCGTCGAGGTGCTTCGGGAGGGGGAGCTGGACGATGTAGCCGGTGGTGGCGTCGTCGTCGTTCAGTTCATCGATGACCTTCTCCAGGTCGGCCTGGGAGATGTCGGCCGGGAGGTCCCGGCGAACCGAGGTGATGCCGACCTGCTCGCAGTCGCGGTGCTTTCCGGCGACGTAGGAGTGGCTGCCCGGATCATCCCCCACCAGGACGGTGCCCAGGCCGGGGTTGATGCCCCGTTCCTTGAGGGCGCCGATGCGGGTGGTGAGTTCGGACCGGATGGCGGCGGCGGTCTTCTTGCCGTCGAGGATCTGTGCGGTGGGGCTCATCTGAGGTGGCCTGCTTCCAGTTGCTCGAGGACGAATGCTTTGCCGCGGTCGCAGCAGCCGGTGAAGCAGCACTCGTCGGTGGGAATGTCGTAGTCAGTCGAGGCGGCCGCAGCAGAGTCCAGCGCGCCCTCCGGGAGGTCTGCTACCACTGCTCGTGTTCGGGGTAGAGCGGGAAGTCGGCGGTGAGGGCCAGGACGCGGGCGCGCAGTGCCTCCGCATCGGAGCCGGGCTTCAGCGCCGTCGCGATGATGTCGGCCACCTCGGTGAACTCTTTCGCGCCGAAGCCGCGGGTGGCCAGCGCCGGGGTGCCGATCCGGAGCCCGGAGGTGACCATCGGCGGGCGTGGATCAAACGGAACCGCGTTGCGGTTGACGGTGATGCCGATCGAGTGCAGCAGGTCCTCGGCCTGCTGGCCGTCGAGCTGTGAAGCGCGCAGATCCACCAGGACAAGGTGAACGTCGGTGCCGCCGGTCAGCACCGAAACGCCGTGCTCGCTCACGTCGGTGGCGGTCAACCGGTCCGCAATGATGCGGGCTCCTTCCAGGACACGTGCCTGGCGTTCCTTGAACTCAGGGGAGCCGGCGATCTTGAATGCCGTCGCCTTCGCCGCAATGACGTGCATCAGGGGCCCGCCCTGCTGGCCCGGGAAAACGGCCGAGTTGAGCTTCTTCGCCCACTCCTGCTTCGCCAGGATGACCCCCGAGCGTGGTCCGGCGAGAGTCTTGTGCACAGTGGAGGTGACGACGTCGGAGTACGGCACGGGGTTCGGGTGCAGGCAGGCGGCGACGAGGCCGGCGAAGTGGGCCATGTCAGTCCAGAGGAGTGCACCCACCTCATCGGCAATGGAGCGGAACGCGGCAAAGTCGAGCTGACGCGGGTAGGCGGACCAGCCCGCAATGATGACCTGCGGCTTCTCGGCGATCGCCTGCGCGCGGACCTTGTCCATGTCGAGACGGTGGGTGTCTTCCTCCACCCCGTAGGCGGCAACGTCGTAAAGTTTGCCGGAGAAGTTCAGCTTCATGCCGTGGGTCAGGTGTCCGCCATGGGCAAGGGACAGGCCCATGATCTTGTCGCCGGGCTTGATCATCGCGGCGAGCGCCGCGGCGTTCGCCTGGGCGCCGGAGTGCGGCTGGACGTTGGCGAACTCTGCACCGAACAGGGCCTTGACCCGCTCGATGGCGAGGGTCTCCGCAACGTCGACGTGCTCGCACCCACCGTAGTACCGGCGGCCAGGGTAACCCTCAGCATATTTGTTGGTCAGGACCGACCCCTGGGCCTGAAGGACCGCGCGCGGGGCGAAGTTCTCGGACGCGATCATTTCGAGGGTGTCCCGCTGGCGGGCAAGTTCGTCGGTCAGCACTGCTGCGATCTCCGGGTCGATCTCGGAGAGGGGGGCGTTGGTGACCGCCGAGGTGGCGGATCCGGTGGCGGTCAGGTGCGAAGTTGTCACAGTGAACTCCTGGGTGGGGTGCGTTTCTACAGGTCAGGTTACTCGCTGAGTCTTCCGGGCGGCTCCGATATCGGGCCGCGCTGAAGCATCGGCGAGCAAAATCTTGACCAGACGTCCCAGGCGTGCGATCCGTGGTCGGCACTGCGCGCCGTCGTCGCCGGAGCCGTCCTGAACGAGCTGTCCAGGAACCGACCGAAGATGACGATGCATGCCGCTTCCCGATGGTGACCCACCTGACGCCAGTCGCGGCACTTCCGAGTGTATCCCGGCGGGCCGATCATTCGAAGTACGCTTGATTTGTGACTGACTCCCCTTTCCCCCAGACCTCCTTTATCCTGACGCTCTCCTGCGCTGACCAACCCGGTATTGTGCATGCGGTGGCCGGAGCACTGGTGAATGCGGGCTGCAACATCACCGAATCACAGCAGTACGGAAGCCCCGACACCGGGACCTTCTTCATGCGGGTAGCCATGAGCACAGCGGCTGCGCGGACGGCTTTGGAGGCCCAATTAGCTCCGGTTGCCACGGCGTTTGGCATGACCTGGGCGCTGCACGACGACGGCGCACCCGCCCGCACGCTGATCCTCGCCTCGAAGGCGGCTCACTGCCTCAACGACCTGCTCTTCCAGCAGCGTTCCGGGACCTTGCCGATCGAGATTCCGGCGATCGTCTCGAACCACACCGAGCTTGCCGACCTCGCCGCGTTCTACGGCATCCCGTTCCATCACATCCCGGTGACCCCTGACACCCGTGAAGCGGCCGAGGATGCCCTGCGCGCTGTCATCGCCGAACACAACATCGAGCTGGTGGTCCTGGCCCGCTACATGCAGATTCTCAGCGATGGGCTGTGCTCGGAACTGGTGGGACGCGCGATCAACATCCACCACTCGTTCCTACCCTCCTTCAAGGGGGCCAGGCCCTACCACCAGGCGCACACCCGTGGGGTGAAGCTGATCGGAGCGACGGCCCACTATGTCACCCCCGCTCTGGACGAGGGGCCGATCATCGAGCAGGAGGTCATCCGCGTAGATCACGCCCGTTCGGCGGAGCAGTTCGTAGCGATCGGGCGCGACGTCGAAGGCCGCACCCTCACCCAGGCCGTGCAATGGCACGCCGAGCACCGGGTGCTGCTCGACGGCGGCCGGACCATCGTCTTCAACTGACCCTCCCGGCCCGCTCACTGGGACTCACCCGGATTCGGTGAGCAACCCGGACAACGGTGGCCAGGATCTTGCCCACCGATGCCCAGGTTGACCCGGCCTGTCCAGGTCGCTCACCGATCTGGACATGGCTAGGCGGTGGAGAGCCGACGACGACGGGCCGGTGGGTTGCACGGTAGTCCCGCCTGTAGCAGCAGTGCCTTCAGCTTCCCTGGGGACACCGCCGTCGCCCAGTCCCATCTCACGACCTGCAGCCCGGTGGATCGAATCCTGTCCTCGCGGAGCTTCTCCTCGATGACCGCCTGCGCGGTGGTCCGTCCTTGCAGATACTCGGGCTTGAGGTACTTCCCCAGTCCATCAAACTCCCCCACCAGTCGCTGTTCCTTCCAGTAGAAATCCACCCAGGCCGAGCGACCGGTATGGTCGACCACCTCGTGCTGGAGCTCCGGCGCGGGGAACCCCAGCCGCGCCATCTGCACCCTGCTGAGGGACTCCCCCGGATACATAGCCTGACCGTCGGCGAAATCCAGCACACGCAAGGCCCGGCGTCGTTTGGGCGCAGACGAGAGCAGAGCAATCCGATTCCTGACCTCATCCTTCGTCACCGGTTGGGGGCCCGATTCGGGAAGGAGTGGCTTCTGGTTGAGCAGCCGGTCCATCACCGACACCGCCCAGGGGAAGTCGTAGTGCAAAGCCAACTCGACGGTCGTGGCGACCTTCCCCGTGACATACCGTCCGCCGAAGGTGACGACTGTGAACTCATCCGGGTACCGCGCCAACCGGCTGACCCCGTTGGCGCTTCGCCGGCCACTCGCGACGGGCACCACCACCTCGACGTTCGCCGGGAGGGCCGGTCGGGGCAGCCCCCAGAGCAGTCCCGCGGTCTCGCCGCCAAAGACCGGCTCGCGTCGGGCGGTGCGTCGGACGGCGTCGACCTTGACCCGGTAGCGCGCCTCTTCATCGAGGTCCCGCCAACCCGGCGCGTCGACATAACACCCGAGCCGAATTCTTACCAGCTCCCCGCGTTCTGCTCGACGCGCCAGCTGCCGGGGCCACGCTTCGTCCAGGGGGTGGTCGGCGATGGAAATGATCCTGGTCATGCGTCAAGCCAACCCTGCCAGGGGCGCCACCGGGGCTGGCACCGCCCCTATGTGGACAACGGGCACAGGAAATCTGGCATCTGCCCTGAATCCGATAGCAACCTGGACATCGGTGGTCAGGATCTTCCTCACCGATGTCCAGGTTGACCCGGCCTGTCCAGGTTGCTCACCGATGTGACGCAGCTAGGGCCAGGCGGGGGGCCGCTAGGCTAAGGCCCATGGCCCACATCATCGAAATCTTCGGCAAGACCCCCACTATCAGTGACTCCTGTTTCCTCGCACCGACGGCGTCGATCATCGGCGACGTGGTGTTCGGCCACGAAGCTAGCGCGTTCTACGGCGTCTCCGTACGCGGCGACACCGCACCGATCCGCGTCGGCGACGGCACTAACCTGCAGGACAACGTCGTACTGCACGCCGACCCGGATTTCCCCACCACCGTCGGCAACCGGGTCAGCATCGGTCACTCCGCGGTGGTCCACGGCTGCACCATCGGCGACGACTGCCTCATCGGGATGAGCGCCACCGTCATGAACGGCGCAGTCATCGGCGCCGGCTCACTGGTTGCTGCGGGCGCCGTCGTCCTCGAAGGGACCGAGGTGCCACCCCGCTCCCTGGTCGCCGGGGTGCCCGCGAAGGTGAGGCGGGAGCTCACCGATAGCGAGCTTGAGAGTGTCAAGAAGAACGCCTCGTCCTATCAAGTGTTGGCTCAATCACACCGCCAAGCGTTAACTTCTTGACTACAAGGGGTCCATGTAGGAACCTTTAGTACATGCCCGCAGGACGCCCGAACACCAAGCGTGACTTCGACGGGAATCCTCCAAGCCCGGGTTCCCAGTCGGCTCTTCGGCAACGCAACCAGCAGCGCGTCGTCGGTGTCCTGACGGGTGGCCCGCAGACCCAGGCGGAGCTCGCACGGCAGACCGGACTCTCCACCGCGACGGTCTCGAACATCGTCAAGGCAATGGTCGACGCCGGTCTCGCCACCACCGCTCCAACCACCAGCTCAGGCCGCCGCGCCCTCTCGGTCATCCTCAACGACAACGGGTCCCTGGCCGCCGGCATTGACATTGGCCGACGCCACGTGCGGGTTGTCCTGGCCGGACTGAACTATCAGGTGATGCAGGATGAGGCGATCACCCTACCCCTCGGCCATTGCGCCGAGGAAGGACTCGACGCCGCCGAGCAACTCCTCGACCGTTTGCTCCTCAAGGCAGGCGTGACGCGCTCATCGGTGCTGGGCGCCGGAGTGGGCATCCCGGGCCCCATCGACCGCCGCACCGGAACCGTGGTGCAGGGAGCCATCCTTCCCGAATGGGTTGGCATCAACATCCTTACCACCTTCGGCGAGCGGCTCGGATTCCCCGTCTTCATTGACAATGACGCCAATCTCGGCGCGCTGGCCCAAGTCACCTGGGGCCCTCACGGCTCGGTCGAAAACCTGATGTTCCTGAAGGTCGGCTCAGGCATCGGCGCCGGACTGATCCTCGGAGGATCGGTCTACTACGGCCACGTCGGCATCACCGGCGAGCTCGGCCACAGCACCATCGTTGAACACGGTCTCGTCTGTCGATGTGGCAACCGCGGCTGTCTCGAAACGGTCGCTTCGACGAGCACCATGGTCGACCTCCTGAGCCGCCGCGCTGACGGGCCCATCTCCGTGGACGACCTGTTGGACCTGGTGCTGGCCGGCGACACCGCGGCCCTGCGCGTGATTGACGACGCCGGGCTAGCCCTCGGCAAAGCGGTCGCCAACGTAGCAAACCTGATCAATCCCGAACTGGTGGTGATTGGCGGGCCGCTCACCAGTCTCGGCAACATCCTGCTGGAGCCGATCCGGCGAGGCCTCCAGAGGCATGCGGTCCCGGTGGTCGGCGAGTCCACCACCGTGCTGATGTCCGCACTCGGGGACCGGACTGAGGCGCTCGGAGGAGCCGCCGTCGTCCTCTCGCAACCGCATCTTCATAACGTTTAGCTACCAATATTATCGCTTATGTGTTCAAGACTTGACTCCAAGCGGCAGGTCAGGGTTAACTTCCTATTCTGACCATTAGGGGTCAGGTACAGCCAATGCCGTCACCCGGGAGGATGCGTATGGAGCATCACAAGATTCTGGAAATGCGTTCCATCACCAAAGAGTTCCCGGGAGTCAAGGCACTCGACCAGGTCTCCATCACCGTCGAGGCCGGCGAGATCCATGCAATCTGCGGGGAGAATGGTGCCGGCAAGTCGACCCTGATGAAGGTCCTCTCAGGCCTGTACCCGTACGGCACCTATGACGGCAGCATCATCTTCCAGGGCGAAGAAGTGCAGTTCAAGGACATCAGGTCCAGCGAATCAGCTGGCATCGTGATCATTCACCAGGAACTCGCGCTCATCCCTGAGCTCTCCATCGCTGAGAATATTTTCCTTGGCAACGAGCCGGGCCGGGGCGGCATTATCGACTGGGACTCGGTGAACTCCCAGACCCTCGAGCTCATGGCGCGGGTAGGGCTTCGTGAGGAAGCAAACACCCCGGTCAAGGACATCGGCGTCGGCAAGCAGCAGCTGGTCGAGATCGCCAAAGCCCTCAGCAAGCAGGTGAAACTCCTGATCCTCGACGAGCCCACCGCAGCGCTGAACGAATCCGATTCACAGCACCTCCTGGATCTGATGGCCGGGCTGCGGTCCAAGGGCATCACCTGCATCATGATCTCCCACAAGCTCAACGAGATCGAACAGATCGCCGACTCCATCACGATCATCCGTGACGGCAAGACCATCGAGACACTGCACGTGAAGAACGACGGCGTCGACGAGGACCGGATCATCCGCGGGATGGTGGGCCGGTCCCTCGAATCACGCTTCCCCGACCACACCCCAACCATCGGCGAAACCTTCTTCGAGGTCCGCAACTGGACCGTCGGCCACCCTGCTGTGGCGGACCGGCTGGTCTGTAAGGGCTCAAACTTCAAGGTCCGTCGAGGGGAGATCGTGGGGTTCGCCGGCCTGATGGGCGCCGGACGCACTGAGCTGGCGCGCTCCATCTTCGGACGCTCCTACGGGAACTTCATTTCCGGTGAGATTTACAAGGACGGCGAACTTGTCAACCTCAAGTCGGTGCCGTCGGCTATCCGGCACGGCCTTGCCTACGTCACCGAGGACCGGAAGTCACTCGGACTGAACCTGCTCGACGACATCAAGACCACCACCGTTTCGGCGGCGCTCAAAAAGATCACCCGCGGGCTGGTGGTCGACAATGACCAGGAATTTGTCGTCGCCGAGAAGTACCGCAAGTCGTTGAGGACGAAGACGCCATCAGTCAACGAGGGAGTGGCCAAGCTTTCGGGTGGGAACCAGCAGAAGGTGGTCCTGGCCAAGTGGATGTTCACCGACCCTGACCTGCTGATCCTCGACGAGCCCACCCGCGGGATCGACGTCGGAGCCAAGTACGAGATTTACGGGATCATCCAGGAGCTCGCCAACCAGGGCAAGGGCGTGATCGTCATCTCCTCGGAGCTGCCTGAGCTGCTGGGCATCTCCGACCGTATCTACACAATCTTCGAGGGGGCCATCACGGGGGAACTAGCCCGCGGAGAAGCCAACCAGGAATCGTTGATGAAACTTATGACCGCCCGCAGGAAGACTGCCTAGCTCTTAGGAACCACCCCATGACCTCCCTCAAACAAATCTTTGGCGGCGATACACGGCAGTTCGGGATGATCTTCGCCCTGCTAGCCCTGGTCGTTTTCTTCCAGATCATGACCGGCGGCAAAACGCTCACCTCCGGCAATATGATGAACCTCTTCAACGGCAACTCCTACATTCTGATCCTCGCGATCGGCATGGTGTTGGTGATTATTGCCGGCCATATCGACCTGTCGGTCGGATCGGTCGCAGCGTTCGCCGGCATTGTCGTCGCCCTGGTGATGCGGGACTGGGATTTCCCCTGGTACCTGGGTATCGTCGTCGGCCTGCTCCTGGGCGCTTTGATCGGGGCCTGGCAGGGCTTCTGGGTGGCGTATGTCGGGATACCGGCGTTCATCGTCACCCTGGCTGGTATGTTGCTCTTCCGCGGCGCCAACCAGTTCGTGGGACAGTCCAACACGGTCCCCGTTCCCCAGGAATTCCGCTTCATCGGTGCTGGATACCTGCGCGAAATTGGGCCCGATCTGGGCTACAACAACCTCACCCTGCTGCTCGGGTTCGCGCTGATCGCCGCCGTGATCTATAACGAGGTACGCACCCGCAGGCGGTTCGCCAAGATCGGCGCGGAGGCTCCCCCGGTGTGGGTCTCGGTCGTCAAAATGGCACTGCTGTCCGCGGTCATCCTGTACGCCACCTACCTGTTCGCCACCGGCAACCCCGGTACCTCGTTCCCGGTACCCGGGTTGATCCTCGGTGCACTGGTCATCATCTACGGCTTCATCTCCACCAAGACCATCATCGGGCGCCACGTCTACGCGGTCGGTGGCAACCGCCACGCAGCGAAACTGTCGGGCGTCCGTAGCCGCCGGGTCGACTTCCTCGTCATGATGAACATGTCCATCCTGGCGGCCCTGGCCGGCATGATCTTCGTGGGACGCTCCACGGCGTCCGGCCCGTTCGACGGCGTCGGCTGGGAGCTCGATGCCATTGCCGCCGTGTTCATCGGTGGCGCCGCAGTGACCGGCGGTGTGGGCACAGTGGTGGGATCCGTGATCGGCGGCCTGGTCATGGCTGTCTTGAACAACGGTCTGCAGTTGCTCGGCGTTGGCGCCGACCTGACGCAGATCATCAAGGGTCTCGTGTTGTTGGTCGCCGTCGCCTTCGACGTCTACAACAAGACTCAGGGCAAGCCCTCCATCACCGGCATGATTATGAAGAATTTCGGCAACAAGGGGAAACCCGAGCTGCCGACAGCCACCGAGACCGTCGTGTCCAACGACGTGTCCGCCCGCTGACCCTAACCAACACTTCAGCAATAAGTTATTGAGTCCACTAAAAGGAGCAACAATGCGTAAGTACGCACGATCACTAGCGGCAATCGCCGCGATTTCAGCGTTAGCCATCTCTGGTTGCGGTCGCGACGCCGGGTCCGAAGCCGAGGGCGAGGGAGGATTTGAGGAAGGTGCAGCGATCGGCGTCGCTCTGCCCCAGAAGACGTCGGAGAACTGGGTGCTGGCTGAGGGCTTGTTCAACGACGGCCTCACCGAAGCCGGTTATGACCCGGACGTTCAGTTCGCCAATGGTGGCGTCTCTGAGCAGCAGAACCAGATCAGCTCGATGATCACCAACGGCGTCGAGGTACTGATCGTCGGCGCCATCGACGGCGCGCAGCTGGGAACCCAGCTGGCCCAGGCCAAGGAAGCCGGCATCACTGTCATCGCGTATGACCGGTTGCTGACGAACACTGAAGACGTTGACTACTACGTTGCCTACGACAACTTCCAGGTGGGCGAGCTGCAGGGCCAGGCACTGCTCGACGGAATGGCTGAGCGCGGCGAAGGTCCCTACAACATCGAACTGTTCGCTGGTTCACCCGATGATGCCAACGCCCAGGTCTTCTTCGACGGTGCGATGAGCATCCTCGAGCCAGAGATCGAGTCCGGCAACGTCGTCGTCGCCTCCGGCCAGACCGAGTTCAACCAGGCTGTCACCCAGGGCTGGGAAGCCGGCAACGCGCAGACCCGCATGGATACCCTCCTGACCGGCACCTACGGTTCCGAGGACCTCGACGGCGTCCTGTCCCCCAACGACACTCTGGCCCGCGCCATCCTGACCTCGGTCCAGGCCAGCGGCAAGGAACTGCCCATCGTGACCGGGCAGGACTCCGAGGTTGAGTCGGTTCGCTCCATCATGGCCGGCGAGCAGTACTCCACCATCAACAAGGACACCCGCGCACTCGTCTCCCACGCCATCGAAATGGTGCAGGGGCTGGGCGCAGGCGAGGAACTCGAGATCAACGATCCCGACTCCTACGACAACGGCGTGAAGGTTGTTCCCGCGTACCTGCTCGAACCACAGATCGTCACCATGGACAACGCTGCCGAAGCCTACGAGAACGACCCAACGCTCTCCGAGATCGTCAACGAGTAACCGATGTGATTGAAGTAGCCCGGCCCCGGATGGGCCGGGCTACTTTTTTGTCCGCAGCCACGTAAGGATAGAACGATGAACCTCCACACACCTGCCCAGCAGATTCCCCGGCCACCCTGCGCCGCGCCAGATGCCGCCGACCCGTTCGCAGCCACCGGCGAGCCACTACGCTGGGGGGTCGTCGCCACCGGTCGCATCGCAAGCAACGTCACCGAGGATCTTGCCGGCCTGGAGGACAGCGTCCTGCAGGCGGTCAGCTCCCGCTCCCAGGACTCGGCCCGGGCCTTTGCCGAGAAGTTCGGCTTCTCCACCAGCTATTACGACGACGACGGCGTCACCGGGTACCAGCGGCTCTTCAACGATCCCGAGGTTGACGTCGTCTACATTGCGACGCCCCACGCCCAACATCATGAGGTGGCCAGGGCTGCCCTCGAGTCAGGCAAACACGTCCTGTGTGAGAAAGCCTTCACCGTCAACGCGCGGGAGGCTGCGGAGCTGATCGATCTGGCTCGGGCCAACAACCTCTTCCTGATGGAGGCCCTCTGGAGCCGTTTCCTCCCGAGCGTCAACCGGGCCTGGGAGATCATCCATTCCGGCGAGCTGGGCGAGATCCAGTGGGTCCAGGCCGATCTGGGTTTCCCGTCAGACCATGGCAGCACCCACCGCCTGTGGGACCCGGCTGCTGGTGGCGGGGCGCTACTCGACCTCACCGTCTATCCGCTGACCTGGGCCCTTGGCGCACTGGGGTTCCCCGCCGCAGTGACCGCAGCAGGTGCCCTGAACGACGACAACATCGACACCCAGAATGCGCTCACCCTCAGCTACGAAGGTGGCGCCCACGCCCAGTTGACGTCGTCGCTCGTCTCCTCTGGCCCGGGCCAGGCTACCGTGTCGGGCTCAGCCGGCTGGTTGCGGACCGGGTCGGTGCTGCACAATCCGCGGGAGCTGACTATCCATCCCCATCAGGGCGAGCAGCGGGTGGAGACCTTTGAGCAGGCCGGTCGCGGCTATGTCTACGAGCTGCGCGAAACCACCCGGTGCATCCAGCAGGGTCTGACCGAGTCACCCACGATGCCCTGGGCCGATACCCTCAACACGATGCGACTCCTGGACGGGGTACGGAACCAGCTGGGCTTGCGCTACGCCAACGACGCCTAACCCCGGA
Source organism: Arthrobacter flavus (assembly GCF_039526005.1). Classification (NCBI taxonomy): domain Bacteria; kingdom Bacillati; phylum Actinomycetota; class Actinomycetes; order Micrococcales; family Micrococcaceae; genus Arthrobacter; species Arthrobacter flavus. The sequence goes on along the minus strand of NZ_BAAAIJ010000032.1, from coordinate 11,352 downwards.
GACCCCTGACACAGCAGAGCCCCGACGGGAATCCCGCCGGGGCTCTGCTACATTGCAGGGCTGGTACTAGCCCAGGCGTGCCTTCAGGTTGTCATCGAGGGTCGCCAGGAATTCCTCGGTGGTCTGGTACGCCTGGTCGGGTCCGACGAGGGCCGCGAGGTCCTTGGTCATGTGGCCGGACTCGACGGTCTTGATGACCACGTCCTCAAGGGTCTCCGCGAAGGTGATGACCTCAGGGGTGTTGTCCAGCTTGCCGCGGTGCATCAGCCCGCGGGTCCAGGCGAAGATCGAAGCGATCGGGTTCGTGGAGGTGGGCTTGCCCTGCTGGTGCTGGCGGAAGTGACGGGTCACCGTGCCGTGGGCGGCCTCAGCCTCGACGGTCTTGCCGTCTGGGGTCATCAGCACTGAGGTCATCAGACCCAGCGAACCGAAGCCCTGGGCGACGGTGTCGGACTGGACGTCGCCGTCGTAGTTCTTGCAGGCCCAGACGTAGCCGCCTTCCCACTTCATGGCTGAAGCCACCATGTCGTCGATCAGGCGGTGCTCGTAGGTCAGGCCAGCTGCTTCGAACTGGTCCTTGAATTCGGCGTCGAAGACTTCCTGGAAGAGATCCTTGAACTGGCCGTCGTAGGCCTTCAGGATGGTGTTCTTCGTCGACAGGTAGACGGGGTACTGGCGCTGCAGGCCGTAGGCGAAGGACGCCCGGGCGAAGTCCCGGATGGACTCGTTGAAGTTGTACATGCCCATCGCCACGCCGCCCTCTTCAGGCATGGTGACAATGTCGAACTTCATTGGCTCGGAGCCGTCGGCGGGCTCGAACATCATGGTGACCTTGCCGGGGCCGGGCACCTTGAAGTTGGTGGACTTGTACTGGTCACCGTGGGCGTGGCGGCCGATGATGATGGGCTTGTTCCAGCCCGGCACCAGGCGCGGGATGTTGGAGATGATGATGGGTTCGCGGAAGACGACGCCGCCGAGGATGTTGCGGATGGTGCCGTTGGGCGAAACCCACATCTTCTTCAGGCCAAACTCTTCAACACGTGCCTCGTCAGGGGTGATGGTGGCGCACTTGACGCCCACACCGTGCTCTTTGATGGCGTTGGCGGCGTCGATGGTGACCTGGTCATCGGTCGCGTCGCGGTTCTGGATGGAGAGGTCGTAGTACTTCAGGTCGACATCCAGGTAAGGGTTGATCAGGCGGTCCTTGATGAACTGCCAGATAATCCGGGTCATCTCGTCGCCGTCGAGTTCGACAACCGAACCCTGTACCTTGATTTTTGTTGCGGGCGCGTCAGCCACACGGTCTCCTTGCGGTGGTGGGCCGGCAGCCGTTGTGATGGACGCAGCACGGCCCGTGATTTGTACTGGTTTTATCCTGCTCAACTATGCCACAGGCCACTAATGGTGCCCTAAATGGGTCCCTCCGGGAGGGTGTCCTTCAGTGGGCACAATGTTTCCCCAGCGATCCATCACGGACCCGGGTGGAATGGGTTTACCCCACCGGTCCGCGGCCGGGGCGGGCCGCAGTCCGCGGGTATCCGGCGCCGAATTGTGGCCGGGTGCCTGCCCGGATGTCGTGTACGACGCCGCCTGCCCCCGCCTGATGGTCGGCTGGCGTGCGCCCATCGTCCCCTGTCGGGTTGTCCCGGTGGTCCCGGGGCCGCTGAGCCCGGGCACCTTCGGCGCCCAGGCGGGCAGCTGCAGTTGGCGGAGATCGCCCAGGTTGGGGTGCCGGACCGGATCGAGGCCGGCATCGATCTTCTTCTGGCGCTGGTCCGCTGCCTGGAAGTTCCGCACCGCGAACGCCACCGCGATGACCCACAGGAAAATCCCGGGGCTGGCCCCGAGGAAGAGCAGGACGATGGCGAGCAGGGACAGTCCCAGGCCAAGGATGGCCGAGACCAACCGGGTCCCCGGCGCGACTGCCGGCGCGAACGCCGATCCGGCCAGTGCCATCCCTGCGGCGAGGGTAAAAATCGAAGCGATCTCCATGGGCACTGCCGCCGTCTCTGTTGGCCGGCTAGTGGAAGAAGTGCCTGGTGCCGGTGAAGTACATGGTAATCCCTGCGGCGGTTGCCGCGTCGATGACTTCCTGGTCCCGGACCGACCCGCCCGGCTGCACCACGGCGCGCACCCCGGCGTCGAGGAGGATCTGCAGGCCGTCGGCGAACGGGAAAAACGCGTCCGACGCCGCTACGGAGCCGCGGGCACGGTCGACGCCGTCACCGGCCAGGGTGTTGGCCCGCTCGACCGCGAGCTTGCAGGAATCAACCCGATTCACTTGCCCCATGCCCACGCCCACGGCTGCCCCGCCGTCGGCGAGCAGGATGGCATTGGACTTGGCGGCACGGCACGCGGTCCAGGCAAAGGCGAGGTCGGCGAGGGTGGCGTCGTCGGCCGCGGGCCCCGCGGCGAGGGTCCAGGTCTCCGGCGCGTCGCCGTCGGCCCTGACCGTGTCGGACAACTGCACCAGCACGCCACCGGAGACCTGCCGGAGCTCGGCGGGATCACGCCGGTAGCCTTCCGGCAGGGTCAGCAGGCGGATGTTCTTCTTGGCGGAGAGGATAGTCACCGCTTCGGCCTCGAAGTCGGGGGCGATGACCACCTCGGTGAACACGTCCTTCACTGCGGCGGCCATGGCTGCGGTAACGGTCCGGTTGGCGGCGATCACACCGCCGAACGCCGAGACCGGGTCGCAGGCATGCGCCTTGGCGTAGGCGTCGGCAATGGGGTCGGCCGCGTCGGTCGCACCGACCGCCACGCCGCACGGGTTGGCGTGCTTGATGATGGAGACAGCTGGCTGGTCCAAGTCGAACGCGGCACGCAGGGCGGCGTCGGCGTCGACGTAGTTGTTGTAGCTCATGGCCTTGCCGTGCAGCTGGTCGGCCTGGGCGATCCCCGGGGTGGCACCCTTCTCCACATACAGGGCGGCGTCCTGGTGCGGGTTCTCGCCGTAGCGGAGGACCTCCGACCGTTCCAGGGACAGGCCTGCGTACGCGGGCCAGGTGTCGCCGTCGCCAGTTCCATCACCGAACTGGGAGGCCGTCCACGCAGCTACCGCGTTGTCATAGGCAGCGGTGTGAGAGAACGCGAGCGCAGCCAACCGGCGTCGTGCACTGAGGTCGAACCCGCCAGCGTCGGCGGCAGCCACCACGTCGCGGTACCGTGCCGGGTCCACGACGATGGCCACCGAGGGGTGGTTCTTCGCGGCAGAGCGGACCATGGCGGGGCCGCCAATGTCGATCTGCTCGACGACGTCGTCCTCGGCCGCGCCGGACTTCACCGTGTCGACGAAGGGATACAGGTTCACCACCACCAGGTCGAAGGGTTCCACCTCAAGCTCGCGGAGCTGCTCGACGTGGTCATCGCGGCGCCGGTCAGCAAGGATCCCGGCGTGGACACGGGGGTGGAGGGTCTTGACCCTCCCGTCGAGACATTCCTGGAAACCGGTGAGTTCAGAGACTTCAGTGACGGGGACACCCGCGGCGGCGATGCGCTTGGCGGTGGACCCGGTGGAGACGATGCTGACTCCGGCCCGGTGCAGGCCGGTGGCCAGTTCCTCCAGCCCCGTCTTGTCGTACACCGAGATCAGGGCCCGGCGGATGGGAACTTGGTCAAGATGGTTCAAAGTCACGCGGGGCTCCAGGATTTTTGCTGCGGGTGGGATCGCCTCCAAGTCTAGGTCACTGGGCGCTGCAGGCCTCCTCTCCACACGAGCACCCCCTCCGCCCCGCGAGACACCCCTCCGCCCCGCGAGTCAACAGAAATAACCGGAATCCTGACGAAAACCCGCTATTTGTGTTGACTCGATTCGTGGGGTTTTTCTGATGAGGGGAAGCTCCGGCTGTACAGTTTCCCCGTGAGCTACCAAACTGAATTACCCACCGGGGACCAGGTGGTGCAGGAACTGCCGTGGCGCTGGAGGGTACAGGGGAAGATCTTCCTCATCGGCGGCCTCGGCTTCATGTTCGACGCCTGGGACGTGACCCTCAACGGGTATCTGATCCCCCTGCTGTCGGACCACTGGGATCTGACACCGGGCGAAGCGGCCTGGGTGGCCACCTCCAACCTCATCGGCATGGCCATCGGCGCGTTCGCCTGGGGGTCCATCGCCGACATCATCGGCAGGAAGCGCGCGTTCACCCTCACCCTGCTGATCTTCTCCATCTTCACCGTCTTGGGCGCGTTCTCCCCCGACTTCATCTGGTTCTGCGTGTTCAGGTTCATGGCCGGCGTCGGGCTGGGCGGCTGCATACCCGTGGACTACGCCCTGGTCGGCGAGTTCACCCCCCGTAAACATCGCGGCAGGGTGCTGACCGCCATGGATGCCTGGTGGCCCATCGGGGCCGCCCTGTGTGGGGTGGTCTCAGCGCTCCTGATGACAGCCTTCGGTGACTGGCGGTACCTGATGCTCGTGATGGTGCTGCCAGCTTTGCTGGTGTTCTGGGTGCGACGGTCGGTGCCCGAGTCCCCGCTCTTCCTGGTCCAGAAAGGCCGCCAGGCTGAAGCCGAAGCGGTGATCAACGACCTGGTGAAACGCACCGGGGCCACACCAACCCCCTGGCGGCTACCGTCTCCCGAGGAAACACCGAAGCTGTCCATCGGCTCGGTGTCCGGCCAGCTCACCGCGCTGTGGCGGTTCGACTGGAGAATCACCCTTGCCGCCTGGGGACTGTTCCTGAGCATCCTGTTGGTCTATTACGGGGCACTGACCTGGATGCCGCAGATTCTGGTGCAGGCGGGCTACGAACAGTCAGTTGCTTTTCTGACCACCGCCGGGATGACAGCGGTAGGGTTCTTCGGCGTCGTCGCTGCTGCGTTACTGGTGGAACGGGTTGGACGGAAGTGGATCCTCGCCGTGTCAGGTCCGCTGTCCGCCGTCGCGCTGGTGATCTTCGCGCTTACGGTCGAACTCCCCGCCGTCGCCACCGCCTGGCTCCTCCTGTTCGGCTTCCTGATCCAGGTCGCCATTCCGGTGCTCTACACCTATGTGTCGGAGCTCTACCCCACCGAGCTGCGCGCCTCGGGGTTCGGCTGGGCGTCCACCGTGTCCCGAGTAGGAGCCGGCCTGGTACCGCTGATCTTCGGTTCGCTGCTCTGGCCGGTCCTCGGTCTGCCGCTAACCTTCGCGGCGACCGGCCTGCTCGTGCTGCTGGCGGTGCTGTGGATGGCACGTAACGCCCCGGAAACCCGTGGCATTGCACTCAACCAGGTGAAGCCGCTTACAACCAGCGATTCCGTTTGAACGCCGAATACAGCCCGATGCCGGTGGCGACCATGAGCACCAGGGCAAACGGGTAGCCCCACGCCCACTGCAGTTCGGGTATGACATCAAAGTTCATTCCGTAAATCGCAGCGACCAGGGTGGGCGCGAAGAGGATTGCGGCCCAGGAAGAGATCCTCTTGACCTCTTCGTTTTGCCTCAGGGAAGTCTCCGTCAACCGGGTCATTTCCTCATTTTGACGTTGGGCCACCAGCGTCGAGTGAACGGTGAGAGCATTCTGCAGCAGGGTGCGGAACGTGTTGACCTGTTCGACGAGCCGGATCACATGGTCAAGGACGTCGGCCAGGCGTCGGCCGATTTCAGGGTCCAGATGGTACTTCTCAGATCCGCGCTCCAGGTTCTCCAACATGAACTGCAGCGGTTGGGTGGCCCGCTGAAACTCGATCACCTCCCGGTGCAGCTCGTAGATGCGGCGGGAGACACCCGGATCACCGCCGAAGAGTTCGTTCTCGATTTCGTCGATGTCGTTCTCCAGTCCGTTCAGCACGGGCTCATACTCATCGACAACCTCGTCCAGGATTGCGTACAGCACCGCAGACGGCCCCATTTTCAGGAGCTCGGGTGCCTCCTCCAACCGTCGCCGGACCCGGCCCGGATCCGGTGATTCGGCGTGCCGCACAGTCACCACGAAGTCGGCGCCGACAAAGATATGAAGCTCGCCAAACTCGACCTTCTCCTCGGCGTCGAGGTACCGTGCCGGACGCAACACAACAAACAGGGTGGAGCCGTAGCGTTCCAGCTTGGACCGCTGATGACCCTCCATCGCGTCTTCGACCGCAAGGTGATGGAGGGAAAATTCGTCGGCGACGGCGGCGAGCTCGGCGTCGTCGGGCCGGTACAGACCGATCCACGCCATTCCGCCGAGGGATCGCATGAACTCGAAGGTTTCGGCCAGCGAGACCGGGTCTGTTTGCCGTTCACCCTCCAGGTAGACAGCGTTGTCGACGATGGCCATCTCAGCGGTCGCCCAGTGCGAGCTGGCGGAGGGTCTCGATGAGGAGCGCCCGTTCCTTCACCTTGATGCGTTCATGGAGCGTGTCCTCGGTGTCGTCGTCGAGCACCTCGACGGCGGCCTGGGCCAGGATCGGGCCGGTGTCCACGCCGGCGTCGGCGATCATCACCGTGCATCCGGTCACCTTCACCCCGTAGGCCAGGGCATCCCGGACACCGTGGGCGCCGGGGAAGCTCGGCAGCAGGGCTGGGTGGGTATTGAGGTAGCGGTTGGGGAACGCATCGAGGAACGTCTGGTCAACGATCCGCATGAACCCCGAGGACACCACGTAGTCCGGAGAGTAGGAGGCGACCTTCTCGGTCAGGGCCGCGTTCCAGTCGGCGCGCTGGTCGAAGGACTTGAAGTCCACCACGAACCCGTCGATGCCGGCTGCTGTTGAGCGCTCCACCCCGTACGTATTGTGCCGGTCGGCGCCGACGGCCGCGATGGTGAGGTCGAGGGAGCCGGTGCTGACGGCATCGATGACCGCCTGAAGGTTGGATCCGGTGCCGGAAACCAGGACTACGATGCGCATGGGTCAACCATAGGCTGCGCTCTACCCTAGGGTTAAACCATGACCGACAGCCCCCGCCCCGCCAAGCCAGCTCCGCCCGCTGCCGGGTCGCCCGAGGAAAAAGAACTGGCCCGGACGAGAAGCTACTTCAGGTGGTTCCTGCTGGCGATGCTGGGCGCGGTCCTCACCGCGACCCTCCCCCTGCCGTGGAAGGTCTTCGGTCTGGTCTTCGGGCTGGCGGCACTGGTACTCGGAATTTTCGCGCTGGTGCGGGCGGTGCGGGACAAACTTCCCGGGATGCTGCGCGTCACCACGGTCATCGGATTGGCGGCGACCGCGTTCCTGGTCCTCGGGACCGGCGCCCAGGTGGCTTTCTGGCCGGTCATCGCCGAGTACGAGGAATGCATGAGCACTGCCCTGACCAACTCGGCGCAGAGCGCGTGCCAGGACGAGCTCAGCAACCTGGGCGGCCTCCTCCCCGACTCCTGACCGCAGGGTCACAGGGTGCCTAGGTCCCAGAAAAGTGGCAGCGCCGCAGATCGACGGTCCCTAGGTCCCAGAAAAGTGGCAGCGCCGCAGATGCGTGGTTGCGCCACCACTTATCTGCGGGTCAGCCACTCTTTTGGGGCTTCAATGCGGGGCAGCCACTCTTTTGGGGCTTCACCGCGGGGCAGCCACTCTTTTGGGGCTTCAATGCGGGGCAGCCACTCTTTTGACGGACGTGGCACCGGCTAGGAGCGCTTGTCCCGCTCCAGCAGCGGCCCCGCTGCATACCCGATGACGACGCCGACAGCCACCTCCGCGGCAATCAACAGGCCCACCCACAGCGGGTTGGGACCCAGGTCCACCAGCCGGCCGAGGCCCAGCGACGCGTGAGACACCCACGCGACCGCCCCGGCTGCAACACCGGCGGTCACCCCAATCAACACGGCAGCAGCCAGGGTCGACAGGCTTGCAGTGACCCACCGCTGTGCCACCTTGATTTCCAGCCACTCGTCCAGATGGTTTTCTCCTTCACGGAAGAACCACCAGCCGGCCAGCAGCCCCGCCAGGACCGGGATGGCGAGCGCCGCCAGCCCGTACTCGAGGGTGCCCGGCGGCACGGCGCCGAGGACCGGGATGGCCGGCAGCGGTCCAGCACTGGTCGTCAGGGGAGAAATCGTACTGCCGGATCCCAGTGCAAAACCGGCGCCGGAGGCCCAGGAAAGGGTCCACACCACCAAGTTGGGCAGGAAGCCAAGCTGGGCCAGTGTCAGGGCGCTCCCGCCGACAATTCCTGCATCGAGGCGCTGATAAACGGCCGCCATTTCGGCCCAGCGCAGCCCGAGGGTGACAGCCAGCAGCAATGCCGACAACCCCAGTGATACCGCCAGCGCAAGGAACCCGGACCTGAGGCAGGCCCAGGCGTAGGATCCGGCCCACCGGGAACTCTGGCTGGTCTTCGCCAGCCAGGCGGCGCGGTCGACGCCGATCAGCCGGCTCCACGCACCCGCCTCACGGTACGCGCCAATCACCAGTCCCAGACCGGCCGACACCAGGGGAATCAGGGCGCCCGCAGCAAGCGGGACTGTCGCCTCAGCCGTGGCGCTAAGGTAGGCAACGCCGCCCCCCACCACCGCGTAGATCCCGAGAGCTCCCAGGAGTGCCTGCCACAACTGATCGGAGTAGGAGGCCCGCGCCAGACGCCGGCCAGCCCGCCAGGCGAGCAGGAACGGGAGCAGGGTCAGGCCCAGCGGCACGAGGGACAGAATCCCGGTGGTTCCCACGCCATCCGGGTCGGCCGGTGCGAAAGTCACTTCCAGCGGCACTCCGTGGATGAGGAGCCACACCTGACCGCCCAATTGCAGCATTGCAGTAGGTGTCCGATCGGCGAATCCACCCGCCAACCATACGGCGGCCAGGGGGACCAGGATCAGCAGCCCGGAAATCACTGCTGACTGGGCCAGCTCGAACACACCCTGCAGCCACAGGGGCATAGGCAGGGCACGCCGACCGGGCATACGGAGTGGAAGTTTCATCTCCTCAATGGTGCCACCGGCTAATGCCTGCGAGGTTCAGCGACTCGGTGCCGGGCTCCGGTTCAACGGCTGCAGATCGCGACCCTAGAGCAGGAGATCCAGCAATCCCTTGACCAGAGCGGCCGCGGCGCCGAGGAAAGCGATCACAATCACAAAGAACCGGGCATGGTCGTCCTTGATGAACCGGGAGAGCTTCTCACCGGTGAGGATTCCGAACACGATCACGACGCCGATCGCTGACCACATCCACCATTGCAGCGCGGGCGCATCGGTCGGGTCGAGACTGAGCTTGACCGCGAGGGTGACCAGTCCGATCACCACGAAGAACGGCTGCAGAGTGGCAGCGAACGGGCGTTGCGGCCAGCGGGAGAGCAGGGCGTAGGCGCTGACGGCGGGCCCGCCCACACCGGCCATTGCATTGGTGAGGCCGGCCGTGAAACCGGCAACTGCCTTCGGCGTATTGCCACGCACCACCACCGAGGAGCGCTGCAACACCAGGGACACCGACAGCGCCACCAGAACGACGCCGCCCACCGTCACCGACAGCGGGGCCGACGGCAGCATCACCGCTGCAATCGAGCCGGGAATGGAGCCGAAGACTGAGGGGATCACCATCCACCGGAACATACTCCAGTCGATGTCCTTCCAGACCCTGCCGACGATCAGGGCAGAGGACACCACCCCGCAAATATTGACCAGCACCACACCCTCATGCGGGCCCAGGATGATCACCAGGAACGGCGCGATGAGCAGGGCAAAGCCCAGGCCGGCGATCCGCTGGGCGATAGCGCCGAGCAGGATGGAGAACAAAACAATGAAGAAGATCCCGGTTGTCACAGATGACACAGTACGCCTGGGCAACTGTATTCAGGGTTTCCGTGACGGCCGCCCGACGCCGACCGCTAGGCTAGTGCAATGCCTACAGCTACCACGGCCCTGCACATCGCTGACTGGCGTCAGCAGGTATTCGAGCTTTACGGGCAGGTGCGCGACACCGCACAGGCCGGTTCGCCGTCGTCGGCGCATGACCTGTGGCGAGCGGGCCGGGACAAGCTGTTTGCCAGCCATCCCGCCTCCCCACTCGACGCGACGGCTGTGGCCACCTTCAACGGTCTCGCGGTGGCCCCGTACCAGCCGGAGTACCGGTTTGAGGCAGTGATCGACGACGACGGCGTGGGCGAGAACATGGACGTCCCCACCGGCACTGACGGTACGGTGACCTTCCAGCGGCTGGGCACCGTGGGGCTCGACGGCGTCGGACGGCTGGCGCTGTGGCGGCTCGCGTCGTACGGCGGCGGGCTGTTCCTGCCCTTGCGCGACGGGTCTGCTGGCACGGCCGGCGGGACCTACGGCGGTGGCCGCTATGTGCTGGACACGGTGAAGGGTGCACACCTGGGCGTGGTCGGCGACCGGCTGATCATCGACCTGAACTTCGCCTACAACCCGTCGTGCGCCTATGACGAGGCGTGGGCCTGCCCGCTGCCCGGCGTCGACAACCGGGTGGACGCCGACCTGCGCGTCGGGGAGCTGTACTCCACCTATTAGAGGCCCCAGCCAGCCGCGCCCGGGCACCAATCGCTGCGCCTAATCAGCAGGCAACCCAGCCGGACGGCCGCCAAGATAGAGTTCACCAAGCTTGGGATCCGCGAGCAGCTCCGGCGCCGGTCCGGTGATGTGCACCTTCCCAAGGTCCAGAACGCAGCCTATGTCGGCAGATTCCAGCGCGCGGCGGGCATTCTGCTCGACCAGAAGCACAGCTGTTCCAGCGTCCCTCATCCGGGCGATCTGTTCGAAAACCTTTGTTGTGGTTTTCGGATCCAGGCCCATGGACGGTTCGTCCAGGAGGACCACCTTGGGACTCACCATCAACGATCTGGCGAACTCCACCTGCTTTTGCTGCCCGCCTGAGAGCAAGCCTGCAAGCTGGCCCCATCGCTCGCCCACGATCGGGAAGAGGTTCTTGACAAATGACGACCGCTCTTCGATAACTTTACGATCCTTGACTGAATAGGCACCGAGGAGCACGTTTTCGCCGACAGTCATCTCTCGGAATACGCTGTGCCCCTGCAATACGTGGGAGAGTCCAGTGGCCAGCATCTGCTGGGGAGACTTCCCGGTGACATCATCCCCATCCACGACGATGTTCCCGGCGCGTGGTGTCAGCATGCCACTTGCCACCTTGAGTACTGTGGATTTCCCCGCCCCGTTGGGCCCCACAAGGCACACCACGCTGGCAGGCGGGACCCGGACGGTGAGCCCCCGCAGAACAAGGGCCGCCCGCCCGTAGCCCGCTTCAATGTCATTTAGCTCGAGCAAGAATTCAGACGCCAAGGTAAGCCTCCAATACTTTGGGATCCTTCTGGATCATCGATGGGACGCCGGAGGCAATGGGCCTCCCCTGGTCGAACACAATGACGTGGTCACACAGGCTCATCACCAGTTCCATGTTGTGCTCGACAATGATGGGACTGCTGAAGGTTTGGTTGACTCCTGACCTGTGAGGATTAACCTCGCGGGTGGAAGGATGTTCATCATGCCTAAAGCC
>NZ_BAAAIJ010000031.1:7966-15951 GCF_039526005.1 Arthrobacter flavus | reverse complement strand
CCCAAAACCAAACCAGCACCCGCGGCCCCTGCCCACCGCCCTCAAACACCCGGCCAAGACCTCCGATGAAAAATCGAGGCTAACTGGCTGGATGGCACCGCGGACAGACTGAACCAGGCTGTCTGGCACCGTGGTCAGATTGTGGACTGCGGCCGCGTGGGCGCCAACCTGGGCCAGGATCTCGTCGTCCGTACTGCACACCCACTTAGCCTCGCAACCGGGAACCACATCACCACATGCAAACGATTTCATCGATTCTCCTTGTGCTCCGCCGTCCTTAGCGGTGAATTGCCTTACTGGTCGTCATGGCTTTACGTATTATTCGCCCCGGCGGTCCAGCAGGACTGCTGTTCCACCGGCTTGAATTCTCCACAACGTGAAGTCCTCCTTGACTATCGGTCACTGAACCGGTTTAGTTAAGGCTACTTAACCGGTTAAGTGATAGGGATCACCTCGTAATATCCCCAGGTAACTGGTTGTTAGCCTCACCACAAGACAAGGATGGCGACAGCGATGCCGGTAACGATCAGCGACGTGGCCCGGGCCGCCGGCGTGAGCAAGGGCGCTGTGTCCTATGCCCTTAATGGTCAGGCGGGAGTCAGCGAAGATACTCGACGCCGCATTCTCAGTACCGCGGCAGCACTGGGCTGGACACCCAGCCTGAGGGCCCGATCACTGTCCTCGTCGAAGGCCTACGCCCTCGGCCTGGTGGTAGCCCGAAACCCGCGACTGCTCGGGACCGACCCGTTTTTCCCATCATTCATCGCGGGGATTGAGACCACCCTCGCGGACAGCGGCTATTCGTTGGTCCTCACCGTGGCGACCCAGACGGGGTCCGAAGAGGCTAGCTATCGGCGGCTGGCGCACGAGGGCCGGGTGGACGGCGTGATCCTCAGCGACATGCGCACCGACGACTCCCGCATCGCCCTGCTGCTGGAACTGGGACTCGCGGCAGTCACCCTGAACAGGCCGGACACACCCTCACCCTTCCCCGCCGTCTGCATGGACGACACCGAGGGGATCAGCCAGGCCGTTCAGCACCTCGTCGACCTGGGGCACACCAGAATTGCCCATGTCGGTGGAACACAGCACTACATTCACGGACTGAGCCGCCGCAATGCCTGGGCCAACACCCTCAAGCTCAACGGCCTGGAAACTGACCTCTTCATTGAAGCGGACTTTGGTGCGACTGAGGGGGTCGCCGCGACAGCTGACCTGCTGGCCCGCGACAACGCACCAACTGCGATCGTCTACGCCAACGACATCATGGCCACCGCCGGGCAGGCCTACGCCCAGCAGCAGGGGTTGCGGATTCCTGCCGACCTGTCGGTCACCGGCTATGACAACACCGAGTACGCCCAATACCTCAACCCCGCACTGACCAGTATCGGCAGCGACCCGCTTCTGTGGGGCAGCTCCGCAGCGCAGGTCCTGCTCAACCAGCTCGACGGCACTCACGACGGCGCCGACGTCGTCCTGCCCGCCCCCAGACTGATTACCCGCGGCTCCACCGCGGCGCCCCACAACCGGAGTTCTTCCGGCAGCAAATAACGCATCCAACGCAAGTGAAAGTGATCTAGGAGAAAACGCAATGACGCGATACACCAAGCGAGCACTGGCTATCACGGCCACAGCCATGATGGGCCTCGGCCTCGCAGCCTGCGGCGGCAGCGGGGGCGACGCCGCCGGCGACGGCGAGCTCACCAGCGGCCCCATCACCATCTGGTATTCGAACAATCAGCAGGAAGTGGCCTGGGGTGAGTCGATGGTCGAGGCGTGGAACGCCGACAACCCCGACCAGGAGGTCACCGCCCAGGAAATCCCCGCCGGCACCAGCTCCGAGGAGGTCATCGCCGCGGCGATCACCGCCGGCAACGCCCCCTGCATCGTGATGAACACGGCTCCGGTGGCCGTCCCCCAGTTCGAGGAGATGGGCGGGTTGGTCCCGTTGGACACCTTCGAGGACGGCGTCGAGTACGTCGAATCCCGCAGTGGTGAGGTTGCGGAGCAGTACAAGTCGGCCGACGGGCAGTACTACCAGCTGCCGTGGAAGTCCAACCCCGTGGTGCTGTACTACAACAAGGACATGTTCGAAGCGGCAGGGCTTGACCCCGAAAACCCGGCGCTGGGCACGCAGGACGAGCTGCTGGAAACCTCCCGCACCCTCGTTGAATCGGGCGTCGCCGACTACGCGATGTGGCCGTCACCGGCCGGTGAGTTCTACCAGTCCTGGTTCGACTTCTATCCCTTCTTCGCTGCTGCGACCGGTGGGTCCCAGCTGGTGGTCGACGGCGAGGCAGCCTTCAACACAGAAGAGGGCAAAGCCGTTGCCGGGATGTGGCAGACGATGTACGAGGAGGGGCTGTCCTCCCAGGAGGCGTACACCGGTGACTCGTTTGTGGACGGAAAGGCAGCAATCGCGATCTCCGGCCCCTGGGCCATCCCCGTGTACGGCGACGACGTGAACTGGGGGACCGCCCCCGTACCGGGTCTCGCCGAAGGGGACGAGAGCTATACCTTCTCCGATGCCAAGAACATGGCGATCTACTCGGCCTGCGACAACAAGCAGACCGCCTGGGAGCTGATGAAGTTCGCCAGCAGCGAGGAACAGGACGGTGCGCTCCTTGAAGCCACCGGACAGATGCCCATCCGCGCCGATCTCACCGACGCCTACGCCGAATACTTTGAGGCGAACCCCGCCTACACCGAGTTCGCCGACCAGGCATCGCGTGCGGTCGAGGTGCCGAATGTGCCCAACTCGGTCGAAATCTGGCAGACCTTCCGTGATGCCTATGGCGCCTCGGTGATCTTCGGCAACGAAACCGTCGACGACGCCTTCACCCAGGCTGCCGAAGAGATCACCAGCCTCGCCTCCGAAGAGTAGACGGAACGACGGTGACGACTCCAACCACCGTCGGTACGCCGCGGGATCCGGGTATCAGCCCGGGTCCCGCCCCCCGCCGGCGCAACAGGCTGCTGGGACGCCAACCACTCGGGCTGGCGTTCAGTGCACCGTACATCATCTACATCCTTGCGGTGCTGGCGTTCCCCCTGGGCTACGCCGTCTATATCTCCTTCCACGACTTCTTCTTCACCGCCCCCGGTGTGGCGGTGGACCGCCCATTCGTCGGGTTCGACAACTACGCGACGGTGCTCACCGACCCCGATGTGGGCCGCTCCTTCGCCAATATCGGCGTGTTCCTGATCATCAACGTCCCCCTCACCGTCGGGCTCTCCCTGGTGCTCGCCAACGCCCTGAACCGGGTCACCCGGCTCCGCACCTTCTTCCGGGTCAGCTACTACGTCCCCTACGTGACCGCGAGCGTCGCCGTCGTCGGGGTCTGGCTGTTCCTGTTCGGGCAGAACGGGCTGGTCAACTCGATCCTCGGTGAGCTGGCACCCGATCCCTCCTGGCTTGTGAACTCGGGTCTGGCGATGCCGACGGTGGCCCTGTACGTGACCTGGAAGCAGCTGGGATTCTTCATCCTGCTGTACCTTGCCGCGCTACAGAACATCCCCGAAGAGCTGTACGAGTCGGCGTCGGTCGACGGTGCCGGCAAAATCCGGCAGTTCTTCAACATCACGATCCCCGGGGTACGGTCGGCCAGTTTCTTGGTGACGCTGCTCGCCACCATCACCGGTGCCAACCTCTTCACCGAGCCGTACCTGCTGACAGGCGGGGGCGGGCCCGACGGCGCGTCGACGTCGCCGGTGTTCCTCATGTACCAGCAGGGCATCCTGCAGGGCAACCCCGATACTGCTGCTGCACTCGGCGTGATCCTGGTCCTCGGCGTTCTGCTGCTGGCCCTGATTCAACGCCGCTTCGTCGGCGGAAAGGAAGACTGAGATGGCCAAGGACTTCCAGCCAACCCTGGCCACGGCGGCTGCCCTGCCGGGCGATCCTGCCGCACACCCAGACCCCGACCCTGCCGAGCGGAGGTCGGCGACCGCCCGGCACCGGTCGTTGCGCCCGCTGAGTTTCCTGCTCCTGGCGGTGGGGGCATTCGTTTTCCTCTTTCCCTTCTACTACATGTTCATCGGCTCGCTGCAGACCGAACCCGACACCTCGGTGGCCGGTGCCTTCCCCAATCTGGGCAACATCACCGGGCAGAACTATGTGCTGATCAACGAGTCGATCAACCTGGTGCGGGGGCTCGTCAACTCGGGCATCTTCACCGGCGGCGTCATCCTGTGCACGGTGCTGTTCGGCATCCCTGTCGGGTACGCGCTGGCCCAGATGCAGTTCCGTGGCCGCGGCATGGTTTTCGCCATGATGCTGCTGGTCCAGATGATTCCGTTCCAGCTGCTGCTGATCCCGCTCTATGTGCTGATTGTGCGTGACTATGGCCTGGCGGACAGCTACCTGGGGATGATCCTGCCGTTCGCCATCAACTCCACGGCCGTGTTCGTCTTCAGGCAGTACTTCCTACAGCTGCCGGCCTCACTGTTCGAGGCCGCACGGATTGACGGGGCGTCCGAACTGCGTATCCTCACCCAGATCGCCATTCCGCTGGTGCGGCCAGCCATTGTCACGGCCGTCCTGCTCACCTTCATCGGACCGTGGAACGAGTTCCTCTGGCCGTTCCTGGTGACGAAGGATGTAGCCTTCCAGCCGCTCGCCGTCTCCCTGGCCAACTACATCTCCAATGTCGCGGCGACCGCAGCCAACCCGTTCGGTGCCATCCTGGCCGGCGCGTGCGTGCTCGCGGCTCCCGCCGTCGCACTGTTCATTTTCTTCCAACGCCAGTTCATTTCCACCAATATCGGATCAAGCGCAAAGGGCTAACCTTATGACTTCGCAAACCACCATCACCACCGACGCAGCCAGCACCACACCGCTGCCGACAGTCCCGTTTACGCTGACCCGGGCGGGTGTCATCATGAGCCCTGAGGAAGGCAACGACTTCGAGGCCGAGGGTGTCCTCAACCCTGCCAGCGGCCGCGGCCCGGACGGCGAGCTGTACCTGCTGCCCCGGCTGGTCTCCCAAGGCAACGTGTCCCGGGTCGGGCTAGCCAAGATAGTGATCGAGAACGGAATACCCACCGGCGTCGACCGGCTGGGCGTGGTCCTGGGCCCGGACGAAGGCTGGGAACGCGGCACCAACAACTCAGGCACCGAGGACCCCCGCACCACCTGGGTTCCCTCACTCGGCCTGCACCTGATGACCTACGTGGCCTACGGCCCCCTGGGGCCCCGGATGGCGTTCGCCCACTCCACCGATCTGCGGTCCTGGCAACGGCTCGGACCCTGCTTCTTCGAGTACAAGGCTGAGCTGTCGATGGACCTCAACCTGTTCCCGAACAAGGACGGCGTGTTTTTCCCCGAGCCGGTCAACGACCCCGACGGCGTGCCCTCCTACGCGCTGCTGCACCGCCCCATGTGGGATCTGGGCTGGATCCGTGAGGGCGAGGGTGAACACCTTCCCGCCGGGATCACTGACAACCGGCCCGGCATCTGGATCTCCTACGTGTCAGTCGAGGACGTCGAGAAGGATATCCGGAACCTGGTGCACATGGGCAAGCACACCCTCGTCGCGATGAGCGAGTTCGAGTTCGAGGAACTGAAAATCGGTGGCGGCCCACCGCCCCTGCGGATCGACGAAGGCTGGCTCATCATCCACCACGGCGTGGCCGGGGCACTGGAAAAGTCGGCGTTCGACCACCAGCAGAAGGTCAACTACTCGGCCGCGGCAATGATCCTCTCAGCCGACGACCCGTCACAGGTGATTGCCCGCAGCCGCGAACCGCTGCTGCAACCCGAGACCGACGACGAAAAGTCGGGCATTGTGCCCAACGTGGTGTTCCCGACAGCCATCGAGGAGATCGACGGCCAGCTGTTCGTCTTCTACGGCATGGCCGACTCCAAAATCGGTGTGGCCCGCCTTGATCGGATCGTCGCATGAGCGCCCGGGCAGCACGCATCCCGTGCCTGGTGATGACTGCCTCGCTCGCCCTCGTCGGCGTTGGCATGGCACCCGCGACGTCAGCACCCGTGGCAGCAGCACCAGCGGGTGCCACCTTTGTGTCGCCCGCCGCCGCGGCGACCGCACCGCTCACCAACACGTCCCACCTGGACTGGCTGCTCGAGGAGGTGCCGGTTCCTGCGATCGAAGGCCACAGCACCTACCGCGCCGAAGAGCAGCCGACGGCGCTCGCGCCCTGGACGTACGCTGACCGGAACGACGACGGCACGTACCGGAAGATCGGCGGCGGAAACCTCGACGCCGACGGCAACTGGAGCCAGGGCGCCTACAACGCCGACGACATTTCCCGCACCGCGGTCGTCTACCTCCGGCACTGGCAGCAGACGGGGAGTGAGGCAAGCAAGGAACTGGCGTTCCAGACCCTGCGATCATTGGCCTACCTGCAGACCACTGACGGCCCCAATGCGGGCAACGTGGTGTTATGGCAGCAGACCGACGGTGACCTGAACCCTAGCGCCGAGCCCATTGAACTCCCAGATCCCAGCGATTCGGCTGAGTCCTACTGGGTGGCCCGCACGGTGTGGGCCCTCGGCGAGGGGTACGCGGCGTTCAGCGACGCCGACCCCGAGTTCGCTGCGTTCCTGCAGGAGCGTCTGCATCTCTCGTTGGACGCGCTCAACCGCCAGTCGCTGGGCCAGTATGGCCAGTATGACATCGCCGACGGCGTCAGCGTCCCCGCCTGGCTGATCGCCCAGGGCGCCGACTCATCGGCTGAGGCAGTGCTCGGCCTGTCAGCGTACGTGGGGGCCGAGCCGTCCGACGAAGTGGCGAGGACCGCCCTGTCCCAGCTCACCGAGGGGATCGCCGAGATGTCCTCGGGGGACACCCAGAGCTGGCCGTTTGGTGCCATCCTTCCCTGGACCAAGTCCCAGACGTTCTGGCATGCGTGGGGTGGCATGGCTCCAGCCGCCGTCGCTGACGCGTCGGTGGTACTGGGTCGCCCCGACCTTGCCGACGCTGCGGTGCAGGACACCGCCGGGTTCACCGCGCAATTGATCACCGCGGGTGGACCGGATAACGCGTGGACTCCCACGCCGTCCGAGCGGGTGCAGATCGCCTACGGCGTCGATTCGCGGCTGCAAAGCCTGGTGTCGACTGCGGAAGCGACCGGCGCTACCGGGCTGTATGAGCTGGCGGCAGTGATGGGCGGATGGTACTTCGGTGCCAACCGCAGCGGCGAACCGACGTACAACCCGGCGACCGGGGTGACGTTCGACGGGGTGCAGGCCGACGGGACCGTGAATTACAACTCGGGGGCCGAGTCGACCATCCACGGTCTACTCTCCATGCTGGTGCTCGATGCCAACCCGGAGCTGAAGGCAGCGGCCCTGGGGATCGACCAGACAGTAGCCACCGACGGGCTCACCGTGGTCGAGGCTGAAACCGGGACCATCACGGGAGACGGCACCATGGTCACCGCTGAATCCGCGTGGACCGGAGAGGCCAACATCTCGGGTGGCGCGTATGTGCAGCTCACCACCGGAGCACGCCTACGCATCCCGATGACCGCGCATGAGCAGGATCGCAACGTGTACCCGATCGTGAACAGGACTATCGAGGACGCCGGGACCACCAGCTGGTCGGCGAAACGGAAGCTTGGCGCTACCCCCAACGGCGGGGCAGGGGAGCAGGGCATCACCGACGCGCCGGGGATTCTGCAGCCGTTGAGCCTTGACCGGGAACTGAAGCGTGGGGAACGCAGCATCAGCGCCGCCGTCGACGGCGCGGCATCGATCGACGCGCTGCTGCTCCAGCCACTGATTTCGTCAGTGACCGTCGATGGGCCGGCGGGGGAGTCCACCATCTTTGTCAGCGCCTCCGACAAGAAATCGCTGCACCCCGTGGTTGTACCGCGAGGCTACCGGCTGGAACAGCACGCCTACGACGCGGCCGGCCAGCCGGTCGCCGTGCCGGGGAGCAAAGGCCACGACCGTGGCGCGATTGCTGACGGCAAAGGGCAGGGTAAGGAGAAGGGGCGCAACGGCGACAAGGTCTTTGTGG
>NZ_BAAAIJ010000031.1:0-7859 GCF_039526005.1 Arthrobacter flavus | reverse complement strand
TACCCCGGTTGCGGACCAAACTCGCAGCGTTATCCGACTTGCCGGGCTGTGTTCACCCGCTATTGGCGTGATCTCTGCTTTGATGGAGGTCAATTAGGTTGTAAACGGTTACCGCCAGCTACCTAGAAGGTCACCATGAATTACCGGACGGCCGAACATCCTCGGCCGCAGCAGTTTATTCTCCACCTCAGCGACACCCACCTGCTCGGCGGGCCCGGGCCACTGTACGGGGCGGTGGATAGCGAGGCCCGGTTACGTCAGATCTTCACCGAGCTCGAGGCCTCCGGCGCCCGGCCCGAGGCGTTGGTCTTCACCGGGGACCTGGCCGACAAGGGTGAAGCCAACGCCTACGCGAAGCTCCGCGCCATTGTTGAACCGGCAGCGGCCAAACTCGGCGCGGAGGTGATCTGGGCCATGGGCAACCATGATGATCGGGCCAACTTCAGGGTCGGGCTGCTCGACCAGGCGCCAGACTCAGCGCCCATCGACCGCAGTTACCTCATTAACGGGTTGCGCATCATCACCCTGGACTCGACGGTTCCCGGCCACCACCACGGCGAGTTCAGCCACGAGCAGCTGGTGTGGCTCGCCAACGAGCTGCTGACCCCGGCGCCCAATGGCACCCTCCTCGCCCTGCATCACCCTCCGATTCCGTGTGTACAGGATTTATCGGTCCTGGTGGAACTCCGTGGTCAACGCCAGCTGGCCGACGTCGTCCGCGGCACCGATGTGCGCGGCATCCTGGCCGGGCATCTGCACTACTCGACCACCGCTACCTTTGCCGGGGTGCCGGTGTCGGTGGCCTCGGCGACCTGCTACACCCAGGATCTGGGGTACGACGGCGGCGGCACCCGTGGGCAGGACGGGGCCCAGGCCTATAACCTGGTGCACGTGTACGACGACACGATTGTCCACTCGGTGGTCCCGATCGGTGCCTACCGGCCCGTCGGGGAAACCGTGCCCCTCGTGGAAACACGCCGCCGGCTCGACGCCGCCGGGGTCCGAATCGCCGACGCGACACCTCAACGCCAGCTCACCGGAGCCTAGGCACCGGTTCGCTGGGCACCGGTTGACGGTCCCTACTTTTCCCAGGGCGCCTTGAGGGGGAAATACTTCTCCAGGAAGTCAGTGACCAGGTGTGCCCGCTCCGCGGCGGGAACCTCCGGGAAACTCCCGTCATTGAGACAGAAGAAGTCGGTATGCCGTTTGTCCAGCAGTTTGTTCAGGCTGCGCAGCCCTGACCGCATGGTGGTGTCAATGTAGGCCACCTTGGCGGATTCCTGGGTGACGGCCCGGCCGGTCAGTAACGCGTAGTAGTGGTACAGCGAGTTGGTGACCGAGATGTTGTCCTTGGCCCGGAACCTGGAGGCGGCGGTTGCGGAGAACTCGGCGGCGAACACCTCCTCCATCTCCAGCAGGACGCTGCGGCGCAGGGGCGCAGCCGTGTGCTCGAGGTGTCGGGTGGTGATCCGGCCGAACCGGTCGTGCAGTAACCTCCGATTGACCCGCGCGGCGTTTTCGAACCCACTCCGTTCGGCGTCGTTGTCGCCCAACCCAATGCGGGTGTCCGCCTGGATGAACTTGGTAATCCCGCCGGGGGAGAAGAACATCTCGGGGGAGACCGGACGGCCGAAGAACATGTCGTCGTTCGAATAGAGGAAGTGCTCCGACAAACCCGGAATGTGCTGCAGCTGGCTCTCGACTGCCTGCGAGTTGTGGGTGGGCAGTACCGACGGGTCCTTGAAGTGTTCCTCCGAGCGAACCAGCGTGACCGAGGGGTGATCGGCGAGCCACGAGGGGCACTCCGAATCGGTGGCGATGAAGATCCGGCGGATCCAGGGCGCGAACATGTACACCGACCGCAGAGCATATTTGAGTTCGTTGATCTGGCGGAACCTTGCTTCGTGGTCGTCGCCTTCGCCCACCACTGCGTCCTTCATCCGGGCCGCTCTGGCGGCCTGGTATTCGGGCGAGCTGCCGTCCACCCAGGAGAAGACCAGGTCAATGTCGAAGTCGATGTCCGTGGCATGGTCCGCGAACATGTTGTCGATGGTGGGCCAGAGCAGCCCGTGTCGTTCGACAGATCCGCGAACCACCTCGGAGGAGGGGAGGGCCCTGCGGGTCAATGAGTTCTCGACCGGCAGCTCGATGGTGTCGCCGTCGAGCTTCCAGAGTTCAATCTGTACCCCCGCCGAGGGGCCGAAGGCCAGGCCGCCAATCGGTTCAATCCGAGGGCGGAACAGGCGGAAGATCCGCGCTTTGCCGCTATGGGAGAGGGAGCCGTCGGTGACCAGCAGGGTGGTCCGGCGTTTCGTGTCGACGGTGCGCGAGTAGAACGGCTCGTGCTTGCAGGCGGTGACCAGGGCTTCCCGGAGGCGTTCACGGAACTTGAGATCGATGGCGATGACCGGACGCTCATCATTTCCTCGCACCAGCAGGTACTCGATATCGGCGTCCTCAAGCGCAGCCCGGATGAACAGCAGATCCTCGACCATGGCCTGATGCGGCGTGGTGTTCTGGTTGATCAGCGTGAACCGGCGCTTGACGGTGGTGATGTCGGTGCGCTCGTTGAATCGTGCGACGGCGTCGCGCGACGCCGACTCGAGGACTTCGGCCTCATTGACCGGCTCCGGCGCGCCGAAGTAGATATCGTGTTGGGCGGCAGTGTCCGTAATGTGAGCCTCCAGAGGGTTATCAGGTGTCTTAGCTCCATGATAAAGCCTGCCCACGACCGGGCAGACTCGTTCTCCTATCCCGGCGTTACCGCCATTTCGGGGTGAGGAGATTCCTCGCGGGCATAGATCTGGCAGCGCTAGGTTCTTACCGGTCCGGTCGAGTCACGTATCACTAACTCGTGCCCGGTCTTCTTGCGGCGGGGCCGGCTGACCTTGGCAGCAAGGACCATTTCCATGGCTTGCTCACCGATCCGTGTCATGGGTATTCGGATGGTTGTAAGGCTGGGCCCGACGTCGGCCGCCACAGTGATGTCGTCAAAACCACTCACCGAAACGTCCTCTGGTATCCGTATCCCGCGTCGGCGAAGGGCAGAGAGGGACCCAATGGCCATCACATCATTGAGCGCGATGATTGCCGTGGCGGCCGGGCAGTCGTGCAGCGCCTGATCGGTGCCGGTCAGGCCGCCCTCCCGGGTGAACGGGGTATGGATCACTGTCACAGTGTCCGAGGTGATCCCTGCATCGGCGAAAGCGTCCATGATGCCAGCGAGGCGGTCCGACACCGTATTAAGGTCTGCCGGTCCCGCGAGGACGACGATTCGGCGGTGTCCTAACTCAATAAGGTGGGACGCTATGGTTAGTCCGCCCGCCCGGTTGTCGGGAAGAACTGCGTCAGCGGTGATTTGATGCCTGCCAATCACTGCAACGCGTCCACCCGATGCCTGGAACGCCCCCAGTTCGGCTTCCAGTTGCTTCTCCGTTTGCGCATCGGTATAGCCCGAGCCTGCGAGTATGATGGCGCCGAC
Organism: Arthrobacter flavus; assembly: GCF_039526005.1. Classification (NCBI taxonomy): domain Bacteria; kingdom Bacillati; phylum Actinomycetota; class Actinomycetes; order Micrococcales; family Micrococcaceae; genus Arthrobacter; species Arthrobacter flavus. The sequence continues at coordinate 4,378 of NZ_BAAAIJ010000031.1, read as the reverse complement.
TCTCTGGGCGCGAAGCGCTCGGATCTGCAGCAATTCACCTTCTGGCGTGCGCTGCGACTGACTGATCTGAACGGTGCGGGACTGCCGTGTGGCGATCCGGAGAACCCCGCTGGCGATCTCCGTGAAGTAGGGATCGGCGATCTCGTGCACGATCAGGCCGACTGTTGACGCCGCGCCGCCTGCTAATGAACGGGCGTGCGCGTTGGCGACATAGCCCATCTGCAGCGCGACACCCCTGACATATTCCGCGCGTTCCTTGCTGACGCCGTCGCTCCCTGACAAGGAGCGGGACGCGGTCGCCAAGGAAACCCCTGCGCGGGTGGCCACGTCAATCAGGCGGAATGGAGCAGCTTCCTTAGTCATCAGTTTGATCATTCATATCGGAAAATTTACCTTACCGCACCCTTGCCACTGTGATGAGCATCACTATAGAGTAGCGGAAGCGCTTACGAAAGCGCTTTCGTTATGACGACGTGGAGGTAGGCGATATGGCTGCAAAGAAGCAGTTGAAGTGGGGGACGCTGTTGGCGGCATCAACTCTGGTGCTGGCCGGGTGTGGAAGCGACGACGGCGGCGGAACTGCTGGCGGAGCCGAAGATCCGATCGTCATCGGTGTTTCCCTCCCGTTGACCGGTGACTTCGCAGAACCGGGCAAAGGGGTGGAACGCGGCTATCGGGCCTGGGTTGAAAACGTCAACTCCAACGGTGGTTTGCTCGGTCGACAGGTTGAGCTCAAGATCCTCGATGACCAATCCCTGGCTGACCGGGTGGTGTCCGACTATGAGTCCCTCATTGCCCAGGACGGTGTCGACCTCGTATTTGGCCCCTTCTCCACCCGTCTGGTGGTCCCGGCGGCGACCATCGCCGAACAGTACGGCATGCTCTTTGTAGAACCCGCAGGTGCGGCTGAGGAGGTCTTCACCCAGGGCTTCGAGAATCTGTTCTATGCTGCCCCCGCCGTCGCCGAGGATCACTACAACTATCTGGCGGAGCACATTCTGTCCCTCCCCGAGGGGGAACGGCCAGAGACAGCCGCGTACGCCGCGATGGATGATCCGTTTGCGCAGGGCACCGCCTACGGTCTCAAGGAAAAGCTTGAGGCAGCCGGGATCGAGACTGTTGTGGACGAGGTTTATCCGCCGAACACCACCGATTTCGGAATCATCGCAGCAACCATTGCAAACTCCGAGGCTGACTTGGTAGTTGGGGGCACCCAGTACCAGGATGCAGTGAACCTGATCCGGGCCCTTCAGCAACTCGACTACCAGCCGGATCTCGCTGCGTTCTCCACAGCACCGACCAACCCGGAGTTCGAAACGGCCATCGGGGGCCAGACTGAAGGAATTCTCGCGCCCACCGGATACTCAGTGACCGCTGATTACCCTAGCAACGTGGAGTTCGTCGAAGACTACACGGCAACCCACGGCAACCCGCCCGCCGAAGATGAAGCCAATGCTTACACCACCGGCCAGGTTGTGGCCGCCGCGGTGGAGGCAGTTGGTTGTGCTGAGCAGGGCGATTGCCAGCAGGAACTGATCGACTGGCTGCGGAGCAACGAGGTGGAAACCGTCGTCGGGCCGCTGAGTTGGGATGAAACCGGCAAACCCACCGGAGCCCATCTCATCCAGCAGTGGGTCGATGGGGAGATCCAGATAGTCCTCCCGGACGAGGCAAAGCAAGCGGACATCGTCTTCCCCAAGCCAGCATGGTGATGCTGAGATGTCCGGTGCACTAATCTTTCAAAGCCTGATACTGGGTTTGCTGTTGGGAGGGCTCTACGCCCTTCTGGCGGCAGGGCTCACACTCTACTTCGGGGTGATGCGTGTGGTGATGATCGCGCACGCCTCGTTCCTGATCCTGGCGGCCTACATCGCCTGGTTCCTCAACGACCGGATCGGAATCGACCCGCTTCTGGCAGTGCTGGTCTCGGCTCCGTTGTTCTTCGTGATCGGGGTCGGAATGCAGAGGGTTCTGATTTCACGCCTCAAACCGGCGACTCTGACGATGATGTCGGTCCTGCTGACGTTCGCGATTGCGATCACGATCGAAGGTACTCTCGGTGTCCTGTTCTCAGGTACGCAGCGGCGAATCCAGCTTGATTACTCTTCCACCAGCCTCCTGTTGTTGGGGGCGAGTATCCCAGTGGTGAAGCTGATTGCCTTTGGGCTGGCCGCTGTTTCATTGCTCGCTCTTTTCCTTCTCCTGAAGAAGACGCGCTTCGGGTGGGCGCTGAGGGCGACGATCCAGAATAAGGAAGCCGCCGAGCTGGTGGGAATTAACACCCAAAAAATTGCTGGTTACGGGTTCGGGTTGGGCCTGGCCACAGCAGCTATCGGCGGCACAGCACTATCGTTGGACGCCACCATCTGGCCGGCCCTCCATTGGCATTGGATTGGGCCGCTGATGGCCATCATTGTGGTCGGCGGGTTGGGAAGCATCCCCGGCGCCGCGATTGCGGCAATCGTGTTGGGGGTTGGGCAGAGCCTGCTCCGGCTCCCACTGGGAACCACCTGGGCGCAAACAGTCTTTTATGTTGCCCTGTTCGCCACTCTTATTTTCCGCCCGCAAGGATTCTTTGGAGGACGACTTGCTAAACGATTCTGAAACCCGGGCCAAACCCGGATTCGTGCTACCTAGGGGCCGGTTCATTCGGCTGGTTGCCCTGGCCATCGGCACCGCGTTGATCCTTTCCTTCCCGCTGGTATCGCCCAACCCCTACATCTTGTCGGCGGGGGTTGTCGTCCTCAACTACGCTGTCACAGCTACTGGATGGAATTTTGTGGGAGGGTTCACCGGCTACATTTCCCTGGGTCACGCCGCCTATTTCGGCCTCGGCGCCTATGGGACCGGGCTTTTGATTGCGCGCGCCGACGTGCCGAGTTTTGTGGCACTGTTCCTGGCAGCCATCATTGTCGTCATCCTTGCGGTTCCTATCGGCTACGCTGCGCTGCAGGTACGTGGTGCGTCCTACGTGATTACCTCGATCGCCCTGGTGCTGATCCTCTTGCTGGTCTTCCAAAGCTGGGGAAGCTTCACTGGAGGCTCCGGAGGCCTCACCGTGGCACCACCCTTCGAGGGGTTGCTCAGGCCGCAGCACCATTTGGTTTTCTTCTACCTTTATTGCGCGCTGCTGGGGCTAGCGTTGCTGTGTTGGTGGCTCATTGACCGATCGAGGTTCGGCACGGGGCTGAAGGCTGTGCGTGAAGATGAGGATAAAGCCCAATCACTCGGCATTCCCACGATGGGTTACAAATTGGTCGCCAACGTGATTTCTGCCGGGTTCACCGCCTTGGGAGGCGGGCTTTACGCCCTGTGGTTCGGCTACCTTGACCCCATTTTCCAGTTCTCAATTCTTGTGAGCTCGTACATGGTGCTGATGGCCCTGCTGGGGGGAATCCGACACCTCTTTGGGCCCCTGCTGGGCGCGGTGATCGTTGGCGTGGCGCTTGAGTACTTCAAGCTTGAGTTCGGCGACACCCAGTTCCATCTGGTGGCTACCGGCCTGCTGTTGGGGGTAGTGGTCCTGTTCATGCCCGACGGCGTCATACCGGCGGTGCAGTCCCTCTTCAAGCGATTCAGACCGCAGGAGAGTTCAATCCGGGAAATGACTGCCGAGGATCTGTTGGAAGCCAACAAACTCGATTCAGTGTCGGCAGCCAGCGGGCCAGCTTCAAAGGAGACCAGATGACCGCCATGCAAATCACCGGGGACAACCTGAGCACGGTTGAAATGACCAAGAGATTTGGCGGCGTCACAGCTGTCAACGGGGCGACAGTGACCTTCCAGCATGGCAAAGTCAACGGCCTGATCGGCCCCAACGGATCGGGTAAAACCACCTTCTTCAATTGCGTCACTGGCATGATCAAACCGGACTCGGGTGTGGTCACCTATCGCGGTCGGACCATCATGGGAAAGCCACCCCACACCATCGCCCGCGCAGGAATCGGCAGGAGCTTCCAGCTATGCAGGATTTTCCCGCGAATGACGGTGCTGGAAAACCTGTTGGTTGCGGTCAGGACCACACGTCTTAGCGCGTTGATGTCCGGGTCCAGGAACCCTGCGGAAACTGAACGAGCCAGAGGTTGGCTGCGTCGGGTGGGTATCGATCATCTTGAACACACCGAGGCCCGAAACCTCAGCTACGGTCAACAAAAGCTGCTCGAGCTGGCAGGTGTGCTCATGGGGGACCCCGAAACCATCATGCTTGACGAACCAGCAGGCGGAGTGAATCCCGCCCTGATCGGGCGGATCGCCACGCTCGTCAGGGAACTCAACGCAGAGGGCAAGACCTTCATCGGGACTGCCCACGGTTTGGTTGACTCGTGGGGTTGATAGTTTCTTAGGCGGCTAGCACCATGTTGTTGATTGTCTCAAACTC
>NZ_BAAAIJ010000030.1:0-1945 GCF_039526005.1 Arthrobacter flavus | reverse complement strand
GAGTTTGAGACAATCTACTTAGCCACACACGCGGCCTAGAAACCACCCACCCCCAGTGTCAACCAAAGTCTGGGCAGACCCGGCACGAGCATCTAGGGACAGCGTGCAGCATTACTGGGCGCGGTTATTCTTCGAACTGGCGGCTGATGAAACCTGACATGCCCGGAACGGTGAATCGCACAGCGCCATGATCAGGGGCATAGATAAGGCCTTTGGCAATCAGGTTCGAGCGGGCAACGGTGAGCTGGCTGGCGGCCCGGTTAAGCCGAGATGCGACCTGGGCTGTGGCTGAGGCTTCGTCTTGATCATCAGCCATGGCACGCAGGTATTGACGTTCCGCAGGCGTTGCCCGCTGCCAGCGTGCCCTAAAGAACCCTGCGTCGAGCTGTTCTGTCCCTATTTCGATGGCCAGATTGGCGTCGTCCAGGTTGACAGTCTTGCTGGAGGCTACGTCCCACACAGCTTTGCCGTAGGCCTGCAGGAAGAAGGGGTAGCCGTCTGCCGCGGTAACAAGCGCGCGAAGGGCATCTGCGTCTAGGTGGGCGCCGAGCTGGTTCATGGGAACACTGATGGCGTCCGCTGCCGATGACTGGTCCAGGGCGCCGATGGTGCGGTAATCAAAGAGGCGTTCTGAGTACGACCTTGATGCGCTGAGCTTTCCCGGGAGGTTGGGCAGTCCTGCACCGATGATGAAGAACGGCCAGCCTCTTTGGCCTGCCATGTGCTGGACGGAAATGAGCGCACCAAGAAGTTCGTCGTCTAGGTCCTGCATCTCGTCGATGAAGATTCCAAAACCGCTGCGGGTTTTAGCCATGGCTGTGGCGATGTCTTCTACGAGCTCTTCAAGATCGATGTCCAGATTTCCGGAATCCGCCCGCCCTTCCGTGGCACCGAGGGTAGCCGATACCCCAGTCACACCGAGAGTCACGTTGAAGGACCCGATGCTGCCCAGAACACCCTTTACATGGTCCCAAGCAGATCTGGCCCGCAGCCTCCGTGCACCCGCTTCAATCGCTCGGCCCAGTTTTTTACGTGTCGCTTTCTGCCCTTCCGGAGAAGGCTGGGCTTCTACCTGGACAACAAACCAATCATGCCGTTCAGCTTGCGCGGCGAAGTTATTTAACAACACCGTCTTGCCAACACCTCGAAGGCCCGAAAGGAGCATCCCCCGTTCAGCGGCCTGACGTTTAGTCCTCACAATCAGCCGGTCGAACGCGTCTATCTCTGCTCCACGACCCTCAAGCGCGGGAGGTTTAAGGCCAGATCCGGGTACGAAGGGGTTCATATCGGGGTTCATCCCAGAAGTCTATAGAAGTATATGAGCCGATATATGGAATTTCTTATATCGCCGCATATATTTTTATGAACTCACACCGGCAGCCTGTAGACGAGATGCGAGTCCCGCAAACGTGGGTCCTCAGCAATCTGAATCGGGCACGAGAACCGAGACAGACAGCTTGGCGTGTCGTCCACGTCCCTCGTCTCACCCGGTCGCGACCCTCGAACCATCGATATCGGACGGACACAGTCCATGGCCTGCCGATAGAGATGGGCCGTCTGAGGCACTATTGGTCCTATGCCGAATCTAGGCCAATATGTGAGGTACCAGGCGAAAGAACCCAACAAGAGCGGGAAACCGAAGCATGAAGTGGACTGAATTCATAGGTCTAACCAGACCAAAAAACACTCCCCCGGCTCCCGGGCTTTACTGGTTCCTTGCCGTCCTAGCGGTCACGCTCACCATAGCCAGCATCGTTGGTCAAGCAGGCCTATGGATATCGCTCGCTTGCGGAATCCTTGCAGCCATACTGACCGCGATCGCCTTAGTGCTCACTTCAAAAGAGAAGGAACGCAGAACCGGATGGGTCTGCCCAGACTTTGGTTGACACTGGGGGTGGGTGGTTTCTAGGCCGCGTGTGTGGCTAAGTAGATTGTCTCAAACTCG
>NZ_BAAAIJ010000029.1:0-5078 GCF_039526005.1 Arthrobacter flavus | reverse complement strand
AAGAACATCCATCTCAGCAGGGCCACGAGCCCCTATACGCTTACGACACGAACCCGGCTTTCACCACGAACCACGGAGAGCCGCTAAGGGGGTAACATAGCGAACCGGTATTGTAGGACAACTTGTGATGGGGGCCAACGGAGATCCATCTGGGGGGTTGCGTCCCGTGGGCGCGACAAGAGGCAAGCCTTGTTCGACATTTCCAGCGATTCAGGTGCCACCGAACGAGCATGAATGTGGTTTTTGTCAAGACCTAGCAGAAATGTCTATGCAATCTGATTTGACCGTGCCATTATCATGGCACGGTCTTATATCAGGGGGATGGCAATGATGCTAAAACGAAAAATGGGCACACTCATCGGACTCGCTGCGGTAACTATGGGGGCTTGCGCAGCCTGTACACCAGCCGATGCCTCGGCCAGCCTCCCTAGTTACGATTCCCTGGAAAGCACCCACCAAGCGATCAACGAGTTGATCAACTGCGTGGACGATGCCCCGGATTCCACCCTCGTGTACAACGAAGGGGTATTGACCACCACGAACTCGATCAAGTGCACCGAAGTGGTCGAAATATTCCATTTCGACTCAGAGGAATCAAAAGCAGGAACTTACTCGCTCCTTGCAGAGGCCGAGGGAACAGTCCGTTTCGCTGAAGGAAAAAACTGGTTCGTCGTTGACTACTCGGATGTGGCAACGGTTGAAGGCGTATCCGACCGGATCGATGTTGCGGAACTGGCCGAAAACCTTGATGCACAGTACTCCGAGGTGAAGTAGCACCCGTAAAAACCCAGTCTTTTGGGTCACGAAGTTCATCCGATCACTAAATCGAGCTTCATATTGTTTGCACCCACTAACTCTCTTTCAGAGTGCATAAAAACTAAGAAAAATAGGCAGGAAAATAGTTTCTTATTTGGTATTGTCGGAGCAAGAATAAGATGCTAATTTTTGAAGTACGGGGGTGACCGCAATGGAGAGGTCAAAAGTACAGTGAAATCATTCAAATTGGCGACGTTTAGTGTTGCCGCAATGCTGGTGCTTGGCTCGGCAGTTCCTGCTCAAGCAGCTGATGAAAAAGCGGTGGACATTAAACCTGTCCATGGTGACGGGTACGTTCTGGTCAATCCGGAGAGCGCAGAGACTGTGCATCTTCCCGACGGCAGAACGTTCATGCCCACAGGCGAGATTTCGCCCGAAACCGTTGTGGTCGTCACCGATTCGGACGGCTCACTACCAGGTGCCATGACCCAAACACAGCTCAGGACGATGGTGACTGAGCAGAGAGCGATGAAAGCTAGCGGACGGACTGCGACTGAGGAAGATCAGGTTCTGTCTGCCCAGACGCCATCGAACAGCGTAGAAAAGGCCGACACAGCCTTCGCGGCTTTCTCTCAGCGAACATACTCAGTTGGCTGGACCTGGAGACAGTTCGGTGGAAGCTCCCAAATAGGCACTACCACCACCACCCGAATGTACTACTGGCACAGCGTTGCCTCGTCAACTGCCCAGTGGGCAGAGGGCCAAGGGCTCGGCTACTACCGCGGATATAACGGTGGGACATTCGGAACCTGGTCAGCCTTCTACGCTATGGGGACTGCCAAGAGTCGAGCCGATGGCGGCGCATCAATTCCATGGGGCAACACGGCAGCGGTGACACAATTCAGAGCAAGGTCACTGAACTCTCCCCTCGCCGGCGGGTACTGGGGACCATAAGATGAAAGGACTGTAGCAATGGAATCAGCGGCAAAAAAATGCGTCCAGTGGGGAATAGCACTAATCATTGCCGGGGGAATCGTGCTCATGCTCATCCCGTTCCTACTCGGGCTGCTAGCTGAGTCGGCAGGGGCAACTGCGGCTATCGGTGTTGGGCTCCTTGACGTGATCCTCAATTTTGTTCGCTGGGCCTTGATACCGATGGGTACCACCCTTATCGGTGCTGCGGTCGTCATCCGAGTTCTTGCGCCAGCACTAGAACGATCTAACGCAGCCCACACCCCCGGGAACTAGATCAGCTTGGCGCAGGCACGTCTGGCCTTGACCGCACGTTTGGTCAGGGCCAGACGTGCGTCGTGCTACCAACGGTTCGCCACGGAAAATTCGCAACACGAACTGAAACACTTGACCGGGGACATAGACACGATTCTTCGATCAGGCGGAACCTCGCAAGACGTGCAACAGACACAGCAGCGGTTCAACGACCTGTTGTCACCGCCGCCGCGTTAACCTACTCGTCCCATACCGTCACCTGGTGACGAAAGAACTTGTGTTGCCAACGTGCAATGATCAGCCGCAGCTTGCAAAGAACGTCCCAATAAGATCCAGCAGGAACTCCCAGCATAAAGCGGGCGGGTTCTGCTGTGCTCACTGGGCCATGCTCCGTAGGTGTTGAACCTGGGCGGGATCACTCAATGGTGGTGGGGCCGGTTCCTGCACCACACAGTTACCGGCCCCCGTTGTTTCTTCTGGTTTTCCCTGCGAAAGGAAATCTGGTTTTAGCCTAGTGGCTTCTCTTCGTGAGATATCTGGCTCACCGTTTTACTTTTTGTTCCCTGTCTCGTCGGTTTGTGGTGTGATGCGCTGGATGAGTGCGTCGTGGCTTTGTTGCAGCGTGTCGGCCCGGGCACGTGCGGCGGCCAAATCATTAGCGAGGGTGCCCGCGTCGGAGCGGGAACGCTCGGCAGCGGCCTCCGCCTGGTGTACACGTCCTTCCGCGTCCTCAGCCCGCGTCACAGCAGCGGCGAGTTCCGTGTTCAGCGCCGCGGCCTCGGTATTCTTTTCGTTGGTGATCCGATCGAGGTCTGCCACGAGCTCGGCCAGCTCAGTGTCTTTGTCCTGGCCCTCTTTCACCCAGCGGGCTTCGAGGGCTGCATGCTGCTCGGCAGCCAACGCCACAGCATCAGCCCACACCGATCCGGCCAACCGCGCCGCCTGCTCAAGCAGCGGTTGCGGTGTAGCGACGATCCGTGAGCCGGCAACAGCGCTCTCTTCCCTCCACGCCTTCAAATACCTGGTCGCGTCAGCGTTGGAGACGCCGGCGGCTTCCCGGACACTGGACACCGTGGGGTTACGCTCAGCACTGATTTTCTCGGCGGCGGCGAACACCCTGTCCCGAGCCGACCCCGTCGGGCTAACGTGCTCACTCATCACAGCGGACCACTCTCGAATAGTAGTAGGAATAGTAGTAATCCTACTACTATTCCTCAATGTTTGCTACTTCCGCCGCTTGATTGCGCCAGGAGGGACCCGGATTCACCGGGCCGGTTCGGTGCAGCACAGCGGGTCCCTTGTGGGCGGAGGCGACTTAGACCCCCCAGGCGCCCATGGCCGGGGGTTTTAGCTGTTGGGCTGGTGTTTGGCGTCGGTCCAGGTGAGATCTGGGCGGGAGTCGTGGAGCTGCGGGGGCATGTTCTCGGCCAGGGCTCGTTCTGCGGTGGTATCTGGGGCGTAGGTCAGGGTCCGTGCTGGCTGGATGAGATCGGTGCCGGGCATGGTGTGTTCCCTGTTCTGTCGCGGTTGGTGCTGGTTTCACTGTATCGGCCTGTCCTGTAGTGGCTTGTCCTGTGGCGGCGTGGGCCTGGTGGCACGGTTGCCTACCTGGTGGGAGGTGGTGGCGTGCCAGATGCGGCGACCGGAGGAGCGAAGCGGGGGAGGTCGCCGCCGCGCATTCTGGCCGGTGATCATGGGAGTGGATGGAGCGGGGCCGGGAACCTGTCGTGGTTCCCGGCCCTGCCGTGGGTGTTAGTGCTGATAGGCCGTTTTTTGGCTCTTGGTGCATTCAGCGATGACGCCGGTGCCGGTGAATTTCAGCAGCAGCGCGGCGAGTCGGCTGCCGGGGTCTGCTTCTTGGGCTTTGGTCAGGTACAGGTGGGCGATTGATCCCTTGCCCTTGTACCAATTGATCCAGCCGAGCAGGGTAAATAGTGGTGCTCGGGCTTCGTTCGGGGTGAACGGGAGTAGGTCGGTGACGAGCTGTTGCACGGCATCGACTCGGCTCCAATCGGGTCGGCCAACGAACAGGCCGATCAGGGTCAGAGTCGTTTCGTGGGTGTCGTTGCTGGGGTTGATGGTGTCCGCCATGATCCGATCCCGGACGTTCGGTGCGTGTAGTGCTGCGACGAGCTGCACCGCGGTTTCCTCCGTCGGGGTGGTTCCGGTGGTGTCCTGCCAAAGGGCCCGGTTTTCGCTCATCACAGGAGTTGCCCAGTCGGTGGGGTCGATCTCTGCCCAGCCGGTCACGGTTTCCGCGATCCGGTTCAGAACGGTTTCCGCGTGTCCGCCGGTAAATACTGGGTCCGTGACGCTATCGCGCTGCGCGTTGGAGCCGTCGAAGATCATTCGGGCATTCAGGGCGCTGTCCGCGATTTCGGTCAGCGGGTGCTCGGTGCAGCAGTCCTCGTCATCGCAAAAGTAGGTTATCCAGTGCTCATCGGTGACAAGCCAGCTATCACGGATATTCATGCCAGCGGCGTGCAGCGCCGTATCGAGGGCTTCGGCGTGGGCAGTGAATGGCTTTACACCGTCGCTGGTGGGCTGGTTGGTGTAGAGGATAAACAGGGAGCCGTCGGCGTCCTGATCGTTGGCGAGGTAGCCAATGACTGACGCGGCGAACGCTTCCGGGTTGCCTTCTTGGTGCGCGTCGATGCGCAGCGTCACACCGAGCCGCTTGCCGTGCATGGTCATCAGCACAAATGATTCACGCGGGGCAAATCCGAGGGTGTGCGGGACGTAGGCCAGAATGTCAGCCGGGGACGTGACGGCAATGGGTGAGTTATTCATGGTGGTGCTCCTTTTCGCAGTGGCGGGGGTCCGGTGGTGGGGCTTCTAAAAGTGGTGGTCCAGCAGTTGGCCCTTCCCCCGTTGTTTTTGCCTGCTGGCGAAGCCTCGCGTAGCTGTGCCTGTCGGAACCTGGTCAACCCGTAGGGCAAGAGAGCGGGCCAAGCTGGGAGGAAATAAGCGACCTTGGGAGCGCCGTACACGTTGGTTCGGTCTGTTGCGGCGGAGCCGTTGAGCTGGTGGAGCAGGTACGTATGATCCGAAGGAGTCTCAATGATGTTGTCAACCGCTCCCGGACGGTGTTTGGG
>NZ_BAAAIJ010000028.1:0-781 GCF_039526005.1 Arthrobacter flavus | reverse complement strand
GGTTCAACCGGCCTGCGGCCGGCTACGCGGGCCGCACTTACCTTAGCGCTCCTACGTCGCTTATTTCCTCACTAATTCCTGCCCGCTTGCCCTGACGGGTTGGCACCGCCTCCGTCGGGCACAGCTCCGCAAGCTCCGCCAGCAGGCAAAAAACATGGTGGGGAAGAGGGAACGGATCTGCTGGTTACCGAACGTTGCCCGCCCTGCCCTGCGAACTAGAGGAGCGACCGCATGAGCGTTGGAATGATGACCCAAACAAGCACCACTGATACCGACGAGACCGTCATCGTCCCCGGGCTTCCTGCCGATGATCGGATGGGGGATGGGTTTGACTGGATGGAAACCATCGAAAGTACCGGCTGGTCAGTCCTGCCGAACTGGGGATCCGAGGGCTGGGACGCCGGGGCCTGGCCGCTGATCGTCTTCGTCGTGGCCCGCACCCGCGACGATTCCGGGGAACTTTTCGGTTACGGAACCTACGTTGAGGGCGACACCTCCGCGCACTGGTACCGCAGCCAGGCCGCGTGCTTCGAAGCGATCACGGCCGAAATGTTTTTCCACTGGCAGATGGGCCAGTCTGACGGCCCTGCGGACCTGCCTGCAACAGCAGCCGAGCTGCCGGCCGCGGACCGGAAGCCTTACCCGGGCTGGACACCCTAAAAACTCCGTTTGGGCTGCCGGTCACGAATCCGCCGGTAGCCCAAACACCGTCCGGGAGCGGTTGACAACATCATTGAGACTCCTTCGGATCATACGTACCTGCTCCACCAGCTCAACGGCT
>NZ_BAAAIJ010000027.1:0-9570 GCF_039526005.1 Arthrobacter flavus | reverse complement strand
GGCTTTAGGCATGATGAACATCCTTCCACCCGCGAGGTTAATCCTCACAGGTCAGGAGTCAACCAAACCTTCAGCAGTCCCCTTCGATCAGATCACCGTTCCGGTTGACTCGGCGGTGAATCACGATGAGGTGATTGAGCGTTTCGTGCAACTGCTCCTCCCAGTCGCTCGGTAGCCTGACGCATCACAAAAGACGCTTGCCTTCGATGATCCCGATACGGACGTGATTCGGCCATCAAACGCTGCGAAAACCACGCCACTCATCGCTGTGATTCACAGCCCATTCCGTCTATGCAGGAGTCCGTATAGGTTCGCTTAATCTGCCGTTGCGGTTGGGTACCGCCTATCGGGCACGGTGCAGACGCCTCTTTCGATCTGATTGAAGCGGGCAGAGATAGTCGGGCGCCCCTTCTCGAGGGCCCGGAAGTATGGAGGTTGAAGGGAGAACCGTGATCGCTGAATTGAACAGAATGGTTGAGTCGGTTGAGGAACGTCAGGCCGACCACATTGATGTAGCTGAGCTTGCCATCGGACTCGGCACCACGGAGTACCATCTCCGGCGGATGTCTTCTTCATTGGCCGGGATGCTTCTGTCCGAATACGTCCGGCGTCGCCGCATGACTATTGCCGCAGCAGAGGTCCTCGGGGACGAGGACCTGCTGAGCATTGCGGTGCGCTACGGCTACGGGTCGACCGAGGCCTTCGGGTGAGCGTTCAGATCTGTCCACGGCGTCGCCGCGACGGAGGGAACGTCCGTGCCCGCGGACGTTGACGTGATCGACGTTCCTGCTGGGACCTGGGCGGTGTTCCGCACCGAGGGTGAGTATCCTGCTACGTTACAGTCGGCCTGGGCGGCGACCACGACGGACTGGTTCCCCTCGAACCCGTGGCGGCTCCGGCCGAGCCCCTCGATCGTTGCAGTGCTCAACCGCGCGTATGGCTTCAGCACGGCCACGTGCGAACTGTGGCTCCCCGTGGAACCAGGATGATTGAGCGAGCCCGCCGGCAATCGATACCGGCGGCCTCGCCGTCCGTTTGAGCGTTCCTCAACGAGACACTGGATCTCGCAAACTCTGCGGATCATTGCATCACTCAATGCTTGGCCGGCTACTACTGCAGCGCCTGCCGGTACCTTCTTTGGACTATACGTTGGGCGATCAGGAGGATTGGGAAAAGTGCCCGCCATGGCTGTTTTGACGCTGCCCGGGTGAGCGAGCGAATAGTCAGATATACCTCGTTGCCGCGACGGTAAACGATGAAGGATTCCTCACCGTCGACAGGATGCCCCGGCAAAGTCCGGTAAGAGAACCCGCTCCTCGTCGCTTCCTGCACTACGTACATCACTTCGACTGGTTCGATGACGGTGAGGCCGAAAAGGCGGGCCGTCACGACGACACGGGCTCCTGGCACAGCCGGACACACGGCATCCACCTCAAATCCACTCGCAGTCTTCACTTTCCAGTGGAGCACTCCTTCAGCTGCACGCCGCCAGACTATGTCGCCACTTCCGATGGACACTGTCACCTCTGAGCGGCGGTACTCGCGGCCGCTGGGCGGCCATCGGTCAAGATGCGGGACGGTCATGCCTCACCGACGACAAGTACTGGATACATGGAGTCACTGTATCGGGTGAGAGGAGTTACCAGACGCGTAAGCATCAATCCTCCTGCGGGCACTAGGTGAAGGGTGCCGTCTATTCAGCAGCTCTTTGATTCTCTGTTGACGGATCGTTAAGTGCTCAATAGTGTGTGGACATGGAAGCAGGCCGCGCTCACGCCTTTGCCCGACCGGAGAAGAATGATTCGACGTCCCGACGGCGTGGTTTCTCGAGCCGGAAAGAAGCGTCGTTACTAGCCTTGTGGGTGGTGATCGGCGGCTTGTTCATGGTCGCGATGCTTCACCGCGGCGCCGATTTTTGGGGCGGGGTCGGCGGGATCATAATTGTCGGCGGCCTGATTGTGTTGCTCGTCGTGTTCCTTTTCAGCCGGGCGAACACCCGCACCGTGCGCCCACGGCACTTCAACCTGGTCGAGGGACTGGCTGCCCTCTGGTTAGGAGTCGGCGGAGGGGTCTCCAACCAGATTCTGGGGCCGGCTGGTTCGAATGAGGCCGAAGTGTCCCTCGGGGTCGCTGCCCTCGCCGCTATCGTGCTCGTCCTGCCCTTGTCGGCGTGCTCAGTGTGGCTGGCGGCCCGAGGCAGATGAGTCTGGGGGAGGCCATGTCCCGGATCGATGATGTGATCCATTCGCCGGTGCGGTTCACCATTATGGCTGCTCTGTCGAGCGTCGATGACGCTACCTATCAGGTTCTCAAGGAAGAGCTCGGCATCAGTTACGCCCTCCTGTCCAAGCACGCCGCGATCCTCGAGAATCAAGGGTACTTAGAGGCCCAAAAATCTTTCCTCGCGAAGAAACCTCAGACTGTGTTCCGGTTGACCCGTAGCGGCCGCAAAGCATTCCGCGCCCACACCATGGCGCTCAGGGACATCCAACGCGGCCTCCGATAGCGGGGCCGGGCGGCAGGCACAATTGCAGTCACAAGCTGGCGGCGATTTCCTTTTCACAACCCCCGGTGATGCCAATCGATGATTGGCTGGAAGCGGCTCACCCTGAGCAGTGCTCATTCGTCGGCTGTCCAGCCCGAGGGGGCCAGCGTCGATCGACCGGCGGACGTTGGTACTACCGTGGAGATGAGGGCGATCCCGGGTACGTTGGATCGATGGACCCATCCTGGCTCAACTCCATTGTGTTGTTCGTCGTTTTCGGCGTCGTCTTTTTCTATGTGCTTTATGGGGTGATCAAAGCCGCCGTGCGCGAGGGAATCAAGCAGGCATGGCAGCACCGGGCAAATCAGAACAAGTAGTCGCCAGTCGCCAGTCGTCGGGCAGAAGCAAATGGGCCTATTGACAATCAATCGATTGATAATCGATACTTTGAGCATGAAAGCCTCACTGCAACACGCTAATCCGACCACGGTACTGGCAACACGAGTAGCGCTCTCCTTCCTTTTCCTCGCAGTCGTTGGTGGACAAATTGGTGTCTCCCTCACTGCGCAATCGCTAGCGAGGACCTATCCCGAGTTCGTAGACCTCCGGACCCCTCTCGTCTCAGCCGCGATCGCGTTCGGCGTCTGTGTGCAAGTCATCCTCGCCATCACCTGGATCCTGGTCGGACAGATCAGTAACGGCCGAATCTTCGGATCCTCATCGCTCAGACTCGTCAATGTCATGGCGTGCACCCTTGCTGTAGCGACTGTCATCATTGTGAGCACCATGTTTTTCGTTCCTGGACCGCCAGCACTGGGCCTATTACTGCTAGCGAGTGCACTTGTGGGGGCTACGTTCACACTCGTCCTGCTGGTCCTTCGTTCACTTCTATGCAAGGCGGCTTTCATGCGGGTTGAACTCGATGAGGTCGTTTGATGGCAATCAGAGTGGTGATCGACGCACATCTGATCGAGCGTGGCCTGTCAGTGGGTGAATTCGCGAGCAGGATCGGGATCACTCCCGCTAACCTGGCCGTCCTCAAGAACGGGCGGGCCAAGGCTGTTCGATTCTCGACCCTTGATGCAATTTGCCGAGTGCTTGACTGTCAACCCGGCGAGATTCTGGTCTGGGAGGACGACTTATCTGAGAGTTGAGCCGGGCCCCTTTTAGACGTAACTGGTGCTTCGTTGCAGAACCGGTCGTTTTTGGTACGGGCTTCATCTGCCACCTGGCAGCTGTGACTGTCAACTAGGAATCGCGGGTCAGGTGATACCGATGACGAGGGTTGATCGGGCGGCTTCGACGACGTCGTTGGTGATGGTGTTCAATTCGTTGATTTTCATGACCCGTTCCATCTGGGTGAAGAGTCTGTCGCCGAGGCGGAAGTTGCCGCGAGTAACGCGGGCTATCGCGGCGATGGCTTGGGCATCGGTGAAGTCTTCGCGGTCCAGGTCGTGGCCGAGTTTGCGGCATCGGCGCTGGAGTGTGACTGTGACCTAGGAATGGCGGTTAATCACAGCTTCGATTGGCGGTTCTGTTGTCCCGCGAGCGGATCCTCACGAGCCGACCTGCAAAGTTGAGCCACTTGGACTTGGAGGGTGCTGGATCACGAGGAAATCATTCGCTTGTATGGGCCTTGGCATCATCGCACTCCATCTGACGCGGCCGAACTGTGCAACGAGTACTCGGGTCTATGGTGGATCGCCGGCGGGTGGGCCATCGAAGCGTTCACCGGGAAACAGCGCCCACATAGCGACTTGGACGTTAGCATCCCGCGATCCGACGTCGCCCTCCTGCGACAACATGTTATGTCCCGATTGGAAGTATGGGCCGCTAATAAGGGGACCCTCTGGCCACTCATTGGTGAGGTGGACGAACCGCTTCCGTCCACCTTTGGGAATCTGTGGCTGCGTGCGAGTGGGGCAGAACCGTGGGAGTACGACGTTATTCTCATGGACGCGACCGATTCGGTGTGGACCTACAAGCGGGATACGCGCATACATCGCCTGACCGAAGACATCCTTTGGACTCGAGACAGCATCAACTATTTGTGGCCTGAGATCCAGCTATTGCACAAAGCTCCAGGCCTCCGGCCAAAGGATCAAGCGGACTTCGAGTCGTGCCTTCCCTTGCTGGAGAGCGCCGATCGTCGGTGGCTGCGCTCAGCTATGGAAGTCGCTCACCCCGAGCACCCTTGGCTGAACGAGCTCTAGGCCCGTACACCTTTTGAAGCTGTTTCAATAAGGCAAGCTGCCCCCTTTGTGGGACTTCAGCCACCGGCCGAAAATGATGACTTATGGGACGCGTCCGACGAGTCACGAAGTGTGTTAAGAAAGCTCGGTAAGCGTTCGTTCGAAAATTACGTTTACCGGGGCGAAGCCTTGAGACTCAAAGAAGCCATGAGCTTGGCTGTTGAATTGCCATGAATCTAGACGAATAGCGGCTGCACCATTGTCCTGGGCTATCTTCACCGCGGCATCCATCAGTAACTTCCCAACCCCCTTGTGCTGGGCGGTAGCTACCACAGCGATGTGATGAACGTAGAAAGACGAGGACGATCGCCGAAATGGATTAGCTGGCCTTGTTGTGTGCTCAGCGAGCAAATAGCCGAGGGCCTGCCCTTCGTCCCTGGCTATCAAGACTGTGCTTTCATCAGAAAGTTTCAGGGCGAGGAACTCTCTGAGTGCGTCTGGGTCAGGATCTCTAAATAGATCCGGGCGCCCGTTGGCATGAAGCTCCTGGATGCCAAGACCTAGCCCAACCAAATCATCGAGATCATCTCGCGTAGCAATACGAACGGTTGGAGCGGTCACTGTTGTCGGGCCCATACCCAAAAATATAGTCGCCCGCGCTTTCTTTCCCGAAGACGCAGCGGTTGGACGCAAACGATGGATTCAGAGACGCTGCTAGAGGAGATGCGGCAAACGCCGCTGGTGAGCGCTCAGAGGGACCGCCAAATAGCGATAAGCCCTTGATGCGGCGCGCCCACAGAATCGGTCTCGTTCTAAGAAGCTACGCGGTAGACACGCCTGGACTTGCCAGCGGTGAAGCCGAACTGTTCGTAAGCGCGAAGCAACCGGTCGTCAGCAGCTGTCGCGACCGCAATGTCGCCGGTCGGCAAAGAATCTATCAGTTGCTTCGTCAAGAGCAGGGCGGAGAAACGGGTTCCCGGGCGCTGGGCGAGCGCTGCTGCCTGCCACCTGTCACCCTTGGGAGTCTCTGAGCCGACTGGGGTAGCTGCCATTGCCGCTGAGCCCATCTGCGCAATTCCCAGCCAAAGGAGGAGGCTGAAAACAACCGCCATGACACCTACTGTGGCCGGGCCGAGAACCGGTATTAATGAGAATGCGATCAGCGTCCCCGCGACGAATATGAGCGCCCCTGCGACGAGCTCCACCCAAAGCCGATACCGGCCAAAGATCACCATGCCGCTTCTGTCCGGCGATTCATAGACCTGACCGCAATGGGCATAGACAGCAACGATCAACAGGCAGAGTGGATAGGCGAGGACCGCACCAACGCGGCCTTGAGTGAAGGCTAGAGACATCAGCCACCCGATCGAGAACACGCGAGACAACCCCGCAGGTTGCAGCGTCCGCCTCATTCACTACCCTCCGATCTAATTAGCCGGCTACGTCGGCAAGCGGAGACAATCGCGTCGTTCTCCATCTCATAGAAGAGCACGTTCTGACCTTGGATCCAGACCTTAGCGAAATCGGAAAGCATAGAATCGACCCTTCCATATATTGCCTGGCACCGTCGATGGAGCCGTCCCCTAACGATGGTTTGTAAGACGCCGCTGGGCCGGTCAAGACTGTTCAGCAAGCGGCGCGGCAATTGTTACGCGTGAGACTGCCGTTGAAAATGGCCCTCCGCCGTTAGCTACAGTGAGCCAGGTGACGCCCGAAAAGAAGTTCCCCCTCAGTCGGACCTTGGCGTGGGTGGCATGCATAGCCGGTACGGTGCATGCCGGGTTTAGTTTGTATTGGGCCCTTGGTGGGCGATGGCTCCTTGCCACGGTCGGCCAATGGGCAGTCCAGTTGTCAGTCGAGGCCCCGTTTGAAGCAGGTCTTGCGCTTGGAATTGTTGCCGTAGGGAAGTTGCTAGCCGCCACGATCCCCGTTGTCGTCGCTTATGGACGACTACCATGGCGTAGGTTTTGGCGTGCGGTGAGCTGGGTCGGAGGCCTTCTCCTAGTGATTTATGGCGGTGTGAATACGGTGGTCAGCGGCGCCGTATTAGCCGGCGCGATCCGCCCTGCGGGCGGCTACGACCTGAACGCGATGATCGGCCATGCTTGGCTATGGGACCCTCTGTTCTTCATCTGGGGCGTTGCTTTGACCTTATCGCTCTGGTACTCGCGCAAAAGCTCAGCCGACGGCACGTAAGACAATCCGCCTACGACGCAGCGCCCGGGGTTGCGTTGTCATCGGAATAAAGGCGGTCAGTTGCCGACGTTGGCTTCGGTCAAGACAGGGATGGAGGGTGGGCGGATGGTAGAGCCGCCTTGCGAGGCCAGACAGTACAGCTAGATGCCCAGAGAAACTCGGCCGCGATGATGACTCCGAGGAGACGGTTCCATCCGGTAAGTGCTTCGGTCCGAGCCGGGTCGGCAACGACCGGAAACGATGGATTCAGAGACCCTGATGAGTGAGATGGTATTGCGATCGCCGCGATAAGAGCTTCCTTGTAGGGGTTAGCGCCACCGTCAGCCGACTTATCTGGGCAAAGTATTCTTTCGGATTGCGGAGTAGAGGAACATGTCGCATCGTTTTCCGGCGATCTCCTGATGGCTGCGTAGCCGGCCCTCTCGTTCGTAGCTGGCTTTCTCGGCGGTGCGGATTGAAGCGGCGTTCCATGGTTCTATGTACAGCTCTACTCGATGCAGTCGAGGGATTGTCCAGGCAAAGGTAGTCAGAGCGTGGAGGGCATCGAGTGCAAGACCGCGGCCTCTCTTCTTCGGGGCGATGCCATAACCAATCTGGGCGCGGCCTGCGGCCAGTTCCTGTGTCCATAGTCCGATGGTCCCAAGTGAACGATTGGTCTCGACATCGGCGATGACAAAGGAGAATCCTGTCCCATCGATGTGGCGTTGCTGCTGACGTTCAACCCATGCCAAGGCTTCTTCATCAGTGGCATTTGGTGGGAGGCTTCCCACACTGGGCACATACGGATCTTGGGAGAGATCCCTAGCCATCCCGACGTCTAGATCCGTGAACCTGCGTAGCCGGATACGGCCGTGCTCGGGATTTGAAGACGGCCAGGGTGGGATCTCACTACCGATACTCATTCCCTAATTTTGCATCGATCCACTCAGTCCGAGGCATCAAGTCGGGTGTTCTACGCCCAACAGGGTCCCTGCGACCGGCCACCCAGCGTGCCCGGTAACGATGGTTAGCGAGGCGGCACTCAGTGTGTGAGTGCTTCTTCGTCGGTGAGCTGATCTTTTTCTACGTTTGCGTTTCGGAACTTTGAAAACAGGAGCACCAAGGCTGACAGCAGCATGATTCCGGCTGCTACCCAGAGGGCGACTGATGAGGTCGAGAAAGTAGCGATTGCGCCACCGAGGGGCGCGCCAAGAACGATCATTCCTCGGTTTATTGAGCGCCTAGTAGCGCTCATTCGTGCGATTAAGCTGTCTGGCGTTACAGCCTGCCAATACCCCATTTCTAGCGGGCCCTCGACGCCCATCGACAGCCAGAACAGAAACTGCCCTCCCACTGCGACAGCAAATGCCGACCAAAGCGCCACCGGCCATTCGGTAGGTGGGCCATAGGTTTGCACATCGAGAGGACCATCTGCAACAGCAACAGCGATCAAAGGGGAGAGCGCAATGAGGGCAAGCGCCACAGGCTGAATCAATCGTGCTGTCACTATGGTTCTGCCAGTGCCCAACTTCTCGCCGATGCGGATAGAAATAAGAGTTCCGACTACGGAGCCGACTCCGGCACCGCTCAAAACTAGGCCGAGTCCCAGCGCGCCAAGCTTCAGATCGTTCAGAACAAGGGCCGGGAGAACTGTGCCCATCATGGCGGAACCGATAAACCATGCATGGCTTGACCAGGCTAATGGTCTCAGTCGAGGGTGGCCGTAGATCCAGCGCAATCCCTCACCAATTTTGCGGCGCAGAGAACCATCCGTATGCACGGGTGGCTTGTTTGTCGCCGGGTGCTTCAGGGAGAGAAGGACGGCCCCGGAAAGGAAATGGGTTACTGCTCCTAAGAGTAGGGCGAGGGGTGCTGTGACCACTGCGACGAGGCCGCCGGCTACTGCGCTTCCTGTGGTTTGAGTTACGGTATCGCTTTGCTGGAGCCGGGCATTGGCTCGCGTAAGGAGCGGCCTGGGAACCAGTTGCGGCAAGAAGGACTGATAAGCGGCGTCGCTCATCAGGGCCAGTGTCCCGAAAATGAATATTAGGATCATTACCGCAGGGACGTTGAGGAAACCCAAGACCCCTAGCAAGCACAAGAGGGCCAGAACTATTCCGCGACCGAGATCACCGGCTATGAGGACTGTGCGCCGACGGAAACGATCTACCCAGATCCCCGCGAGTAGCCCAAAGAGTAAATAGGGTGCCCAGCGCGCAGCGTTGACAAACCCTTGGTCCAAAGCGGTGCCATTCAGAGTCACCAATACGAGAACTGAGAGTGCCACGGTGGTGATGTAGGTACCGAAGTCTGACACGGTTGAAGCGGTCCAGAATCGGACGAAAGCTGAGTTATGGCGCAGTTTCATGGCTTTGTTTGAGGGCCAACCGCCGCCGTGGCAGGGGGCTGATCCCCGTCCCCCTCTCAACCGAGCGTGCAGCTCACGTCTTACCGGTCGTCGTCCCCACATAGTATCCAGTCACATATTCGAAGATCCGAGGGAAACGTGGCTCTTCATAATTGAGGGTGTAGTCGCGGTCTGAATCCGCCGGATTCCAGTAGTGATCAGGCGATGTAGTTGGTGAGGTTCCGGAAGCCCAAGGCGGAGCCGCGGAGGTGTTCCAGGCGGCCGTTGATGGCTCTCCGTGGTTCGTGGTGAAAGCCGGGTTCGTGTCGTAAGCGTATAGGGGCTCGTGGCCCTGCTGAGATGGATGTTCT
>NZ_BAAAIJ010000026.1:0-4603 GCF_039526005.1 Arthrobacter flavus | reverse complement strand
AGAGAGTGTGGGAGAGTAGGACACCGCCGGACAACCATTCACGAAAGGCCCCACCACCGGTGGGGCCTTTCGCCTTTAACCCACCCACCACCACCAAGAGACGCGGCTACCCTGGTGATGTGGCTAAGGTCTCGCCGGCTCGATGTCCTAGTCGGTCCTGACAGAAGAAGCAGCCAGCGCAGCGATCGAGTATGCCGGCTGCAGGTTCAGCCTTCGAATCATTGACTATGGCAGCTTTGTCCGTGCCCACCAGGGCAATCTAAGCGGAACCCACTTCGGCTGCTTCGGGGTGTCGCGGGCAGTCTAAGCCGGACCCAACTTCACCGTTGTGGCAGGCAGTGGGACATCGATGACGAGAATCGCCGGATCGACAACCGTCTTCGTACTGCCTCCCAAGACTTCGCCGTTGAATGAGCCCTGCTCGCCCCGATTGCCGCTGAGCGCTTCGAACCAGGCCTGACGCGGACACCGAGGGTGAACCGGTCAAGCCTGATCCGGGTACGGATGTCGTATTCCGTTCCGGCCCGGGTGATCGGGCGCCCGCGCGTCAGAAGTCGTCGTCTTCGAGGGACGCACCGAGATCGCCAGACACCCCCGGGTCGTGACGCAGCACGGGCAGAGCGTGAACCTGGATCATTACCTCGAGGTCCTCCACCACAAGCCCGGCGCCCTGCCGGGATCGACCGCGCTGGCCCACGCCCCAGCATCCGGGGCTTTCACCTCAGCCCATGAAGCGTTCTGGGTCGCGGCACGTAAGACTGACGGGGACGCCGGCGGAACCCGCGCCCTGATTGGTGTTCTTCTCCTAGACCGGTCAATGGCAGCTAAGGACGTCATCGCAGGGATCGCCGCTGCACTGACCATCGGGGCGGTCAGTGCTGATGTAGTCGCCGTCGAAGCCCGCCGGCATCAAGCCCTCGACTGGCACCTGGGTGGGTCCGGTTCGGACCGTCATCGTGGTGAACAAGCTCGTGGTCCCGAGCGACGGGTTGTCAGTCTTACTCAACGCCGTCTCGCAGACCCGGCTGCTGTCATCGCCGGTCTCCCCGCCGACAAGCGCCCGTTCCCCCTCCGTGGCCGCGTATGACCAACTGCTACACCTCCCCGACGAGCAGAACCCACCACGAGAACCACGATCAGTGACGCAGCCCAGAAGGGAACAGCATCATGACCACCACGACCAGCATCACCACGACCCTGCGACGAAGGCGAGGCCTCACCGAAGAAGCAGCCACTGCAGTGATTGATTAAGCCTGCCTCAGACTCCGCCTTCCCACGATCCGCGCTGTCGTCGATGAAGCCACGACGAAAGCCCAGAAGGAGCAGCTGTCCTATCAAGGGTTCCTCGCGGAACTGTTGCTGGCCGAGCGCGACGACCGCGATCGTCGCTCGTCGGTGCGACGCGTCAAAGCCGCCGGGTTCCCGAGCGACAAATGGCTCGGGGACTTCGATTTCGACGCCAACCCGAACATCAACCCGGCCACCATTAACACGCTGGCGACCGGGGACTGGGCTCGCCGCGGGCAACCACTGTGTCTCATCGGTGACTCCGGCACCGGCAAAAGCCATATTCTCATCGGCCTCGGCACCGCAGCTGCGGAGAGGCTTCAGGGTCAAATACACCCTCGCCAGACGTTTGGTGAATGAACTCGTCGAAGCCGCCGACGAGAAGAACCTCGCCCGCCGCGGCGCCGAACACCTCTTCCAGGTCCTCACCGAAAGAGAAGAAGACAACTCGATCGCGATCGCGTCCAGCGAGTCCTTCTCAGGCTGGACGAAAACCTTCACCGCCCCCAGGCTCTGCGCAGCGATTGTGGACCGGCTGACCTTCAACGGCACCATCATCGTAACCGGCACCGGCTCCTATCGCCTCGCCCACACCCGAGCCCAACACACCAGCTGATCAACCGAAACACGATGGGTTCGCCTCCCACCGAAGCACACATGATCATCGCCTCAACTCGACTTACGCTCACGACACCACAATCGGCCCTTTTCCAAGATGCGACATTAAGACGTCAACTAGCGGTTGACAAAGCTGAACCCAGGTGAAGAGAATGAATTATGCATAATTCGTGGCCATCGTTTCTTACCTGGGTGCTGATCACGGTAGCCGTCGGGGTCTCCACCTCTATCGGGTGGCCCGGGTTCGTGATAGCTGGTCTGCTCGGCGTGGCGTTATGGATCATGCTGTCCTGCAAAGCGGATGCCCTTGAGCGCCGACGGGCCGTTACGACGAAAAGCTACGCACTAGCTGCTCTGGTCGCCGTCCCACTGGGTTACCTCTTCTTCCGGCTGGGCGATGGGAACACAATGATGTGGGTGCTTGCCTTCATCGTTGTCGGAACGATTTTCCCCTCCAGGACGGCAACGTCATCGGGGGACCCTGCAAGAGCGCATCCTGCATGACCGATGACGCACAACTTGCCAAGGTCACAGCAGCCCAAGCACACCTGGAGCAGGCACGGATCGGGCTTCACGACGCCGTCACCGCGGCTCGAGCGCAGCACACATGGGCCGAGATCGGCGATGTCCTCGGCATGACCCGCCAAGCAGTGTTTAAACGATTCGGGTCCCCCCGGGATCCACGAACACGAGCGACCATAGACGCCGCACAGGTAACCCTGGACCTGATCGATACAACCGAACGGGTCTTCAGGCTCATCGACGCCGGCGACTACGATGTCCTGGCGCCGATGATGACCAAGGACACCGCCGCCGTTCTGACCCGCGACCTCGTCCTCGACACTTGGGCCCGCGTAGTCGCCGACACCGGCAACCTCACGAACTGCCGAGACACCCGGCTCGAACTCCCTGATGGCACGCCGGTTGAGGCGGGCGAGACGATCCGTGGAACCCTGATCGGTCGCAGCCTCCTCGACTGCGACGCGGGGCAATGGGTAGGGCGCGTCGCCTATGACGCCAACCGCAACATCACCGGGCTCCACGTCGTCCCGCCTAATCACGGCCCCCTACTCTTCTAACTACTCAGCTGGAAAAGGAAAACAATGAGAAGACAGAGCATTCTCTGGTTCGCTTCAGCAGTCATTTGCTGCGCCGCAGCGGTCTTCATCTTCGCCGGGCGAACGATGTTGGCCGAAGCGTTTGATGAGGGCGTTTACAGAACTTTGGTGATCGTTGCATACCTGGCTCTTGGAGGAGCCGCCGGCAGCCTGGCGAAGGCCTTCTCCGCTTCTGATGAGCCAGCCAGTTAGATGGTTGTCACAACTTCACTCCAAGCCTGACCAGAGATTTTTTAGCGGATCTTCCTACAAGACAACAGGACATCGACCGCGGCACCCTCTGGCAGATGCGCTTCGAGTGGTTTCCCGTCCAGGGCCCGCGCTCCAAGGGCACCATCAACGACGCCACCATCAAAGTGGGAGGTCGTGTCGATGCTGCTGTGCCGGCAAGTGAGAACAAAGGGGCTACGACGTTGCGGACGTGCTCCGAGTTCTGATTGCTTCCGAGAGGTGCTCCGGGGTGTCCGAGGAAACAAGGACGGCCGTCCTTCCCGCCGTGATCCGAACTGACGGGCCACGAACGAGATAGCAGGTAGTGCTGTTCAGTATTACCCGTGGCCCCCTACCTGCCCCAATGCCGGTGGTCTGTTCCCGCGCAGCAATGAGTGCCACGCCGTTCATGCCGTCTGTGGGCAGCCCCCAGGCAATCCCGATCGACACCAGGACATCAAGACCCAAGAACCCGAGTGGGTACCGAACTGGTAGCCGTGTCCGGAACGTTTCGTGCGGCAGCCCCTGGCCTTGATCCATCACACCGTCATTGTGGTCGATCGATGAATCGTCCACTGGGAACTACCCTCGCAGGAACACCCCCCTACTAGCCGTCACCTCATGGACTCCGGACACTACGCACAAAACGGCGGGCCACCGGCGGCCGGTGGCCCGCCAGAATCCGGGGTCAGCTGCGCGCCGGGAACCGTGCAGCAGTAGTGCAGGCACCTCGGCCGCAGAGCTGCCCCAGATCATGCCTACCAGGGATTGTGTGGACAGAAGCCCATGTATCGAGTGATTGTTTAGTCGTTGGTAGCCTGCCGGCGAGTCATGAGGCGAGGCAAGGTTCCTCTGTTCTGAGCGATCTGGCAGGGATTGAGGTTCTTGTTCCCTGGCCGCCGAAGTTTCTACCCCGCACCGCGGCCCCGCCGAGGGCTTTGCTGACAATACCTACACTCTGGGTGATGCACGGCACAGTAGCTGAGGGTCGCTCATCCGGCTCGGCTCACCGTTGATGAGGGACCGGTTGGGCATGCGAATCGGCGCCAGTGCTGGGGAATGCAAGGGTTTTCGGCGTCGGAAATGATGTCGAAAGTGCCGATTTGGTGACGGTCCATTTGGTGTGTAAAGTAGAACAAGTCGCCGCCGCTTCTGCGGAAAAATAGCGACCGACCCCTAACAAACAGCCTGGAAATGGCATGCTTCTGGCATGCGAATGATGGGTGGGGGACCGCTTGGTTGAGCTGCAGATCACGACAATGTTGATTTGCTAAAGCTTCCGGGTTCGGGTAAGTTTGAAAAGTTGCTCCGGAGCGATGATGGAACTGTTTGGTTCTGTTTGGTGCCGGGTGTGTCTGTTGTTTGAGAAC